>CAYMUY010000028.1:0-56249 GCA_964393825.1 uncultured Thiobacillus sp. | reverse complement strand
ACTCTCTATTGCCCGGATCTCCACCTTGCGGGTGATCGTGAAATATCCGGGCTAGTCTTGCTGGCGGTACGGGCCTGACAGCCCCTCGCCATCAGCGCCTTCTGGGCTACGCTTGAACAGGGCGGGGCCGTTTCATGCAGTGGTATCCCTCCGTCCCGGACGTATTTGAGGGCAAGGAGCGAACCAGATGAAAATCACCTTTCTCGGTGCCGCACGCGAAGTCACCGGCTCGCGCTATCTGCTGGAGGCCGGGGGCACGCGTTTCCTGGTCGATTGCGGCATGTTCCAGGGGGGGCGCGAGGCACGCGAGAAGAACCGCCAGGCGTTTGCCTTCGATCCCGCGACGATCGATTTCGTCCTCCTGAGTCACGCGCACATCGATCATTCCGGCCTGTTGCCGCGACTGGTGGCGCTCGGCTTCAAGGGGCCCATCTACACCACCCGCGCCACCTGTGACCTGCTGTCGGTGATGTTGCCGGACGCCGGACATATCCAGGAGCGCGAGGCGGAGAACGAGAACTACCGGCGATTCAAGTCGAAAAAGAAGGCGCCCCGGCATGACGTGGCGCCGCTCTATACCGTTGAGCAGGCACGCAACACCCTGAAGCGCCTGGAACCGGTGGACTATGACCAGGAGATCGCGCCACATCCGGCGGTGCGCTGCCTGTTCCGCGATGCCGGCCATATTCTCGGCTCCGCCATCGTGGAAGTCGGGCTGGGCAGCGGAGCCCGTCGGCGCAAGATCGTGTTCTCCGGCGATCTCGGGCAACCGTCACGGCCGCTGGTGCGCGACCCGACCGCGATCAGCGAGGCGGACTACCTGGTCGTGGAGTCGACCTACGGCAACCGCCTGCACAAGAGCATGGAGGAAACCGAGGACGAACTGGTGCGGGTGGTCAACGACACCCTGTTCAAAAAGGGCGGCAACCTCATCGTGCCCGCCTTCGCCGTCGGCCGCACCCAGGACATGCTCTACCTGCTGGCCGACCTGACCCGACAGGGCCGCATTCCCAAGCTCACCGTGTTCGTCGATTCGCCGATGGCCACCGCCGCCACCGAGATCACCTACAAGCATTTGGCCTTGCTGGACGAGGAGACGCACGCGCTGATCGACGAGTATGGCGGCATGGCGAATTTCCAGAAGCTCGCCTTCGTCGGCGACGCCGAGGAGTCGAAGGCGCTGGACCGCATCGCCGGCGGCGCGGTCATCATCTCCGCCAGTGGCATGTGCGACGCCGGCCGCATCAAGTACCACCTGCGCGCCAACCTGCCACGGCAGAACGCCACGCTCCTCATCACCGGCTTCCAGGCCGCAGGCACGCTTGGCCGCCGCCTGGTGGACGGCGCCAAGCGCATCCGCCTGATGGGCCAGGATGTGCCGGTCAAGGCAGCGCTATATACCCTCGGCGGCCTCTCCGCCCACGCCGACCGCGACGCCTTGCTGGCCTGGCTCGGTCATTTCCGGGCGCCGCCGAAACAGGTATTCGTGGTGCATGGCGAGGCGGAAACCGCTCTCGATTTCGCCGCGCTGATCAAGGAACGGCTGGGTTGGCGGGTGGAAGCGCCGCAAGCCGGAGACAGCCGCGACTTGTCGTGAACCTCGGCGGCTGAATCGCGTCCGAGGTTCGAGACGGCTTCGGGCGACTGTTCGGTTTTTTCGAAGCGTTGCGATTGAATATATGAATTCTCCTGGTTCACATGGCGGCCTATCCTGTGTCCGCGGTCGCAGCCATGCGCAACCAGACTGGAGCCTGACATGCACGACATCACATCCACCCCTTCGCGCCACCGCCCTCTTGGCATCCGCATCGCCGTGGCGGTGGTGGGCGCGCTGCTTCTGGGCCTGCTTTTCCTGCTGGGCCAGGTGGCCTTGAAGCAGTCGGCCACTCAGCAGACGCTGGAAGACAGGCGGTTCCAGCAGGAGGGGAGCGGCCCCGCCAGCGGCGAGTGACCGGCGTGGCCGCCGCCTCGCCGATCAGCCGCCGTCTGACGCCCTGGCTGGCTTTGACTGGCCTGGCCTTGCTCGTCTTTCTGGTGCTGCGGCCATTTTTCGCGGCACTGGCCTGGGCGGCAGTGCTGGCCTATGCCTCCTGGCCGTTGTCGGAACGTATCCGCATGCGTTGTCGAGGCCGCGATACGCTCGCCGCCAGCCTGAGCACCTCCCTGGCAGCGCTGACGCTGTTCGCGCCCCTGTTGTGGTTCGGCTGGCTGGCGCAGCAGGAAGTGGCGGGGTTCTACGCGGGCCTGCGCGGATTCGTGTCACAGCCACCGGAGGTACCCACATTTCTGCTTGGCCTGCCCTGGCTGGGAGACTGGCTGGCGCTGGAACGGGCGCATTTCCTTGCCGATCCGCAGGGCGTGATCAGCGCAGTCAAGACCTGGATGGGGGCGCACCTCGGCGAGGCGGCGTCTCTGGCCGGCGGCGTCGGAAAGAATCTGGCCAAGCTGGTGCTGGTGTTGGTCAGCCTGTTCTTCTTCTATCGCGACGGCGCCCGCATGGTGCGCGAGTTGCGCCATGTCCTGGCACGTTTCATCGGCCCGCGCACCCATGACTATCTCGCCGCCGCCGCCATGACCACCCGTGCCGTGGTCTACGGCATCCTGATCACCGCCCTGGTGCAGGGCGCGGTCGCCGGTGTCGGCTACTGGGTGGCGGGGCTAGCCTCGCCGGTGACGCTGGGGGTGTTGACCGCGCTGTGCGCCCTGATTCCCTTCGCCACCCCATTGGCCTGGGGTGGGGCCGGTGCCTGGCTGCTGTTCCAGGGCGAGACCGCCGCCGCCATTGGGGTCTGGCTCTGGGGCGCGGCGGTGGTGAGCCAGATCGACAATGTGGTGCGCCCGATCTTCATCAGCAGTGTTGGCGCCATTCCCTTCCTGCTGGTGCTGTTCGGAGTATTGGGCGGCCTGCTTGCCTTCGGCCTGGTCGGATTGTTCGTCGGCCCCATCGTCCTGGCGGTGGCCTGGGCGGTATGGCGCGAATGGGCGGCGCACCTGGACGTTGAAGGTGGCGAGGGGTGGGTGCCATGACGGCGCGCGCGCGAGGTGCGGAAGGTCGGGACATTGGCGTAGGGTCCAACCCATGATCGTGGTCCCTCACACCCTCTGGCACACGCGTAGCGTCGAAGTGGCCTGCGCCGAACTGGACGCCGATCCGGCACGCGGCCTCTCCGGCGCCGAGACGGAGCGCCGTCTGGAACTGCACGGGCCGAACCGCCTCGCGGAAAAGCCGAAGCGGCCGGCCTGGCTGAAATTCGTCGACCAGTTCCGCAATGTGCTGACCGGGGTGCTGGTCGGTGCGGCGCTGCTGGCGGGCGCCATTGGCGAACTCAAGGACGCGGTGGTGATCCTGATCGTGGTGGTGTTCAACTCGATGCTCGGCTTCCACCAGGAATACCGCGCCGAAAAGACCCTGGCCGCGCTCAAGGACATGCTGGCGCGACGGGCGCGGGTGAAACGCGACGGCCGTGTGGTCGAGGTGGAGGTCGATGGACTGGTGCCGGGCGACCTGGTGTTGCTGGAGGCCGGCGACCGCATCCCCGCCGACGGGCGTTTTCTCGCCACGCACAATGTCGAGGTGGACGAGGCTGCGCTGACCGGCGAATCCCTCGCCGTGGGCAAGCACACCGAGCCCGTGCTCCCCGAGGCGCCGGCAACCGAGGTGGCGCTGGCCGAGCGGGTGAACATGGGCTTCATGAACACCACCGTCACCCGCGGCCGCGCCGAGATGCTGGTCACCCACACCGGTATGGCGACCGAGATGGGGCGGCTGGCGGCCATGCTGGACGCGGCAGAGGAAGGCGAGACGCCGTTGCAGAAGGAGCTGGACCGGGTCGGCAAACGTCTGGCCGCCATCGCCGTGGTGGTCATCACCCTCATCCTGGCGGTCGGCATCGCCTACGGCCAGGATCTGGTGAAAGCCATCCTCAACGCCGTGGCGCTGGCCGTGGCGGCGATTCCAGAGGGTCTGCCGGCGGTGGTGACGGTAACCCTGGCGGTGGGCATGTATCGCATGGCGCAGCAGCGCGCCATCGTCAAGAAACTCGCCGCCGTCGAGACCCTGGGCAGCACCACGGTCATCTGTTCGGACAAGACCGGCACGCTGACCCTGAACCAGATGACCGCGCGGGCGCTGTATTTCCGCGGGCGGCGCTTCCGAGTGTCGGGCGAGGGCTACGAGGCGACGGGCGGGATCAGCGCCGAGGATGCGGCGGCGGCACCGGACTTCGCGCCGCTGTTGCAGCCGATGGCACTGTGCAGCGACAGCCGCATCAGCGCCGGCAAACTCATCGGCGACCCCACCGAGGGGGCGCTGCTGGCCCTGGCCGCCAAGGGCGGTATCGAGCCGGAATCGGCGCTGGAGCTGCGGCCGCGCATCGCCGAGATTCCCTTCGATTCCGCGCACAAGTTCATGGCCACCTTCCACCACGCCGGCGAGCAGGTGCTGCTGCTGGTCAAGGGCGCGCCCGACGTGCTGCTGGCGCATTCCAGCCGCTGTGCGGGGCCGGAGGGCGAGGCGGCGCTCGACGCCGCCGCGCGTGAGGCGCTGCTGGCGGAAAACGAACGCCTCGCCGCGCGCGCCTTCCGCGTCCTGGCGGTGGCCTCGCGCACTCTGCCGGCGCGCGACTTCGACCCCGGTGACGATCTGTTCGCCTGGGTGACGGACCTCGAATTCCAGGGCCTGGCCGGCATCCAGGACCCGCCCCGGCCCGAGGCGAAGGCGGCCATCGCACTATGCCGTCAGGCCGGCATCCAGGTGAAGATGATCACCGGCGACCACAAGATCACCGCGACCGCCATCGCCCGTGAATTGGGACTGACCGGCGGGGGACTGAACAGCGAGGTGATGAGCGGCGCCGAACTGGACGCGGTGAGCGCCCATGAACTGGCCGCCACCATCGAGCGGGTCGCGGTGTTCGCCCGCGTCGCGCCCGAGCACAAGGTCAAGATCGTGGCGGCGTTGAAAGAGCTGGGCCATATCGTGGCCATGACCGGTGACGGGGTGAACGACGCGCCGGCGCTGAAGACCGCCGACATCGGCATCGCCATGGGCATCACCGGCACGGAAGTGACGCGCGAGGCGGCGGCGATGGTGCTGGCCGACGACAACTTCGCCACCATCGTGCGCGCGGTGCGGGAGGGGCGCACCATCTTCGAGAACATCATCAAGTTCGTGCGCTTCCAGCTGGCCACCAACATCGGCGCCATCCTCACCGTCTCCACCGCCACCTTCATGGGCCTGCCGGCGCCGTTCACCGCCATCCAGATCCTCTGGATCAACATCATCATGGACGGCCCGCCGGCCATGTCCCTGGGTGTGGACCCGCCGCGCACCGGGGTCATGGACGCCGCCCCGCGCGCGGCGGGCGAAGCCATCCTTTCCGGCCCGCGCATCGGCCGCCTGGCGCAGTACGGCCTGACCATGGCGGTGGGCACCCTGGGCGTGTTCTGGTGGGCATTGCAGGCGGGTGACGAGGCGAGGGCCCTGACCCTGGCCTTCACCACCTTCGTGCTGTTCCAGTTTTTCAATGTCATGAACGCCCGCAACGAGCGCGGCAGCGCCTGCAACCGCCAGTTCTTCGCCAATGGCAAACTCTGGCTGGCCTTGATCGTCGTCCTGCTCATGCAGGTCGTGGCGGTGCATTGGGGACCGGCCCAGGCCATCTTCCATACCGTCGATCTAAGCCTGAACGACTGGCTGCTGGCCTGGCTGGTCGCCAGCAGCGTGCTGGCCCTGGAGGAGGCGCGCAAGCTGCTGGCGCGCGGGCGTGGCTGAGGGCTGTCGTCCCGTGTAGCGCAGGCGCCTCGCCTGCCTCATGGACCTGGCATTCATGTCTCGATGGACATCCGGCGATGAGACAAAACGGTAGGAGCGCGTTTCACGTTACCCGTTGCGCGTCGCCTCGACGCATTCCCTGATCAGTTCCGGGCCGCGATAGATGAGACCGCTATAGATCTGCAGGAGGTCAGCGCCGGCGGCCATCTTCTCGCGGGCGTCATCGCCACTAAGAATGCCGCCGGCGCCGATGATTGGCAGTTCGCCGGCCAGGGCAGCGTGGAAAGCCTGGATGACACGGGTGGATTTCTCCCGCACCGGGGCGCCGGAAAGGCCACCGGTCTCCTGGCCATGGGCCAGGTGCGCGACGCCGTCGCGGGCGAGGGTGGTGTTGGTGGCGATCAGGGCGTCGATGCGGTGCTTGCGGAACAGCGCGGCCATGTTGGCGATTTGCGTGTCTTCAAGATCCGGGGCGATCTTTACCGCGATCGGCATGTATTGGCCGTGCCGGTCGGTTAGCCGTTGTTGTTCCGCCTTGATTACCCCCAACAGCGCGTCCAGTTCGTCGCCGCCCTGGAGCGCGCGCAGGTTCTTGGTGTTGGGCGAGGAGATGTTGATGGTGACGAAATCGACCTTGCCGTAGAGCTTGTTCAGCAGGATCAGGTAGTCATCGGCGGCGCGTTCGATCGGGGTGTCGAAGTTCTTGCCCAGGTTGACGCCGATGATGCCCTTGAAGGCGCGCGCTTCCAGGTTGCGCAGCAGGGCGTCGACACCGAGGTTGTTGAAGCCCATGCGGTTGATGATGGCCCGCGCCTCGGGCAGGCGGAACAGGCGCGGCTTCGGGTTGCCGGGTTGCGGTCGCGGCGTCACCGCGCCGAGTTCGAGAAAACCGAAGCCGAGCGCGGCCAGCGCGTCG
Organism: uncultured Thiobacillus sp.; assembly: GCA_964393825.1. GTDB lineage: Bacteria > Pseudomonadota > Gammaproteobacteria > Burkholderiales > Thiobacillaceae > PFJX01. Next base: position 49,560 of record CAYMUY010000028.1, on the reverse strand, counting down.
ATGGCTTCACCGTTCTTGTCGAGGCCGGCGGCCATGCCCACCGGGTTCGGGAAATCCAGGCCCATCACCCGCGTTGGCGCGGCTGCCACGCGTGGCAGGAGGGGGGTGAGCAATCCGAGCGCGTGCAACTTGCGCAGCCCGGTGAGGGTGAGGTTGTGCGCGGTTTCCGGGTCGAGTTGGAACAGCAGGGGACGGAGCAGGGGATAGAGGTTCACGGCGGCGGCGGCGGAAGAGCAAGCCGCGAGTTTAGCCGCTTGCCGCCTGCTTGCGCCTCAAACCCAGATCTGGACCTGGTTGCGGCCCTGCTCCTTGGCGCGTATCAGAGCCATGTCGGCGATGGCGATGCCTTCCTCCACCGGCTGACGCGGATTCATTTCCGCAATGCCGAAGGAGGCGGTGATGAACAGGGTGTCACCACCGGGCAGGCGGATCGGCAGCCGTTCGAGACCGGCGCGGATGCGTTCCACCACCATCGCAGCTTCCTTCAGCGGGGTGCCGGGCAGGCAGACGAGAAACTCCTCGCCGCCGTAGCGATAGATGGAGTCGTATTTGCGCAGCACGCTGGTGACGAAGCGCATGCCCTGGCTGAGTACCGCATCGCCTGCGGGATGGCCGTGGTCGTCGTTGATCCGCTTGAAGCGGTCGAAGTCGAGCAGGCAGAGGCAGCACGGCCGCTGGATCCGCAGGGAACGTTCCTGCTCTTCGCGCAGGCGCTGCATCATGCCGCGCCGGGTGGCGCAGCCGGTCAGCGTGTCGGTGGTGAGCAGTTCGCCGATGATGTCCAGTTGCAGGCGGCGCAGGGTGGTGTTCAGGCGCAAGGCCAGGTCGATGCACTGGTCATAGAGTTCGGGCGCCGGGCGACGCTGGTCGATGATGCTCAGCAGCGCCAGGCGGGCGTTTTCATGCATGGTTTGCTGGATGGCGCCAAGCCCCTGGAAGTCCGCCGTGCCTTCCAGCACATACGGCTCCTGGCTGTAATACCACTGGCCAAACGGCGAGCGCAGATGCGCGTCGGTTTCCAGGTCGGTTTCATTGATCGGCCCGCCACAGACCAGGGTGCGGTTCAACTGTTTGAACCAGGCCAGATGCGCGGCGATGATGACTTCCAGTTCTTCCGTGATGCGCTGTATCTCTTCGCGTTCCAGGGGGAGTGACATGGCGGCCGAGGGTGACTGAGGTGACCACAGTATCGGCGCTAACGATGAAGACTTGAATGGCATCGGCAAAACGCGTGTTGCCTGCCATTGGAAAGACCGTACAAGCGTTAAGGCTGGTTTAAGACGCGTGGCGACAATGGTCGACAACCCCACTTGAAAAGGATGTGACCATGCTCCGAATCCTCGCGTGCTCCACAGTCACGGTGCTGTTCGCAACCATTGCGTCGCCCGCCCTGGCGCAACCCGGGATCCGGGCGGCCATGCTGGACCATTATCGGGTCGCTGCCCGCCAGGAAGAGCCCGGATTCCGCGACTTCTCGGCGCGTCGCGGCGAAGCCTTCTTTCATGCCAGGAATGGTGACACGAGTTGCGCCTCCTGCCATACCGACAGCCCGAAGCAGATCGGCCGCCATGCCAAGACCGGCAAGGCGATCGAGGCCCTGGCCCCCGTCGCCAATGCGCAGCGCCTGAGCGACCCGGCCAAGGTGGAAAAGTGGTTCAAGCGCAACTGCAACGATGTGCTGCAACGCGCGTGCAGCGCGCGGGAAAAGGGCGATTTCATTGCCTGGCTGGTTTCCGTCAATTGAGGAGCGACCCCATGAGCCACGCACGCACCCTGATTCTGGCCATGATGGCCAGCTGCGCCCTGCCGGCACAGGCCGATGAACACCGCCTGCTGCCGCAGCAGCCGAACGACGAGTGGAAACTGGAATGCGGGAGTTGCCATCTGGCCTACCCGCCCCGCCTGCTCCCCGCTACCTCCTGGCGCAAGCTGATGGGCAGCCTTGAACAGCATTTCGGTACCGATGCCTCGCTCTCGCCGAGGGAAACCCGCGAGATCACCGATTTCCTGGTCAGGAATGCGGCCAGCCGCTGGCGCTCGCCGACAGCGCCGCTGCGCATCACTGAAACCGCGCATTTCCAGCATGAGCACGACGAACTTGCCGCGTCCGTCTGGAAGCGTGCCGCGATCAAGAGCAAGAGTAACTGTGCCGCCTGTCATCCGGCTGCCGAGAAGGGTGATTTCGAGGAAGACCGTGTGCGGATCCCGCGTTGACAGGGATTGGGCCGGCACCGGCATGGGGGGTACCGGCTGACCTTGTGACTCATGGGCGCTGGCCAGGACGCTGGCGCAATCCCAATCGCTCCAAGAGGTAATGCATGAAATCCATCCTGGTCTGGGATCGGCCCCTGCGGCTGTTCCACGGGTTGTTCGCCGGCAGTTTCGCTGGTGCCTGGCTGACGGCGGAATCCGACGAATGGCTGTCGCTCCATACCTTTCTCGGCTATCTCATGCTCGGCCTGATCGGCTTTCGCGTGGTCTGGGGATTCATCGGCAGCCGCCATGCGCGCTTTTCCGATTTTTTCTACGGCCCGCGCGCGGGGCTGGATTATCTGCGGCTGGTCGTCCTGAACCGGGCACCGCGCCATCTGGGCCACAACCCGGCGGGGAGCCAGGCGATTTTCCTTTTGCTCGGCCTGGGGCTGCTGGCTAGCCTGAGCGGCATCTTCGTGCAGGGCGGCGAGGAACAACATGGCGCGGCGGCGGGCTGGCTCGGCTACGCGCTCGGCAAGGCGATCAAGGAGGGCCATGAATTGCTCGCCAGCCTGATGTTGCTGGTGGTCTTCGCTCACCTCGCGGGAGTGGCCCTGGAAAGCTGGCGGCATCGCGAGAATCTGGCGCGCGCCATGGTCGACGGCAGGAAGCTTGCCGAGGCTGACACTCCGGAGGCGCGTCCGCATACGCTCGTCGCGGCGCTGTTGCTGCTGGCGGTCGCGGGATATTCCGCCTGGTGGTTCCAGTACCGCGTCAGCGAGGGCGGCCTTGCCTTCGTCGGCGAGGTCTTGCCACAAAATGCCCTCTGGAACGAGGAGTGCGGCGGTTGCCATCAGGCCTTCCACCCCAGCCTGCTGCCGGCGCGCTCCTGGCAAAGCCTGTTGGCGCAACAGGATCGCCATTTCGGCGACGACCTCGGCCTGGATGCCGCAGTGGTGGCTCGCTTGCTCGACTTCGCCGTGGCCCAGGCTGCTGAGCAGGGAGCCACCGAGGCGGCCTGGAAGATCGATCGCTCAGTCAGTCTGGGCGTTACGCCACGCCGCATCACGGAAACCCCTTACTGGGCCAGGAAACACCGAAAGATCGCCGCCGCGGACTGGACCAGGCCCCAGGTCAAGAGCAAGGCCAATTGCCCAGCCTGCCATCTGGACGCCGAAGCCGGGACCTACGAGGATGCGGCGATGCGAGTGCCGGGCTGAGTGCGAGTCGATGCTCTCGGCGCAGGTCTGGTTGCGGCGGGCATTGACCCGGAGTGGAACCCTGGCGAGTATCGATTGGGACGCGAATGGCTGAAACCGCTGTCGACCGCGCCCGCTTTCCCCGCGACGTCGGCTGGAGCGAATGGCGCTGATCACGATCACCTGGACTGAAATGGAGAACTGATGCGCATCCTGCTGGTGGAAGACGATTCGCTGCTCGGCGATGGCCTGCGCGCCGGGCTGGCGCTGGAGGGCTATGGCGTCGACTGGGCACGCGACGGCGAGGCGGCGCGCCTGGCCCTGCTGGCGGAGGACTATGACGCCTGCGTGCTGGATCTGGGCTTGCCGCGCCGCGATGGCCTGTCCGTGCTGAAGGAACTGCGCGCGCGCGGCAAGACCACCCCGGTGCTGATCCTCACCGCTCGCGACACTACCGCCGACAAGGTGGCCGGCCTCGATGCCGGCGCCGACGATTACCTGCTGAAGCCCTTCGAACTGCCCGAGTTGCAGGCACGGCTGCGCGCGCTGCTGCGCCGTGCTTCCGGGATGGCGGCGCCGCTCCTGCAGCATGCCGGGCTGTCCCTGGACCCGGTGGCGCGGCGCGTCAGCCTGGCCGAGGCGCCGGTGGCCCTGTCGGCGCGGGAATATGCGCTGTTGCACGACTTCATGACCCACATCGGCCATATCCGCTCTCGCCAGGAACTGGAAGGCAGTCTGTATGCCTGGGGTGAGGAAGTGGAAAGCAACACCGTGGAGGTCTATATCCATCATCTGCGCAAGAAGATCGGCGCCGAGATGATCCGGACCGTGCGCGGTCTGGGCTATGTGATGGGTGAAAGCACATGAAGCGCCTGAGCATGAACTCCCTGCGCGTCCGTCTGCTCGTCACCCTGCTGAGCGTCACAGGTCTGGTCTGGCTGGGCGCGGCCTGGTGGAGTTATCGTGATGCCCGGCACGAGGCGGAGGAGTTGCTCGATGCCCAGCTCGCGCAATCCGCGCATCTGTTGCTGGCTCAGACCCGGCACGAACTGGTGGAAGAAGAAAACCATTTCGCCGCCTATGAGGTCCTGGATGAACGCGAGTTGCACCCTTATGAACAGAAGCTCCTGTTCCGCATTCGCGATGCGCGCGGCCAGGTGCTGCTGGCCTCCGCCAGCCCGCCCCCGATCATGCCGGCCGGAACTTCGGACTATGCCGATATTTACGAAGACGGTGTTGGCTGGCGCGTGCTGGCGACCGGTGACGGTAGTCTGCGCGTGGAGGTGGCCCAGTCGCTGTCCATTCGCGACGAGTTGGCGCGGCATGTTGCGCTGCGCCTGGCGCTGCCGGTGTTGTTGGCGCTGCCCTTGCTGGGAGGCTTGATCCTGCTGGTGGTCGGGCGCGCACTGCGTCCGCTCGACGACCTCGCCGGCAAGGTTGCCAGCCGCACGGCGGAAAATCTGGTGCCCATGGAAACCAAGGCGTTGCCGAGCGAAGTGCTGCCCCTGGCCACGGCCTTGAACAGCCTTCTCGAGCGCCTCGACCATGCCCTTGACAGCGAGCGCCGTTTCACCGCCGATGCCGCCCATGAACTGCGCACGCCCTTGGCCGCGATCCAGATTCAGGCCCAGGTCGCGCTGGCCAGCCAGAAGGAAGACGGCCGTGCGCATGCGCTGGAACAGGTGCTTGCCGGCACCCGCCGCGCGACTCGCCTGGTGGAGCAATTGCTGCGCCTGGCTCGCCTCGATCCCCTGGCGGGATTGACGGCAACGCAGCCGCTGGCCCTGGCGGCGCTGGCCCGCCAGGTGGTGGAAGAACTGCGCCTGGGTCGCGAGGCGGAACGCGTGCGGGTGGCGATCGATGAAGAGGCTGTCGTCATGGGCGATCCTGACCTGCTGCGCGTGGCCTTGCGCAATCTGGTCGACAACGCGTTGCGCTACAGTCCGGTGGAGGGCTACGTCACGTTGGCGGCTGGCCAGAAAGAAGGCGGCATGCGCCTGTGGGTGGAAGACACCGGCCCGGGGGTGGCGGCGGCCGATCTGCCGCGTCTGAGCGAGCGTTTCTATCGCGGCGGTGAAGTCACCCGGGAAGGCAGCGGCCTCGGCCTCGCCATCGTGGCGCGCATCGCGCAATTGCACGGCGCCCGACTGCGTTTCGAAAACAGGGAAACAGGAGGCTTGCGGGTGACGCTGGCCTGGTGAGCCGCGCTCAGGCGAGCACGTCGAGGCCTTCGTTGGCCAGCATTTCGGTGAGCTTGATCAGCGGCAGGCCGACCAGGGCGTTGGGATCCTCGGTTTCGAAGCGGGCAATGAGCGCGATGCCCAGGGATTCGCTCTTGGCGCTGCCGCAGCAGTTGTAGGGCTGGTCACGGCGCAGGTAGGTCTCGATCTGGGCATCCGTGTAGTCACGCATCACCAGCCGCACCGGCACGTTGGCGGTCTGGGTGGCGCCGGTGCGGGCGTTGAGCAGGGTCAGCGCGGTGTGGAATTCCAGCGCCTTGCCGCGCATCGATTTGAGCTGTTCGACGGCTTTCTCGTGCGTGCCGGGCTTGCCCAGTTGTACCCCTTCGAGCAGGGCGACCTGATCGGAGCCGATGATCAGGGCATCCGGAAACTGTTTCGCGACGGCGCGCGCCTTCAGCACAGACAGGCGCTGCGCGGTGTCGTCCGGCGATTCGCCTGGCAGCGGCGTTTCGTCGACATCGGGTGCGGCGACTTCGAATGGCACGCCGAGACGGGCGAGGAGCTCGCGGCGGTAGGGGGAGGTGGAGGCGAGGACGAGTTGCATGGGCGCAAGGTTCACGGAGCAAGGTTCACCGGAGCAAGGAATGGCTGGTGCTCCTTGTATCCTCTGCCCCTTGGGCCTTGTCTGCAGCGTTATTCCGGTTGAATCTCCACCAGCACCTGGTCCGGGGTCACCGCGTCGCCCTTGGCGACGTGGACGCCGACGACGGTGCCGGAGACGGCGGACTGGATCTCGTTTTCCATCTTCATGGCTTCGATCACCAGCACGCCGTCACCGGCGTTGACCTTCTGGCCGGCTTTCACCAGGACGTCGACGATGGTGCCCGGCATGGCGGTGGTGACGTGGCCGGCGTGCGTGGGGCGCGGCCGCGCCTTGGAGCCGCCGCCGCCGCCCACCTTGCTGGTGCCGGCGCTGGCACGGACGCTGCCGCCGGGGGCGACTTCGATTTCGTCGAGGGTTTCAACCCGCACTTCCTCGGAGACGCCATCGACATGCACGAAGAACGGTCGCACGTTCTCGCCGGCATGGCCGGTACCACGAATGCGGATGTGATAGGTCTCGCCATGCAGGGTGACGTTGAATTCGCTGGGCGCGAAGAAAGCGGGGCAGGCGGCGGCTTCCTTGGCTTCCGGCGGCAGCAGCGGCTCGGGCGTCAGGGTGCCGGCGGCGCGTTCCTGCAGGAAGGTGCGGGCCAGGTCGGGGAACATGGCGTAGGTCAGCACGTCCTCGTCGGTCTTGACCAAGCCTTCGGCTTCGCCGCGCAGTTTGTCCAGTTCGTCGCTGATCAGGTCGGCGGGACGGCAGGTGATGACGTCCTGGTTGCCCACCGCCATTTTCCTGACTTCCTCGTTGGGGGTGCCGGGGGCGGCGCCATAACGGCCGAGCAGATAGTTCTTCACCTCGGTGGTGACTGACTTGTAGCGGCCGCCGGTGAGGACATTGAGCACGGCCTGGGTACCGACGATCTGCGAGGTGGGGGTGACCAGCGGCGGGTAGCCGAGGTCTTCACGCACCCGCGGAATTTCCAGCATGACGTCGTCCATGCGGTTGAGCGCGCCCTGTTCCTTCAACTGGTTGGACAGGTTGGAAATCATGCCGCCCGGCACCTGGGAGACCAGGATGCGGGTGTCGACCAGATGGGTGTCCATCTCGAATTGCCAGTATTTCTTCCGCACTTCGCGGAAGTAGGCGGCGATTTCCTGCAACAGGGCCAGGTCCAGACCCGTGTCGTATTGCGAGCCTTGCAGGGCCGCGACCATGCTTTCCGTGGTGGCGTGGCTGGCGCCTTCCGAGAACGCGGAATTGCAGCAGTCGATGATGTCGGCGCCGGCTTCCACGGCTTTCATGTGCACCATGGTCGAAAGGCCGGCGGTGGCATGGCTGTGGGTGTTGATCGGCAGGTTGGTGGCGGCCTTGATGGCTTTCACCAGGTCGTAGGCGGCATAAGGGGTGAGCAGGCCGGCCATGTCCTTGATGGCGATGGAGTCCACGCCCATTTCCGCCAGGGTTTTCGCCATTTCCACGAAGTAGTCGACGTTGTGCACCGGGCTGACGGTGTAGGAAATCGCGCCCTGGGCATGCTTGCCGGATTTCTTCACGGCTTCGATGGACACACGCATGTTGCGGGTGTCGTTCATGGCATCGAACACGCGGAATACGTCGACGCCGTTGTCCGCGGATTTCTGTACGAAGGCGCGTACCACGTCATCGGCATAGTGCCGGTAGCCGAGCAGGTTCTGGCCACGCAGCAGCATGTTGATCTGGGTGTTGGGCAGGGCGCGGCGCAGTTTCTTCAGGCGCTCCCACGGGTCTTCCTTGAGGAAACGCACACAGGCGTCGAAGGTGGCGCCACCCCAGGCTTCCAGGGACCAGAAGCCGACGCGGTCGAGTTTGCCGCAGATCGGCAGCATGTCCTCGGTGCGCATGCGGGTGGCGATGAGGGACTGGTGGCCGTCACGCAGGACGAGGTCGGAGATGTGTACTTTTGCCATGATTCAGGTTTCCGTTACATGCCGAGATGGGCGGCGATGGCCGCGGAGATGGCGGCGGCGGTCAGTTCCGGAGGGCGCCGAACCGCGTAGTTCAGAAGTTCCGGGTGGGCTTCCACGAAGCTGGTGTTGAAGCGCCCGGTACGGAATTCCTCGTTCTTGAGGATTTCCTTGTAGTAGGGAATGGTGGTTTTCACGCCATAGACGACCATGTCGTCCAAGGTACGCAAGCCGCGCGCGATGACGCTGTCCCAATTCAGCGCCCAGACCGTGATCTTGGCGCACATCGAGTCGTAATACGGCGGGATGACGTAGCCGGAATAGATCGCCGCGTCGGTGCGCACACCCGGGCCGCCTGGGGCGTAATAGCGGGAGATGCGGCCGAAGCTCGGCAGGAAGCCGTTCTGCGGGTCTTCCGCGTTGATGCGAAACTCCATCGCGAAGCCACGGTAACGGATGTCTTCCTGCTTGTATTGCAGGCGCATGCCATCGGCGATGCGTATCTGTTCCTGGACGATGTCGATGCCGGTGATGGTTTCCGTAACCGTGTGTTCCACCTGGAGACGGGTGTTCATCTCCATGAAATAGAACTGGTTGTCGGAATCGAGCAGGAATTCCACCGTGCCGGCGTTCTCGTAACCCACCGCCTTGGCCGCGCGCACCGCCAGCTTGCCGATGTATTCGCGCTGTGCTTCCGTGAGTTGCGGCGAGGGGGCGATTTCGATCAGCTTCTGGTTGCGTCGCTGGATCGAGCAGTCGCGTTCATACAGATGCACGCTGTTGCCGTGGGAATCGCCGATGATCTGGACTTCGATATGCTTGGGGTTGACCACGCACTTTTCGATGAATATTTCCGGCTTTCCGAAGGCCTTGCTGGCTTCCGAGACGACACGCTCGAAATTCTTCAGCAACTCGGCTTCCGAATCACAACGGCGGATACCGCGCCCGCCACCGCCGTTGGTGGCCTTGAGCATGACCGGATAACCGATGCCTTTCGCCAGATCGCGGGCTTCCTCGACGCTCGCGAGATTGTGGTCGGAGCCGGGTATCACCGGAATACCGGCCTTGATCATGGCCAGACGTGCCTGGATCTTGTCGCCCATCTGGCGAATGACCTTGGGCGAAGGGCCGATGAACTTGATGCCACGACGCGCGCAGACTTCCGCGATAACCGGGTTTTCAGAAAGGAATCCATAGCCGGGATGCAGGGCATCGCAGCCCGAAGCCACGGCCAGGTTCACGATATTGTGGGCATTGAGGTAGCCCACCACGGGGTCGGAACCGATGTTGTAGGCCTCGTCCGCTTTCTTGACATGCAATGCGCTGCGATCGGCATCGGTGTAGATCGCAACCGATTTGATGCCCAGCTCCTTGCAGGCGCGCACGATGCGAACCGCGATTTCACCCCGATTGGCGATGAGTATCTTGCGAATCACGCTGGAGACGTTTTTGACATTGGAAGCAGTGCACAATATCATTATCGGCTTATGTCTGCACAGACCGTGAAGGACCCGATCCGTTTCGCCAGAGAAACCGCCCGATTGTCGGGCGAGTGGCCTCTGTCCGGCATGGATCGCCTGCGGGATGAACTGGCTGATGATCAAGGCACGGTGAAGTACCGTCTGGAAGGCGCGTTGGTGGGTGGTCGTCCCGCGCTGCGTCTCGAGGTCGATGCGAATCCTGTTCTGGTCTGTCAGCGTTGCCTGACCCCTTATGTTCATTCCCTGCATTCCGAGGGCGTGCTCTATCTTGCCCGTAATGAAGCGGAGCTGGAACGGTGGGAAAGCGACGACCCCCTGCTGGATGGGATGGTTGCCGAAGAGCACATGGATGTGCGGATGCTGATTGAAGATGAACTTTTACTGAGCCTGCCGGTGGTGCCTCGACACGAGGATGAAGACTGCCCAAGGCGTGACGATGTCCTAGGAGAGCACTGATGGCCGTTCAACAGAACAAGAAATCCCCGTCCAAGCGTGGCATGCACCGCGCCCACGACTTCCTCACCGCGCCCGGCACTGCCGTCGAGCCCACCACCGGTGAGACGCATCTGCGCCATCACATCAGCCCCAACGGCTTCTATCGTGGTCGCAAGGTGGTCAATACCAAGGGCGATAACGCCTGACATCGCCTGATATCGTTTGCGCGCCGACCCGTCCTGGCCGATTGGTGGTTTCAGGTGACGGGCGGGTTGACCGCATATGCGTGAAATCACGATTGCCATCGATGCCATGGGAGGGGATCACGGCCCCCATGTCACGGTCAAGGCTGCTCTGAACATTCTTCATCGCGAGGACGATGTCAATATCGTTCTGGTGGGTCTGGAAGATGCCATTCACGCGGAATTGAAATTGCGCCGGGCAGCGGTGGGGACGCGCCTGCGTGTTCATCACGCCTCGGAAGTAGTGAAGATGGATGATCCCCTGTCCGTCGCGTTGCGTGGCAAGAAGGATTCCTCGATGCGGGTGACGGCGGATCTGGTCAAGCGGGGCGAGGCGGATGCCGGAGTTTCCGCCGGCAACACCGGCGCCCTCATGGCGGTGTCCCGTTTCGTCCTGAAAACCCTGCCTGGCATCGATCGTCCCGCCATCGCGTCGACCCTGCCTTCCCATACCGGTAGCACCTACATGCTCGACCTTGGCGCCAACGTCGATTGCACAGCCGAGAATCTGTTGCAGTTCGGCATCATGGGTTCGGCGCTGTGCGCGGCCATTGAGCACAAGGACCGGCCCAGCGTCGGCCTGCTGAACATCGGCGAGGAAGACATCAAGGGCAACGACGTGGCCAAACAGGCCGGCGAAATGCTCAAGACCAGCGGCCTGAATTTCTACGGCAACGTCGAAGGCGACGATATCTACAAGGGCACGGTGGACGTGGTGGTGTGCGATGGCTTCGTCGGCAACGTCGCGCTGAAGTCCTCCGAGGGCCTGGCCAAATTGATCGCCGAGGTCCTGCGGCGGGAATTCAAGCGGAACCTGCTGACGCGGCTGGCCGGTATCGTTGCGCTGCCTGTGATCCGGGCCTTCAAGCGCAAGATGGATCCGCGTCGCTACAACGGCGCCAGCCTGCTCGGTTTGAACGGTGTGATCATCAAGAGTCATGGTTCGGCTGATGTGTTCGCTTTCGAACAGGCCATCCTCAAGGCGCTGGAAGAAGTGCGTGGCGGCCTGTTGCGGCGCATCGCGGACCAGGTCAATGCCCACAATGGCAAGTCAGTCGAAGGAGAGGCGGCGTGAGCCATGCCCGCATCATCGGAACCGGCGGCTATCTGCCCGACTATGTTCTGACCAATGAAGAACTGGAAACGCGGGTGGAAACCACCAGCGAATGGATCCTCGATCGCACCGGCATTCGCGAGCGCCACATCGCCGCGGAGGGTGAAGTCACCAGTGATCTGGCCCTGAAAGCCTCGCTGCGGGCGATCGAAGCCGCGGGCATCGACGTTCAGGACATCGGACTGATCGTCGTTGCCACCACCACGCCGGATCGCGTTTTTCCCAGCACGGCCTGCAAACTCCAGATGAAACTGGGCATCAGCAACGGCTGTCCGGCTTTCGACGTGCAGGCGGTCTGCAGCGGCTTCGTCTACGCGGTATCGGTGGCGGACCAATTCATCCGCTCCGGCCAGGTGAAGACTGCCCTGGTGGTCGGCGCCGAGACACTCTCGCGCATCACCGACTGGAATGATCGTGGCAACTGCATCCTCTGGGGCGATGGCGCGGGTGCCGTGGTCCTGCAGGCCTCCGAAAAGCCCGGCATCATCAATACGCATATTCATGCCGACGGCCGCTACGAGGATCTGCTGTACGTGGATGGCGGCGTCTCGATGAAGACCGAGGGCGCCTGCTACATGCGCATGGCCGGCAATGCCGTGTTCAAGATGGCGGTCAAGACCCTCGATGCCATCGTCGATGAGACCCTGTCGGCCAATGGTCTGAGCAAGAGCGACATCGACTGGCTGGTGCCGCATCAGGCCAACATCCGCATCATCCAGGCCACCGCCAAGAAACTCGGCATGAGCATGGACAACGTGGTGGTGACCGTCGATCGGCATGGCAACACGTCTGCCGCGTCCGTTCCTCTCGCCCTCGATGCGGCCGTCCGGGAGGGCAGGATCAAGGCAGGACAATTGGTGCTGATGGAAGCCTTCGGCGGCGGTTTCACCTGGGGCTCGGTGTTGGTCAGGATGTAAGGATTGCGAGTGGCCGGTGACCGCGCGTACCTTGCCGCTTGCCGCCAGCTAAAGGAACTTTCATGAAATTCGCATTCGTTTTCCCGGGACAGGGTTCGCAGTCGGTCGGCATGATGGCCGCCTACGGTGATGACCCGGTCATTCGCGATACCTTTGCCGAGGCCTCCAGCGCGCTCGGTTTCGATCTCTGGGACATGGTGGCCAATGGCCCCGCCGATGTCCTCAACCAGACTGTCAATACACAGCCGGCCATGCTGGCCGCCGCCGTCGCGGTGTATCGCCTCTGGCTGGCGCGCGGCGGTGCCGTGCCCGCCCTGATGGCCGGACACAGCCTGGGCGAATATTCCGCCCTGACTTGCGCCGGCGCCCTCGCATTCGCCGATGCCATCCGCCTGGTGCGGCTGCGCGCCGAGGCCATGCAATCCGCCGTTCCGGAGGGTGTGGGCGCGATGGCCGCCGTGCTCGGCCTCGATGATGACAGCGTCCGCGCGGCATGCGCCGAGGCGGCGCTGGGCGAGGTGCTGGAGGCGGTCAACTTCAATTCTCCCGGTCAGGTAGTGATCGCCGGCAACAAGGCGGCGGTGGAACGCGGCATGGCGCTGGCCAAGGAAAAGGGCGCCAAGCGGGCCCTGCCCCTGCCGGTGTCGGTACCTTCGCATTGCGCCCTGATGAAGCCCGCCGCCGATAAGCTGCGCGCGGCCCTGGCCACGATCGAGGTGCGCGCGGCGAGCGTGCCGGTGCTGCACAACGCGGATGTCGCGGCCCATGAATCCGCGGATGCGATCCGCGATGCGCTGGCGCGGCAACTCTACAGCCCGGTGCGCTGGGTCGAGTCGATGTTCGCCCTGCGCGACCAGGGCGTCCAGTTGATCGCGGAATGCGGTCCCGGCAAGGTGCTGGCCGGCCTCAACAAGCGCACCCTGGATGGGGTGCCCACCCTGGCGCTGGCCGACGCGACGACGCTGGCGGATGTGCTGGAAAAATCGAAAGCGTAGGAGATGGATATGGAAGGAAAAATCGCCCTGGTGACCGGCGCCTCGCGCGGCATCGGTCAGGCCATCCTGCATGAGCTCGCCCGTCGTGGCGCCTTCGTGATCGGTACCGCCACCAGTGACTCGGGCGCCGCCGCCATCACCGAGGCGCTGGTGGCTGCGGGTCTGAAAGGCGAAGGCATGATGCTCAACGTTACCGACGCGGCCCAGGTCGATGCCGCCATCGACGGCCTCCTCGGCAAGCACGGTCGCATCGACATCCTGGTCAACAATGCCGGCATCACCCGCGACAACCTGCTGATGCGGATGAAGGACGAGGAGTGGGACGCCATTCTGGACACCAACCTGACCTCGGTGTTCCGCCTGTCCCGCGCTGTGTTGCGCCCGATGATGAAGGCCCGTTATGGGCGCATCATCGGTATCGCCTCGGTGGTGGGGGTCTCCGGCAATGCCGGGCAGACCAACTACGCCGCCGCCAAGGCCGGCATGATCGGTTTCTCCAAATCACTGGCGCAGGAAGTCGGCAGCCGTGGCATTACGGTAAACTGCGTCGCCCCGGGATTCATCGATACCGACATGACGCGAGCCCTGCCCGACGCGGCGCGCCAGAAGTTGCTGGAACGCATTCCTGCCGGCAAACTGGGCAGCCCGGAAGATATTGCCCAGGCGGTGGCTTACCTGGCCTCGTCTGGAGCCGGTTACGTGACGGGTACCACCCTCCACGTGAATGGCGGCATGTACATGGACTGAATGTGGACGGAATGCCCTTGCCGCCAGTGATGTGACGGCGGTATCCGTCTGATTTTTTACGTTGGGGGTTTTTGCTAGAATCCCCGCACTTTTTTCTACCCGTAGGGAGTTTCTGATGAGTGATATCGAAGAGCGTGTCAAGAAGATCGTTGCCGAGCAGTTGGGCGCGAATGAAGCCGATGTGAAGCAGGAGTCTTCCTTTGTCGACGACTTGGGCGCCGATTCCCTCGACACGGTCGAACTGGTGATGGCTCTGGAAGAGGAATTCGAATGCGAAATTCCCGATGAAGATGCCGAGAAAATCACCACCGTGCAGCAGGCAGTCGATTACATCAACGCGCACAACAAGTAATTCGCATCACGATGATCGGTTCAGGGACGGGCCTGAGCGCCTGTCCCCTTTCATTTCTGGAATTCGCGCAATGTCTTGCCGAATCCCCTCACTATCCCCAACGCCCTGAGGAGTTCACAAGTGTCTAGGCGCAGAGTCGTGGTCACCGGTCTTGGTATCGTATCCCCGGTAGGCAACAGCGTGGATGAAGCCTGGGGCAATCTTGTGGCAGGCCGTTCCGGCATTGCCCGTATTACCCGTTTTGATGCCTCCGCTTTCTCCGTTCAGATTGCCGGCGAGGTCAGGAATTTCGACCTCGGAAAGTATCTGTCCCCCAAGGATGCCCGTCGAATGGATACCTTCATTCATTTTGGGTTGGCGGCCGCGATCGATGCCTTCAAGGACAGCGGTCTGGAAGTCAGCGATGCCAATCGTGATCGCATCGGCGTCAATATCGGCTCCGGTATCGGCGGTCTGCCGATGATCGAGGAGACCCACAAGGTCTATCTCGAACACGGCCCGCGCAAGATTTCGCCGTTCTTCATTCCGGCCACCATCATCAACATGATCTCCGGCCACCTTTCCATCCTCTACGGATTGCAAGGCCCGAACGTGGCCATGGTGACCGCCTGCACCACCGGTACCCACGCCGTCGGGGAGGCCGGCCGCATGATCGAGTATGGCGAGGCGGACGTGATGATCGCCGGTGGCGCCGAAGCCACCATCTGCCCCCTGGCGGTTGGCGGTTTCGCCGCCGCGCGCGCGCTTTCCACGCGCAATGACGACCCGGTCACGGCCAGCCGTCCCTGGGACAAGGGGCGCGATGGCTTCGTGCTCGGCGAGGGCGCCGGGGTGTTGGTGCTGGAAGAATATGAACACGCCAAGGCGCGTGGGGCGCGCATCTATTGCGAGTTGGTGGGCTACGGCAAGAGTGCCGACGCCAACCACATGACCGCACCGGTCGAGGACGGTTCCGGCGCCGCGCGCTGCATGAACAACGCGCTGAAGAACGCCGGCCTCAATCCCGACCAGATCGATTACATCAACGCCCATGGCACGTCCACGCCACTGGGCGACCTGGCCGAGACCAAGGCGGTGAAACTGGCCCTGGGTGCTCATTCAAGCCGTGTCATGGTCAGTTCCAGCAAGTCCATGACCGGACACCTGCTGGGTGCCGCGGGCGGCATCGAGGCGGTCTTCTCCGCGCTGGCGATTGCCCGTCAGGTGGTGCCGCCGACCATCAACCTCGGTGAGCCGGACGAGGGCTGCGATCTCGACTACGTGCCCAATACCGCGCGCGAGGCCAAGGTGAATGTGGCGCTGTCCAATTCCTTCGGCTTCGGCGGCACCAACGGCACCGTCATCTTCGCCAAGGTCTGAGCCGGGGCCGCGGCTCGCATCGTCGGCCATGGCCGTCGTCTGTCTGGTCAACGGCATCGCCGGGGCCGCGATCGATCCACTCGACCGTGGCCTGCAATATGGCGATGGCGTCTTTCGCACGCTGCGGATCGAGAACGGCCAGCCTCGCTGGCTCGACGAGCAACTGGGAAAGCTGGCTGCCGACGCCGCCGCACTGGGCATCGCCGCTCCCGCCGCGTCCATCTGGCGGGACGATCTGGAACAATTGACCGGATGCCTTTCGGCGGGTGTGCTCAGATTGTCTTTGACTCGCGGTGCCGGCGCGCGGGGTTACCGTCCCCCGGCAACCACGAACCCGACACGTATCGTCATGTATGACCCCACCCCGCCGCTGAGCGATCGCTGGCCCGCTTCCGGGCTCCACCTCCACCTGTGCGACTTGCGCCTGTCCGGGCAACCGCGCCTGGCTGGCATCAAGCATCTCAATCGCCTGGAGAATGTCCTGGCGCGATCCGAATGGAATGATCCCGAGGTGCATGAAGGCGTGTTGCGTGATGCCCATGATCGGGTCATCTCCGGGGTCATGAGCAATCTGTTCTTCTGGCGGGACGCTCGCCTGTGCACACCACGTCTGGATCGCTGTGGGGTCGCCGGGGTGACGCGGGCCCGCCTGATGCGCCGGGCCGCCGCAGCCGGCCTCATGGTCGAGGAAAACGAGTACGGTTTGGCCGATGTGCTGGCGGCGGATGAGGTGATGTTGTGCAATAGCGTGATCGGTCTGCGTCGGGTATTCCGCCTGGGCCTGCGCGAATGGCCACAAAAAGTGGTCAGCGCGCATCTTTCCGGATTGCTCCATGCCTAGACGACCTCCCTCACGCCTTCCGCGCAGGCGTCAGCCAGTGCGCTGGGGCAGGCGTCTGCTGCTGGTGACCATGCTTGGGTTGATGAGCCTAGGCGCGTGGTTTCTCTGGTATGCGAACGCCCCCACCGCCGGGGCAGCTTTCCCGGTGACCTTCTCGGTCGAGCGCGGCAGTTCCCTGAAGGCGGCAGCACGAGACCTGGAGCAAGCGGGGGTGCTCGCGCGTCCCTGGGCCTTCGTCCTGCTTGCCAGGATCAAGGGTCTGGAAAGCGGCATCAAGGCGGGCAGTTATGCCACGCAACGCGCGATCAGTCCGCTCGAACTGCTACGCAAGATCACCGCCGGAGATACCGTGCTGGGCAAGCTGACGATCCCCGAGGGCTGGTCGTTTGCCGAGATGCGCCAGGCCGTCGACGCGCACCCCGGACTGCGCCATGACACCGCCGGCATGAGCGAGACGCAACTACTGGGTGCCTTGGGGGTGGCCGACACCCACGCGGAAGGCCGTTTCTTCCCGGATACCTACTTCTTCGATCTGGGAACGTCCGATCTGACCCTCTACAAACGTGCCCATGACACCATGCGCAAGCAACTCGAGGCGGCCTGGGCGGCGCGCCAGTCGGGACTTCCTTATCGCGACCCCCGGGAAGTGTTGATCATGGCCTCGATCATCGAAAAGGAGACCGGCGCCCCGGAAGAGCGGCCGCTGATCGCCGCCGTCTTCATCAACCGATTGAGGATCGGCATGCGCCTGCAAACCGACCCCACTGTCATCTATGGCGTGGGCGAGCGGTTCGACGGCAACCTGCGCAAGGACGACCTGCTCACGGATACCCCCTACAATACCTATACCCGTGCCGGCCTGCCGCCTACACCGATCGCCCTGCCGGGGGCGGCGGCGTTGCGGGCTGCCGTGAATCCGGCAAACAGCCGGGCCTTGTACTTCGTGGCCAAGGGCAGTGGACGTCACGAATTCTCCGACAATCTCGACGCGCACAACCGCGCCGTCAACCGATATCAGAGGGGACGATGATGTCCGGCTTGTTCATCACCCTGGAAGGCGTTGACGGTGCCGGCAAGAGCAGTCATCTCGACTGGCTGGCGGACTGGTTTCGCGCCCGCGGGCGCACGGTGCGGCAGAGCCGTGAACCGGGTGGAACGCTACTGGGAGAGCGCCTTCGCGAGATCGTACTGCATCAGCCCATGCATCCCGAGACCGAGGCGCTGGTGATGTTCGCCGCCCGTCGCGAGCATATCGAGCAGGTCATTCGCCCGGCTCTGGCGGCGGGGGAAGTGCTGATCTCGGACCGCTTCACGGATGCCAGCTTTGCCTACCAGTGTGGCGGTCGCGGCCTTGAGGAGGCTCGCCTGGAAACGCTGGAAGACTGGGTGCAGGGTGACCTGCAACCCCACCTCACCCTGTTGTTCGACGTGCCTACCGACATTGCGGCGGCGCGTCTGGCCTCCGCCCGCGAGCCTGATCGCTTCGAAAGTGAGCGCGGCGAATTCCATGCCCGCGTGCGCGCCGCCTATCTGCGTCGCGCCGCCGCCCATCCCATGCGCATCCGGGTGGTCGACGGCAGCCGTTCGCTGGAAGAAGTGCGCGCGCAACTCGCGATCATTCTAGGGACACTGGCTTGATCCATCCCTGGAACCTCGGTCAGTTCCGGCAACTCACGGCCGATCCGGAACACATGCCGCATGCGATCCTGCTGCATGGTCCGGCGGGGGTCGGCAAGCTCGACCTGGCCACTGAACTGGCCCGCTGGACCTTGTGTCAGCAGCCGGGAGCAGAGGGGGCCTGCGGCATCTGCGATGCCTGCAACTGGTTCGATCAAGGCAATCATCCCGATTTCCGCCGCGTCGAACCGGTGGAGGCCGAGCCAGAGGATGGCGATGCCGCTACGGCGAAGAAAGCACCCAAGAAAGGCGGCCGGGTCATCAAGGTAGACGCGATCCGCGAGATCACCGAGTTTCTCAATCTCAGCGCGCATCGGGGTGGCTGGCGGGTGGCGCTGATCCACCCGGCGGAATTCATGCACCCCGCAGCCGCCAATGCCTTGCTGAAGACCCTGGAAGAACCGCCCGCACGGGTGCTGTTGCTTCTGGTCTCGCACCAGTCCGGGCGGCTGCTGCCGACGGTGATGTCGCGTTGCCGCAAGGCGGCGGTGCCTCTGCCCAAGCTGGAGCCGGCGCTTGCCTGGCTGCGCGAGGCGGAAGTCGCCACCCCCGAGGCCCTGCTCGCCGAGGCGGGGGGCGCTCCGCTGGCAGCGCTGGGGTTCGCCGAACCGGAACGGGCGGCGCGGCGCGAGGCTTTCCTCGATCTCCTGACGCGACCGCGCCAACTTGATGCCTGCCAGGCCGCGCAGGCGTTCCAGCCGGTTCTGGCGGAAGTCTGGGGCTGGCTGTCGCGCTGGGTCCATGATCTGCTGACGCAGCGCCTCGCTGGCCAGGCACATTATTTTCCGCTTAGGGCGCCGGCCATCGCCACCCTGGCCGCAAGCTGCGGCCTCCCGGAGTTGCTGGCTTTCCAGCGTGAGTTGGCTACGGCCGGGCGCTGGCTGCGGCATCCGTTGAATGCCCAGTTGTTGCTAGAATCATGGTTCATTCGTTACAGCGACATCACGGGAGCCAGGGCGTGAGCGAATTACCCAAGCCGATCAGCAGCGGCCGTGCCGGCATGCTGTCCCTGACCATCAAGGAACGCACCGCGTTGTATGCCGCCTACCTGCCCTTCGTGAAGCGCGGCGGCCTGTTCATCCCGACCAATCGACCCTACCAGATGGGTGATCAGGTCTACATGCTGTTGACGCTGATGGACGACCCAAACAAGTTGCCGATCTCAGGCAAAGTCATCTGGATCACCCCGAGCGGTGCCCAAGGCAACCGCCAACAGGGCATCGGCGTGCAATTCGATGAAAACGACGGTTCCAATACCGTACGCGGCAAGATCGAGGGCATCCTCGGCAATGCCATGAAAGCCACCCGTCACACCCACACCATGTAGTCGCGGGCGTGGGTTTCAGGCCGCGAGTGACCTGAAGCCGGCGGCCCGCGGCCAGTCACCTGTCACTGCGATGTTCATCGATTCCCACTGTCATATCGACTTCCCGGATTTCAACGAAGGGGTCGCGCCCCTGCTCGCCAACATGTGGGCGGCGCAGGTCAGTCATGCCCTTTGCGTCTCAGTCAACCTGGAGAATTTTC
The DNA here is from genome assembly GCA_964393825.1 of uncultured Thiobacillus sp. Taxonomy (GTDB): domain Bacteria; phylum Pseudomonadota; class Gammaproteobacteria; order Burkholderiales; family Thiobacillaceae; genus PFJX01. Next base: position 29,748 of record CAYMUY010000028.1, on the reverse strand, counting down.
CACGTGTCCTGGCGCTGGCTGAAGCGCATGACAACCTTTTCGCCTCGGTCGGGGTGCATCCCGACCATGACGATGGTCGGGAGCCCGGCGAGGCAGAACTCGTGGCGCTGGCTGCGCATCCGCGCGTCGTTGCCATAGGCGAGACCGGACTGGACTACTACCGGCTGAAACGCGAGGACGTGGACTGGCAGCGTGCCCGTTTTCGTACCCATATCCGCGCCTCCCGTGCCGCCGGCAAGCCCCTGATCATCCACACCCGCAGCGCCTCCGATGACACGCTGGCGATCATGGCGGAGGAGGGCGCCGCCCATGCCGGCGGCGTGATGCATTGCTTTACGGAAACCTGGGAAGTGGCCGAAGCGGCGATGACGATGGGCTTTTACATCTCTTTCTCAGGCATCGTCAGTTTCAAGAGCGCCCGGGATTTGAAGGAAGTCGCGCGTCGGGTGCCGCTGGAGCGCCTGCTGATCGAGACCGATTCACCCTACCTCGCCCCGGTGCCGCATCGCGGCAGGCGCAACGAACCGGCCTATGTGCGCCATGTGGCGGAGGAGATCGCCCGGCTCAAGGGCATTCCGCTGGAGGACGTGGCGGCGGCGAGCAGTCGCAATTTTTTCACGCTGTTCGCGTCGGCCCAGGCCTGGGCGCCAGTCGGAATCTGAATCAGCGGTTGCGAAACCGCCGCGTGCCAGGGCGAGAGATCGCCCCGTTCCAGGCGAAACCGGCCATAACCCGACTGGGCGGGACACATTCCCGCGACCGACGGACCCAAGCTCGACGGGCATGCCGGGCGCCCCGTGATAGCCGGCATCCGGGCGCTCGCCCGGGCCCTGGAGTCTGCTGCTGAAGCGCCGGACTCAGGCCGGTTCCAGCGCATCCTCGTATCGCAGCTGGATTTCTCCGGATTCGTCCAGGTCCACACTCACTTCGCCGCCGTTGGCGAGGCGGCCGAACAGGAGTTCGTCCGCCAGTGCCTTGCGCAGGGTGTCCTGAATCAGGCGGGCCATGGGCCGCGCGCCCATCAGTGGGTCGAAACCCTTCTTCGCCAGCCACTTGCGCAGGGCATCGGAGAAGTGCGCCTCCACCTTCTTGGCATGCAGTTGTTCCTCCAGTTGCATCAGGAACTTGTCCACCACACGCAGGATGACTTCCTCATCCAGCGCCGCGAAGGAGATGATGGCATCGATGCGGTTGCGGAATTCAGGCGTGAACATCCGCTTGATGTCGGCCATCTCGTCACCGCCGCGGGAAGGCTGGGTGAAGCCGATGCTGGTTTTTGTCATCGCCTCGGCACCGGCGTTGGTGGTCATGATGATCACCACGTTGCGGAAATCCGCCTTGCGACCGTTGTTGTCGGTCAGCGTGCCATGATCCATGACCTGCAACAGGATGTTGTAAATGTCCGAGTGCGCCTTCTCGATTTCATCCAGCAACAACACTGCATAGGGAGTCTTGCTGATCGCTTCGGTGAGGAGACCGCCCTGTTCGAAGCCGACATAGCCGGGAGGGGCGCCGATGAGGCGGGAAACCGCGTGGCGCTCCATGTATTCAGACATGTCGAAGCGGATCAGTTCTACGCCCAGGACATAGGCCAGTTGCCGCGCCACTTCCGTCTTGCCGACGCCGGTCGGGCCGGAGAAGAGGAAGGAGCCGATCGGCTTCTGTGGGTTGCCAAGGCCGGAGCGGGTCATCTTGATCGACGCGGCCAGGGCATTGATGGCCTTGTCCTGGCCGAAGACCACGGCCTTGAGGTCGCGATCGAGGTTCTTCAGGGCGTTGCGTTCGTCATTGGCGACGGTCTTGGCCGGCACCCGTGCGATCTTGGCCACGATGTCCTCGATTTCCTTGGGGGTGATCACCTTCTTCTGCTTCGACTTGGGCTGGATGCGTTGTGCCGCACCCGCCTCGTCGATGACGTCGATGGCCTTGTCCGGCAAGTGGCGATCATTGATGTAGCGGGCGGACAATTCGGCGGCGGTGGACAGCGCGGCTTGCGTGTACTTGACGCTGTGGTGCGCTTCGAACCGCGACTTCAGGCCGCGCAGGATGGCCACGGTCTCTTCCACGCTGGGTTCATTGACGTCGATCTTCTGGAAGCGCCGCGACAAGGCATGGTCCTTCTCGAAGATGCCGCGATACTCGGTATAGGTGGTGGCGCCGATGCAGCGCAACTGGCCGGCCGAGAGCGGCGGCTTCAACAGGTTGGAGGCATCCAGGGTGCCACCCGAGGCAGCGCCGGCGCCGATCACGGTGTGGATCTCGTCGATAAACAGGATGGAATGAGGTGTGCTGGTCAGTTGCTTGATCACCGCCTTGAGGCGCTGCTCGAAATCGCCGCGGTACTTGGTTCCGGCCAGAAGGGCGCCCATGTCGAGCGCAAACACCGTGGCCTCGCGCAGGATATCCGGCACGCTGCCTTCAACGATGCGCCGCGCCAGTCCCTCGGCGATCGCGGTCTTGCCGACACCGGCCTCGCCCACCAGCAGGGGGTTGTTCTTGCGACGCCGGCACAACGTCTGGATCACCCGCTCCACTTCCATGTCGCGTCCGATCAGCGGGTCGATCTTGCCAGCCTCGGCCTGGGCATTGAGGTTGACGGTGAAGGAGTCGAGCGGGGAACTGGCAGTGGAATCGCTTTCCTGCGGCTCGCCGGGTGGCTCGGTGCGGCCGGTCGGGGTGGTTTCCTGCGGGGTCTTGGCGATGCCGTGGGAGATGAAGTTCACCACGTCGAGACGGGTGAGGCCCTGCTGCGTGAGGAAATGCAGGGCATGCGAGTCCTTCTCGCCGAAGATCGCCACCAGCACATTGGCGCCGGTCACTTCCTTCTTGCCGGAAGACTGCACATGCAGGATGGCGCGCTGGATCACGCGCTGGAATCCCAGGGTCGGCTGGGTATCCACTTCGGCCTCGCCCGGCACGCGTGGCGTATGCCGCTCGATGAACTCCGCGAGTTTCTTGCGCAGATCCTCGAGATTGGCAGCACAGGCGCGCAGCACTTCGGCGGCGGATGGGTTGTCCAGCATGGCCAGGAGAAGATGCTCGACGGTGATGAATTCATGGCGCTTCTGGCGGGCTTCCATGAAGGCCATATGCAAACTGACTTCCAATTCCTGGGCGATCATTGATCTTTCTCCATGACGCATTGCAGGGGATGCTGATGGCTCTGCGCGTATTCCGTTACCCGGTGCACCTTGGTTTCGGCAACGTCGCGGGGATAAACCCCGGCGACGCCTACGCCCTCATTATGCACTTTGAGCATGACCAGGGTGGCTTGTTCACGGCTCAGCAAAAAAATGCTTTCCAATACTTTTACGACGAACTCCATTGGCGTGTAGTCGTCGTTTAGAAGCAATACCTTATATAGGGGGGGCGGTGGCGCGACTTTCCGGTCGACCACCGATGCAACCTCATCCTGATGCCGAACGGCCATTTGCGGGAACGTGTAACTTCAACATGGTGATTGTGGCGGCGGTACGGTTTTTTTCAAGCCGATGTATTCTTGCAAAGTGATTGACGCATAGCGCATTCCACGGGTAAAAAGCCAGCCGTTTGTATCAGTAGACATGGTCTGACTGGTCCAGACGATTCATTCGTTTTCTGATTTAGGAGCAGTTTCATGGCCACTGGCATTGTTAAATGGTTCAACGACTCTAAAGGCTTCGGCTTCATTACCCCCGATGGTGGTGGCGATGATCTGTTCGCCCACTTTTCCGCTATTGCGGGCAACGGCTTCAAGAGCCTGAAGGAAGGCCAGAAGGTCTCCTTTGATGTGACCGAAGGCCCGAAGGGCAAACAGGCCTCGAACATCAATCCGCTCTGAGCGGGTTTCTTGGGTGGGCGAGCGGTTGGCGCCTGCCACCTTTGGCCCCCTGTGCTATACGTCAGTCATGACGTTGGCGCAGGAGCGGCCAGGATGAACACCCCAGAAGTACCTCCCCCCAGAAGTGCCTCCCCCATATCCGGCAATTCACGTCAGATAACGCTTTCTGATGAATACTTGCTTGGTGAAGTAGCCTCGCTACTGGCGGGCCTGGAACGGCAGAAAGAAGAACTCGGCCCCATAGCCGAGGAACTCATCGATTTGTTGCATCACCTCGGGGTGGGCAAGCCACCCCCGCAAGCGATCAATCCATCCAGCGAATGATTTCCTGACCGAAGGCGGAACAGGGAACCTGCGTACCACCCTCCATCAGTCGCGCAAAGTCATAAGTCACCTTCTTGGCGCGGATCGCGCCATCCATCCCCTTGACGATCAGGTCGGCGGCTTCCAGCCAGCCCATGTGGCGCAGCATCATTTCGCCGGAAAGAATGATGGAGCCGGGGTTGACGTAATCCTGTCCAGCATACTTGGGCGCGGTGCCATGCGTGGCTTCAAACATGGCGACCGAGTCGGACAGGTTGGCCCCAGGCGCGATGCCGATGCCACCCACTTCCGCCGCCAGCGCGTCGGAGACATAGTCGCCGTTCAGGTTAAGCGTGGCGATGACGTCGTAGTCTTCCGGACGCAGCAGAATCTGTTGCAGGAATGCGTCGGCGATCACATCCTTGATGACGATGCCATTCGGTAACTTCACCCACGGGCCGCCGTCGATCAGTTCCCCGCCGAATTCGCGAATCGCCAGTTCATAGCCCCATTTTTTGAAGCCACCCTCGGTGAACTTCATGATGTTGCCCTTGTGCACCAGGGTCACCGACCTGCGCTTGTTGTCAATGGCGTACTGGATGGCACGGCGGATCAGGCGCTCTGAGCCTTCCACTGACACCGGCTTGATGCCGATGGCGGACGACTCCGGGAAGCGGATTTTCTTGACGCCCATTTCCTTTTGCAAAAACTCGATGACCTTCTTCACTTCATCGCTGCCGGCTTCCCACTCCACGCCCGCGTAGATGTCCTCGGTGTTCTCGCGGAATATCACCATGTCCACGCGTTCCGGGTGCTTGACCGGGGAGGGCACACCTTCGAAATAGCGCACCGGGCGCAGGCATACATACAGGTCCAACATCTGGCGCAAGGCGACGTTGAGAGAACGGATGCCGCCGGAAGTCGGTGTGGTCAGCGGTCCCTTGATGGAAACGACGTGCTCGCGCACCGCCGCCACGGTTTCATCGGGCAGCCAGCTATCGGCGCCATAAACACGGGTCGCCTTTTCGCCGGCGAAGACTTCCATCCATTCGATCTTGCGTTCGCCGCCATAGGCCTTGGCCACGGCCGCGTCGAGCACGGCGCGCATCACCGGGGTGATGTCGATGCCGGTGCCGTCACCCTCGATGAAGGGGATAATCGGCCGCTTCGGCACGTTCAGGGACGCATCGGCATTGACGGTGATCTTTTCGCCCGCTGCGGGCGACTGAATAGGGCTACTCACGACAACTCCTTTTTGAAATCAAGAATCTGATGGCTCGTCTCGTCCTGTTCAACAAACCCTATGGCGTACTCAGCCAGTTCACCGCGGAAGACGGGCATCGAGGTCTGAAAGACTTCATCGATATCCCCGGGGTCTATGCGGCAGGGCGTTTGGATGCGGACAGCGAAGGCCTGCTGATTCTAACCGACGATGGTGCACTACAGCATCGGCTCGCCGATCCCCGTCACAAGTTGCCGAAGACCTACTGGGCGCAGGTCGAAGGCGCCCCCAGCGAAGCTGATCTGGAGCCGTTGCGCCGGACCATGGACCTGGGCGACTTCGTCACCCGCGCGGCGCAGGCCAGGGTCATCGACGAGCCGGCGAATCTCTGGCCGCGTGACCCGCCGGTACGTAAACGTCTCGCCATCCCCACGACCTGGGTCGAAATCATCCTCACGGAAGGCAAGAATCGACAGGTCCGCAGGATGACCGCCAAAGCCGGTTTCCCGACTCTGCGACTGATACGCGCGGCGATCGGCGGCCATGTCCTGAGCGGCCTGAAGCCGGGGGAATTCCGCGTTGAAATGATCAAATAGAGCCTTGACATCAATTTGTGCAATGCACAAAATCCGCCAACAAGCTGTTCCACCTCAAGGAGTGAGACTGTGGCTGACACGAGCAAGACCTGGATGAATGACTGGCTGACCGCGCAGCAGGGCTACTGGAAAGCCTGGGGCGATCTGGCCCAGCGTGGGATGCAGGCGCCGGAAGCGCCGAAGAACCCCTGGGCTGACGGCATCAATCAATGGTGGCAGGCAGTTTCCCCGATGACGCCGCCCTCCGGACGCGATGTGTTCGACAAGGTGATGGACGCCAGCCGCGGCTATTTCACCCTCGCCGAGCAGTTGCTGAGCGGTGTCGGTGGCGGCGGCAAGGAAGTCGGCATGGAAGCCGTCAACAGCTGGCTGGAAAACATGCAGAAGATGTGGACCAGCCCGACCCCCAACCTGTTCGGCGCCAACAACCCCGGCAAGGGCTTCAATACCTTCTGGGATCTGCCCATGGACACCTGGCAGCGCCTGGCCGCCAATATCGTGCCCATGCCCGGTGATTTCACCCAGGCCTACCATCAGGAAGGCACGGGCGCGGTGCGTGACCAGATGAACCGATTCCTGTCGATTCCGGCGGTCGGTTACAACCGCGAATCCCAGGAGCAGTTCCAGTCCCTGGCGCAGCGCCAGATCGACTATGCCGCCGCCACCCAGTCCTATCACCTGGCCTTCGGCAAGCTGGGCGCCGAGACCGCACGCAAGTTCCAGGAGGCCTTGCAGGTCCGCGCGGCGGAGAACAAACCCATCTCCAGCCTGCGCGAGCTGTATGACCAGTGGGTGGAAATGAGCGAAGCGGCCTACGCCGAGTTCGTCATGACCCGCGAATACCAGAAACTCTACGGCCAGCTGGTCAACAGCCTGCTGGCGCTGAAGCAACAGATGGCGCGCATGGTCGACCAGAACCTGGAAGCCATGCACATGCCGACCCATGCCGAGATCAGCACGCTGCAGTGCCGGCAACAGGAGTTGCGTCGGGACAACCTGCGCCTGCATAAGGAAATCAAGGCAATCCACAAGCAACTGGAAGCGATGCGCAAGTCATCCATCACCACCGAGCCGGCACCCGCGGAGGCTGCCGCAGCCGCTCCCGCCAAACGCGCCACCGCCCCCCGTGCCAAGAAAGCAGGAGATGCCAAATGATTCCCTTCGACATGCGCCCCGATGCCGTCATGCAGGAACTCATGGCCTACGGCCAGAAGCTCTCGCACGGTGTGCAGAACCTGATGGAAGTCGGCGAGATTTCCACCGGCGTCACGCCCAAGACCGTGATCTACCAGGAAGACAAGCTCACCCTGTTCCGTTTCAATCCGCCTGCCGACAAGGTCCAGGGCAAGATTCCCCTGCTCATCGTTTATGCGCTGGTGAACCGGCCCTACATGACCGACATCCAGGAAAACCGCTCCACCGTGAAAGCGTTGATGGACGCCGGCCAGGACGTCTACCTGGTGGACTGGGGCTATCCCGACCGCGCCGACCGTTACCTCACCCTGGACGACTACATCAACGGGTATCTCGACCGTTGCGTCGACGTGATTTGCGAACGCCATCGCATCGACAAGATCAACATCCTCGGCATCTGCCAGGGCGGCACTTTCTCGCTGTGCTACTCGGCGCTGCACCCGGACAAGGTGAAAAACCTGGTCACCATGGTCACCCCGGTCGATTTCCAGACCCCGGACAACATGCTCTCGCACTGGGTCCAGCAGATCGACATCGACCTGGTGGTGGACACCCTGGGCAACGTCCCCGGTGAAATGCTCAACTGGACCTTCCTCAATCTGAAGCCCTATCAGCTCATGGGCCAGAAATACCTGGGCCTGATCGACACCCTCGACGACCCGGAAGCCCTGAAAAACTTCCTGCGCATGGAAAAGTGGATTTTCGACAGCCCCGACCAGGCCGGCGAAGCCTTCCGCCAATTCATCAAGGACTTCTATCAGCAGAACAAACTGCTGAATGGCGGCCTGGAGATCGGCGAGCCGGTCAGCCTGAAGGGCATCACCATGCCGGTGCTCAACGTCTTTGCCGAACAGGACCACCTGGTGCCGCCGGACGCCTCCCGCGCCATGCGCGGCAAGCTCGGCACCAAGGACTACACGGAACTCTCCTTCCCCGGCGGGCACATCGGCATCTATGTCAGCGGCAAGGCGCAGAAGACCGTGCCGCCCGCCATCGGCAAATGGCTGGACGAACGCGAATCCTGAGTTGCCTCGCGCGCATGCCGTTTCCGCCCGGCGGAAGCGGCATGTCACTCACCGTTCCCGCAAGCTCTCCTCCCCATATTGCATCAGCGGCGCCATGAAATACTCGATCACCCGCCGCCGGCCGGTCTTGATTTCCGCGGTCACCGCCATGCCCGGGGTGAGGCGCACTGATTGACTGCATTCGAGGATGACCTCCCTCGCGTACCGGTTGTGCCGGTTTATGGTGTTGTCGGCCGGGAATGCTTTGTTACTTGAGCCGGCCGCGATGGTAAGAGGTAAATGGTAAATCCGGCAACAGCTTGAGTTGGCTCGTGGCGCCGGCCGGGGTGGGGATGCGCCCACCCCGCTGCGCTGTCTCAGTCGAACGCCTGCACGGGCGAGACCACCGCCGCCGCCGGGTTGGGCGGATAGAGGATGTCCACCAGGAACATGCTGATACCGGGCACATAGGTGATCAGGGCGAGGTAGAGCAACATGACGCCGACGAAGGGGAGGGCGGCCTTGGATACGGCGGTGAGCCCGAGTTTGGAGAGGTGGCTGGCGACATAGAGGTTGAGGCCGACCGGCGGGGTGATCATGCCGATTTCCATGTTGATGGTCATGATGATGCCGAGGTGGATCGGGTCGATGCCCAGGGCCACGGCGATGGGCAGGAACAGCGGTGCGAGGATCAGGATGATGGAACTGGGCTCCATGAACTGGCCTGCGAGCAGGAGCACGAAGTTGACCACCATGAGGAATTGCCAGGATTGCAGGTTTTGGTCCACCACCCACTGCGACAACTGCTGCGGGATTTGCTCGGAGGTGAGCAGGAAGTTGAACAGGATGGCGTTGGTGATGATGTAGAGCAGCATCGAGGAGGTGTTGGCGGCGTGGAGCAGTACCTTGGGCACCTCGCGGAACTTCAGCGTGCGGTAGATGAAGGTGGCGCAGATGAAGGCGTAGACCGCCGAGACCGCCGCCGCTTCGGTGGGAGTGAAGACGCCGCCGTAGATGCCGCCCATGACGATGACCACCAGCATCAGGCCCCAGAATGCATCCAGGAATGATTTCCACATTTCACCGAAGGTGGCGCGTGGGATGGTGGGGAAGTGGTGTTTCTTCGAATAGAGGTAGGTGACGCCCATCAGCACCATGGCGAGCAGGATGCCCGGGACGATGCCGGCGACGAACAATTTGCCGGCGGATTCAGAAGTGGCCACGGCATAGATGATCAGCACGATAGAGGGCGGGATGAGGATGCCCAGCGACCCCGAGCAGGCGATGACGCCGGTGGAGAAGCCTTTCGGGTAGCCCTGCTGCACCATCGCCGGCAACATCAGCGAGCCGATCGCCATCACCGTTGCCGGGCTGGAGCCGGAGAGGGTGGCGAAGAAGGCACAGGCGACGATGGAGGCCATGGCCAGCCCGCCGGGCATCCAGCCGACCAGGTTGATGGCGAACTTGATGATGCGCTTGGCCACGCCGCCATCGGTGAGGAAGGTGCCGGCCAGCACGAAGAACGGCACCGCCATGATGGCGAAGCTCTCGAGGCCGGTGAACAGGCGTTGCGAGATGATGTTCACCGTCATCATGTCGAACGAGGAGAAGAACAGCATGAAGACCAGCACGGTCATGCCCAGGGCGATGGAGATGGGCGTGCCGGTGATGAGCATGAGGGCGAGGATGCCCATGATGAGCGCGGCGGTCATTTCGCATCCTCCTTCAGTGCGCCTTCGCGCAGGTCGGAGACCGGCCCGGCCGAGATGGTCTGGCCGCTCTTGAGGAACCTCACCAGGGACTGGATGAAGCGGTAGCACATCAGACCGGAACCGAAGGGAATGGCCAGATAGATGATCCACATGGGCCACTCCAGATCGGGCGAGACCTGGCCGGTGCCGTAAATGAAGACGACCCAGCGGGCACCGAAGAAGGCGATGACTCCGGTAAAGGTGACGCCCAGGATCAGGCCGGCGGTGACGAGGAAGCGCCGTTTCGCGCCTTCCACCTTGTTCACCACATAGTCGACGCCGACATGGATGCCGGTGCGCACGCCATAGGCGGCACCGAACTTGGCCATCCAGATGAACAGGTAGATGGTGAGTTCCGTGGCCCAGGTGAAGCCGGTGCCCATCGTGTAACGCATCGCCACGGAGATGAACGTGACCAGGGTGGCGGTGGCCATGAAGGAGAGGATGATCCACTCCTCCAAGCGGTCCAGGATGCGGTGAAACATGGCACTTCCCCCGTGTGATTGGGAAAGAGGCCCCGACGGCGCGCCGGGGCGGAAGGCATGAGATTGGTGTCGGCTAGCGGCTCAGTGCGCCATTGCCGGGCCTGGCCGGGTTTTCTTGGCTGGTGCCCTGGTTTGCGACGCTTTTTCCTTTTCCACTTCAGACGCGGTCAGGTAGGCGGCCTGGATCAGGTCGCGACCGATCTTGTCCTCGAACTCCTTGTGTACCGGCAGCAGGGTCTGTTGCCAGACGACGCGGTCCTTGAACGGCAGCACGTAGATCTGGGTGGTGCCGGCGGCCTTGACCTTGGCCAGAGCGTCGTCGTTGTCTTTCTGCGCGATCTGGCGCTCGAACGCGGTGGTGTCCTGCATTGCCTTGTCCAGGATGGCGCGGAGGTCGGCGGGCAGGTCGTCCCAGAACTTTTTGTTGACGATGACCGCGTAGCCCAGGTAGCCGTGGTCGGAGATCGTCAGGTGTTTCTGGACTTCATGCATTTTCTGGGTGTAGAGGTTGGACATGGGGTTTTCGGTGCCATCCACCACCCCCTGTTGCAGTGCCGAATAAACTTCGGAGAAGGCCATGACCTGCGGGTTGGCGCCCAGGGCCTTCATCTGTGCTTCCAGGACCTTGGAGGACTGGATGCGCATCTTCAGCCCCTTGAAGTCCTCGACCGAATGCAGCGGCCGGTTCGCGCTCATCTGCTTGAAGCCGTTGTCCCAGAAAGCCAGGCCGGTGATGCCCTTGGCGTCGAGCAGGGTGAACAGTTTCTTGCCGATGTCGCCATCCATCACCCGGTACAGGGTTTCCTTGTTGGGGAAGATGTAGGGCAGGTCGAACAGCTCGAAGGAACGCACGCCGAGCGGGCCGAACTTGGCCAGGGAGGGGGCCAGCATCTGCACCGCGCCAAGCTGCAGCGCCTCCATTTCCTCTCGGTCCTTGTATAGCTGGCTGTTCGGGTAGACCTCGACCTTGACGCGGCCCTTGCTGCGTTCTTCCGCGAGTTGTTTGAAGTGCTCGGCGGCGCGACCCTTCGGGGTGTCGGGCGCGACCACATGCGAGAACTTGATGATGATGGGATCGGCTGCTTGCGTCGTGTAGGCGGTGAACGCCAGAGCCAGTGCGGACAAGACCACGGAGAGTTTCATGACAACCCCTTTCTGATCAGTGGATAGCAAGGTCATGTTAGGCCCGTGGCCAAGCGACGACAAGCCATCGCAGACCATAAATTACGGGCCTGGCTTCCAGATTGCTGCGTCTTGACCCGCCGGCCTGTCCCGGTTACGCCAGGGCGTCGAGAAAACGCTGGCGGGCGGCGTCCAGCACCGCCCGTGCGGCCTGCGCCTGCCCCGGATCTTCAGCGACGGTTTGCAACAGCCGCGCGCATTCGCCGTGAAAGGCCTCCAGCGCCACTCTGACCGTTGTCTCGTCCAGTTTGCGTTCGATGTTCGCGGGCGCTTCCGGCGCGGCACCCTCCAGTGGCTTCAATGCCGCGAAGCGCGGAATCATGCGTTGGCCGCCGTCCTCTCCGGAAGCCGTCAGCGGCCCGGTCTTGACGTAGACCCTGCCCTCGAATTCGAAGCGGGAACCAAGGGGAAGAAGCTGGAATTTCATGATGGACCCCGTTCAGGACCAGTACTTCGCCTTGTCCGGCAGCACCCAGCGCACGCCGCCGCGCGGATCTTCCTTGTCGCCCTTGTAGCGTGGGATCAGGTGGATGTGCAGGTGGGGCACCGTCTGGCCGCCGGCGGCACCGTGGTTGATGCCGATGTTGTAACCGTCGGGCTGATGTCGCTGGTCGAGGATGACCTTGGCCTTGTCGAGGGCGGCGAGCAGCGCCAGGCGTTCTTCCTGGCTGGCATCGAAAAGGGTGGGGAAGTGGCGCTTGGGGATGATCACGGTATGGCCCGGAGAGACCGGGAACCCATCCTTGTAGACCACGGTGAGTTCATCCTCGGCCAGGATGCGGGCGGGGTCGAGGACACAGAAGGGGCAGGGTTTGGTCATGGGAACTCCGTTGTACGGCGCGCGATTTTACCCGCCGAACCCGACGGGCGCGGAGCGTCCTCGCTAGAGCACCCTGACTTTCAGCTTGCCCTTGCCCAGATGCGTCTTCAGCAGTTTGTAGATGTCCATGTCGAAAGGAACATCCTTGCCCTGATCCCGCAACGCATGGACTTCCGCCTCGTCGTGGGCGGTGCCCAGGTAGCGCCAGCCGTCGAGGACATGGACGTCCTCGACGTCACGGAAGTCGTCGCGTTCGATCAGCCCCACCGGGCCGGGCCAGGGCCAGGGTTTGACCTTCATCTTGGCAAGGGCGCTCATCAGGCGGGCGCTGTGCAGGTTGCGTGGTTCCTTGCCGATGCAGGCGCCCTTGCATTGGCCCACTTGAAAAGCGAAGCAGGGGCGCGGGGCCTTGTTGGGTTTTTCCAGGCCGAGCAGGATGGGGCAGAGCTTGTAGGCCTCGGCGATCTTGCGCAGGGTGTTGGTCGCTTCGCGCTTTGAATTGAAGGGGCCGTAGAGGTTGTCGTCGGCGCCCATGTCGATGTCCCCGGCATAGACCAGGTGAGGGCGGAAGTCGCCGGCTTCCACTTCTTCCAGGCGCCAGGCGCAGATGTCGGGGTGTTCGCGCAGGCGGCGGTTGTGAACGGGCTTGAGTTGCTTCACCAGGCGTGCTTCCAGCAACAGGGCGCCCACCTCACCCACGGTTTCATGCCAGTCCAGGCGGCGCGCCTGCTGGGAAAGGTTCATCTCCTTGTACTCGCGCGTATCCGCTGCGAAGTGTGCGAGCACCCGCTGGCGCAGGTTGACGCTCTTGCCGGCATAGAGGCAGAGGTCGCCCTCGCCGTGGATCAGGTAGACGCCGGGGGCTTCCGGCAGGTCGTCGAGCACGGCGGCGTCGAGGTGGGGCGGCAGGGTGGGGCGCTTGAGCTGGTGCTGAACCGCCGCCAGTACGGCCGCTTCCGACTGGTGTTGCCGTACCTGCTGCCAGAACTGCCAGATCAATTCCGCGTCGGCCAGCGCCCGGTGGCGGTCGTCGGCGTGCAGTCCATGGCGGGCGATCAGGCTGTCCAGGTTGTGCTTGTGGTGCTCCGGGTAGAGCTTGCGCGACAGCCGGACGGTGCACAGCACATCAGTCTGGAAATGCTGGCCTAGGCGCTTGAACTCGTTCTTGACGAAGCCATAGTCGAAGCGCGCGTTGTGGGCGATGAAGACCTTCCCATGCAGGCGTGCGCGCAGTTCATCGGCGACCTCGGCGAAGGTGGGGGCATCCGCCACCATGGCGTTGTCGATGCCGGTGAGGCCCTGGATGAAGGCGGGGATGGCGCGCTGCGGGTTGACCAGGGTGCTCCAGCGGCGGGTTTCCCCGTTCACCACTTCGATCAGGCCGATCTCGGTGATGCGGTCGATGAGCGGGTTGGCGCCGGTGGTTTCCAGGTCGATGAAGACGAGTTGGCTGGGCAGCGTTGACGCGGCGCTCATCCTTGCGCCGCCTGGTTCATCCGCATCAGGCGACCGGCCAGGCTGCCGACGATGCGGCGGGCGAGGGGGGCGGAGTAATGCATCAGTTCCTCCAGCATTTCCGGTGGCAGGACCAGGGCGGTGACCTCGGTCTCGGCACGCACCGTGGCGGTCCGATGCTCGTTCAGCAGGTAGGCCATTTCACCGAACAGTTCGCCTTCGCCCAGTTCACCCAGGCGTTTTTCCTGGCCGCCGATGTCCTTGAACAGGCCGACCTTGCCGGAATAGAGAAAGAAGGCTTCGCTGGATGTGTCACCTTCGCGGATCAGCGTCTCCCCCACCGCGTAGGTGTGGCCGTACTTCGCCAGCAGCCGGTTGGCGCGCCCGAACACGAAACCGTCCAGCCTGTTCTTGCCATCGCCGGAGCCGAGGAAGAGCTTTTCCAGGGCGGCGACGTCCACCTTGGTCAGGGCATAAAGAAATTGCGCCCAGAAATAGAAGGTCAGGCAGGCGATGAAGGCGCCGATCAGAATGAACACCACGCCACCCAGGGCGCCATACACAGCCTGGTAGCGCTCGATGTGGAAAAAATGGCCGAAGCCGAGGTAAAGCAGGCTGAGGCTGAGGGTGGCGACGCCGCTGACGATGAACGTGGGTCGGCGAGGCGGGTGCTGCAAGGGCATCCGGTGCAACACGATATAGAGCAGGCCCCAGACCAGACCGAGTCGGGCGAGCAGGTTCAGCGCGTTGAACAGGTGGATGCGGCCGGCGCCGAGCATGTCGACATTGGCGAGAAAATTGATCACCGCCTGGACGGCCACAGTTACGCTGACCAGCGCGAAGGCCACCGGGATGATGATCAGCGGCAGCACCCACTTGAACACGAAATTGCGCTTCGCATCGTCCGGAAAGATGACCCGGAACGCGCTTTGCAGGGCGTTGACCAGACCGCGCGAGGACAGCAGCAGGGTGAGCAGGCCGACGCCGCCGGCGGCGATGGCGGTCTTTTGCGGAATCAGGCCCAACGCCGCGAGTTGTTCCAGCTGGAACTGATCGTAGAGCGCGGCGAGCAGCATGCTTGCCAGGCTGGAGGTTTCCGCCAGTTGCGCCAGGTATTGCGCGCCATAGGTGAGCAGCAATACCAGCGGCGCGGCGGAGAGCAGGAAGTAGAAGGTGGTGGCGGCGGCGTGGTTGAGCAGTTCGTTCTTCACGAACAGGCGCCAGGCGGTATAGGCCGTCTGCAGCAGCCAGTCGAGGCTGTTTTGTTGTGATTCCTGCAAGCGGATGACAGACATGGGCAGCGTGGATTCGGATCGGGACGGTAAAATGCGCCATTTTCAAGGCCAGGAAAACCCCCATGACGTTCGTTCGCCCCACCTTGGTTCGACCCTTCGCCGCTCTCCGGCCCGCTCCGGGGCGCGCACAGGAGGTGATCGCGCCGCCCTATGACGTGCTCAACACCGAGGAGGCAAGGGCGCTTGCCGAAGGTCGGCCGTGGAGTTTCCTGCACATCTCGAAGCCGGAAATCGACCTGCCCGCCGGCACCGACCCCTACGCGCCCGAGGTCTACGCCAAGGCGGCGGAAAACCTGAAGAAGATGCGCGACGCCGGCGTCCTGCTTCAGGACGACCAGGCCTGTTACTACGCCTACCGCCTGATCATGGGCGAGCATGTCCAGGTCGGCGTCGTGGCCGCCGCCAGCGTCGCCGACTACGACACCAACCGCATCCGCAAGCACGAGTTCACCCGCCCCGACAAGGAAGACGACCGCGTCCGCCAGATCGAGGCGCTCGACGCCCAGACCGGGCCGGTGCTGCTGGCCTATCCAAGCGCGCCGGAGGTGGATGCCCTCCTCGCCGCCGCCACCCAGAACCCGCCGGATGCCGATGGTGTCGGCGAGGGGATCAATGGCGGCGGTGTCCGCCACACCCTCTGGGCAATCCGCGATGCCGCGGTGATCGCGCGGCTGACCGAACTGTTCGACGCCATGCCGGCGCTCTACATCGCCGACGGCCATCACCGTTCCGCCTCGGCCAGCCGCATCTGCGCGACGCGCAAGGCCGCCAATCCCGCGCATGCCGGCGATGAGCCGTACAACTCCTTCCTCTCGGTGGTGTTCCCGCACCATCAGATGCGCATCTTCGATTACAACCGCGTGATCAAGGACATGAACGGCCTGTCCGAGCCGGCCTTCATGGAGAAGGTCGCGGAACGCTTCATGATCGAGATGGCGAACGAGCCGGTGAAACCGGCTGCGCCCGGCGAGTTCGGCCTCTACCTCAATAACCGCTGGCACAAGCTGACCATCCGCGCCGACCTGATTCCCGCCGACCCGGTGGGGCGTCTCGACGTCAGCCTGTTGCAGAACAACCTGATCGCCCCCATCCTGGGCATCACCGACCCCCGCCGCGACAAGCGCATCGACTTCGTCGGCGGCATCCGCGGTCTGGGCGAACTGGCAAAGCGGGTCGACTCCGGCGAGATGGCCCTGGCCTTCTCCCTGCATGCCACCAGCATGGAAGACTTGATGGCGGTGGCCGACGCCAACGAGGTCATGCCGCCAAAATCCACCTGGTTCGAGCCCAAGCTGGCCGACGGCCTGGCGTCGCATCTGCTTTGAAACTCCTCGCCTTCGATACCGCCAGCGAGTGGTGCTCGGCCGCGCTGTTGATCGACGGCGCGGTGCGCTTTCGCGCCGTGCATGCCGGCCAGACGCATTCCAGCTTGCTGGCGCCGATGCTGGGTGAACTGCTGGCGGAGGCCGGCTTGAGCTATCGGCAACTCGATGGTCTCGCGTTTGGCTGCGGGCCGGGTTCCTTCACCGGCCTGCGCATCGCCTGCGGTGTGGCGCAGGGGCTGGCACTCGGTGCCGACCTGCCGGTGCTGGGGGTCTCCACGCTGGAGGCGCTGGCGGAAGAGGCGGGCGAGGGCGCGGACGCGGTGCTGGCCTGCCTCGACGCGCGCATGAACGAGGTCTACGCCGGCCTCTACCGGCGTCAGGATGACGGCTGGCAGCTTGTGGACGGGCCGCGGGTCTGTCCGCCGCGGGACGTGCCGCTGCCGGAAATCGCCGGCTGTGTCGGCGCCGGCTCCGGTTTCGCCGCCTATCCCGTCCTCGGCGAGCGCATGCAAGGCCATCTCGCCGGCACCGTGCCCGATGCCATTCCTCACGCCCGCGCCATCGCGCGGCTGGCGGCGCCGCGTTTCCTGGCCGGCGCGTTCGGCCCGCCCGAGACGGCGGAGCCCGTCTACGTGCGCAACAAGGTGGCGCTCAAGGTGTGCGAGCGATGAATGCCCTCCTGAAACCCCTGGAGATGGCCTTCCGGCCGATGCGCGCCGATGACCTCGATGCCCTGATCCGGATCGAGCGCGCCGCCTATCCCTACCCCTGGACCCTGGGCAATTTCCGTGACTGCCTGGAATCCGGCTATTCCTGCTGGGTGGGGGAAATCGAGGGGCGGATGGCAGGCTATTGGGTGATGATGATGGCGGTGGGGGAGGGGCACATCCTCAACTGCTGTGTCGCCCCCGCCTGGCAGGGGCGCGGCTTCGGCCGCGGCCTGGTGGAGCACCTGGTCGACACCGCCCGCCAGCACAACACCGAAGCGCTCTATCTTGAGGTGCGCCCGTCCAACACCCCGGCGGTGAACCTCTACCAGCGCCTCGGCTTCGAGAGCATCGCCCTGCGCCGCGACTACTACCCGGCCGACCAGGGGCGCGAAGACGCGCTGGTGATGCGGATGATCCTGTGACGCTCACGCGCGAGGAGGTCTACCGTGAACTCGGGCTGTTGCCGGTGTGGCGGCTGAAGGGCGCGCAAGTCGCAGCTACGGCTTCCCCGCCGGCGTCTTCTCGCCCGTATCCGAGCCAGGGCATCTACAGCCGCGGCCACCTGCCTCACGTCAAGGCGGAAGGCGCGACCTACTTCGTCACCTTCCGTCTCGCCGACAGTCTGCCGGCCGAGGTGCTGGAATCCTGGGCGGATGTGGCGGAAGACGAGCGGGCGAGAAACAGCGAACGCTATCTCGATCAGGGCGCCGGGGAATGTCTGCTGCGCCGGCCCGAGATCGCCGACATCGTGGTTCAGGCTTTGCGTCACCATGAGGGCGCGCGTTATACGCTGCATGAGTATGTGGCCATGCCCAATCATGTGCATCTGCTGCTCACCCCGCTGGGTGAACATACCCTGAGCGACATTCTGCATGGCATCAAGTCGTGGACCGCTCACAGGATCAATGAATCGTTGGGGCGGGACGGGACGTGCTGGCAGCACGAGAGTTTCGACCGGGTCGTGCGGGACGAAGACGAGATGCGGGCGCTGGCCGCATACATCCGGCGCAATCCGGTGAAAGCCAGACTTTGTGACGAAGAGGATGCGTATCGTTGGGGCAGCGCATGGAAAGACGCCGGCGAGACGCCGGCGCTACAGGTGACGCCGCTTCACGACGCGGACACTGTAGCGCCGGCGTCTCGCCGGCCCGTTGTCGCTGCCGCAAGCCTCGACTGGCCCGGACTCGCCGCCGCCATCAAGACCTGCACCCTGTGCGACCTGCACAAGACCCGCATCCAGGGCGTGCCCGGGGTGGGTGACATCCATGCCGACTGGCTGTTCATCGGCGAGGCGCCGGGGGCGGACGAGGATCGCGTCGGCGAGCCCTTCGTCGGCCAGGCCGGCAAGTTGCTCGATGCCATGCTCGCCGCGCTGCGCCTGAAACGAGGCGAGAACGTCTACATCGCCAACGTGCTGAAATCACGGCCGCCCGGCAATCGCGATCCGAAGCCGGAGGAAGTCGCCGCCTGCCTGCCCTATCTATTGCGGCAGATCGAGCTGATCCGGCCAAAGCTCATCGTCGCGGTCGGCCGCATCGCCGCGCAGAACCTGCTGCGCACGGATACCCCGATCGGCAAGCTGCGCGGCCGGGTCCATGACTTTCATGGCGTGCCCCTGGTGGTGACCTATCATCCCGCCTACCTGCTGCGCAGTCCGGCGGACAAGGCCCGTGCCTGGGACGATCTGGTCCTGGCCATGAACACCCTGAACAACTTGAAAACCGCCGAGCAAACCTGAAGTTCAGCACCTCACCACCAAGGAGGAATCCATGCGCAAACTCTTCATCGCCCTCGTCATGCTGCTGGCCCTGGGCAGCCTGTCCGGCTGCGGCTACAACACCCTGCAGGTCCAGGACGAAGCCATCAAGGCGGGCTGGTCGGAAGTGCTCAACCAGTACCAGCGGCGCGCCGATCTGGTGCCCAACCTGGTCAACACGGTGAAGGGCTATGCCGCCCACGAGGCCAAGGTGCTGACCGAGGTGACGGCGGCGCGTGCCCGCGTCGGCCAGATGTCGGCCAGCCCGGAACTGATCAACGACCCCGCCGCGCTGGAGAAATTCCAGGCGGCCCAGGGCGAACTCTCCGGCGCCCTCTCCCGTCTGCTGGTGGTTTCGGAGAACTACCCGCAGCTCAAGGCCGATGCCGGCTTCCGCGACCTGCAGGCGCAGCTCGAGGGGACGGAGAACCGCATCACCGTCGCCCGCAACCGCTACATCAAGACGGTGCAGGAATACAACGTGACGGTGCGCTCCTTCCCCAGCAATCTGACCGCGATGATCTTCGGCCACAAGACCAAGCCGAACTTCACGGTGGAGAACGAAAAAGCCCTGGCGAAGCCGCCCAGCGTCGATTTCGGCAGCGCCAGGTAGCCACGCCGGCCGTTGCCGGCAGCCCGGGGCCTTTGCATAATGGCTCCGACTCACCCACGACGAGGAAGCGATGGACCAGAGCGCAGCCCCCGATTTCGACCTCGCCGCCACCGGCGGCAAACAGGTCAGGCTCAGTGATTTCAAGGGACGCGGCGTCGTCCTTTATTTTTATCCCAAGGACAACACCCCCGGCTGCACCACCGAGGGCCGTGATTTCAGCGCGCTGTACCCGCTGTTCCAGGCCCTGGGCTGGGAGGTCTTCGGCGTCTCCCGCGACAGCGTGAAGACACACGAGAACTTCAAGGCCAAGCAATCCTTTCCCTTCGAGCTCATCGCCGATCCACAGGAGACGGCCTGCGAGGCGTTCGCGGTCATGAAACTGAAAAACATGTATGGGAAACAGGTGCGCGGCGTCGAACGCAGCACCTTCGTGGTCGCGCCGGACGGCACGATCGCGAAGGCATGGCGAGGCGTGAAGGTGACCGGCCATGCCCAGGAAGTGCTGGAATTCGTACGTACTCTTTAACCCACCACGCGGAGAAGCCCTGATGGCGCGCAAGACTGGCACGACGAAGAAAACGAGCAAGACCGCCTGCAAACTGTTCGTGCTCGACACCAATGTGCTGCTGCACGATCCCACCTGCCTCTATCGCTTCCAGGAACATGACATCTATCTGCCGATCGCGACCCTGGAAGAGCTCGACCACAACAAGAAGGGCATGACCGAAGTTGCGCGCAATGCCCGCCAGGTCACCCGCTTCCTGGAAGAGATCGTCAGCCCCGCCGAGCTGAATATCCAGGATGGCATTCCCCTCGCGGAGCACAGCCGCAAGGCCGCCAGCGGCCGCCTGTTCCTGCAGACCCACACGATCACCAGCGACATCGCCGCCTTGCTGCCCTTCAGCAAGGTGGACAACCAGATCCTCGGCATCGTCGCCTATCTGCAGGAGCAGCAACCGGAGCGCCAGGTCATCCTGGTGTCGAAAGACATCAACATGCGGATCAAGGCCCGCGCCCTGGCCATTCCCGCGGAGGACTACTTCAACGACAAGGTCCTGGAAGACACCGACCTGCTCTACAGCGGCGTCAGCGAACTGCCGGCGGATTTCTGGGACAAGCATGGCAAGGGCATGGAATCCTGGCAAAAGGACGGCCGCTCCTATTACCGCTTGAGCGGCCCGTTGGTGGCTTCATTCCTGGTCAACCAGTTCGTCTGGCAGGAAGGCCCCAACCCGTTCCAGGCCAAGGTGATCGAAGTCGCCGGCAAGACCGCCGTGCTGGAAACCGTGAAGGACTACAGCCACCACAAGAACAACGTCTGGGGTATCACCGCGCGCAACCGCGAGCAGAACTTCGCCCTCAACGTGCTGATGGACCCGGAGATCGACTTCGTTTCCCTGCTCGGCCAGGCCGGCACCGGCAAGACCTTGCTGACGCTCGCCGCCGGCCTTGCCCAGATCCTCGAAGCCAAGACCTACAGCGAGATCATCATGACCCGCGTCACCGTGCCGGTGGGCGAGGACATCGGCTTCCTGCCCGGCACCGAGGAAGAAAAGATGACCCCCTGGATGGGCGCGCTGGAAGATAACCTCGACGTGCTCAACAAGCCCGACGAGGAAGCCGGCGAGTGGGGCAGGGCAGCGACCCAGGACCTGGTGCGCAGCCGCATCAAGGTGAAATCGCTCAACTTCATGCGCGGGCGCACCTTCATCAACAAGTTCCTGATCATCGACGAGGCGCAGAACCTCACCTCGAAACAGATGAAGACCCTGATCACCCGCGCCGGCCCCGGCACCAAGGTGGTCTGCCTGGGCAACATCTCGCAGATCGACACGCCCTACCTGACCGAAGGCAGCTCCGGCATCACCTACGTGGTCGACCGCTTCAAGGGTTGGGAGCACGGCGGCCACATCACCCTCGCGCGCGGCGAACGCTCGCGCCTGGCGGATTACGCGGCGGGGATACTCTGATTTGGGCCGCGTTCAGGTCGCGGGCAGTGAAGGGGCGGATGGTGTCGGAGAAATGTCGCCGCGCTATCCGCCGCGTGAGCCTCGCGCTCCAACCCGCATGAGGCTCCCCTTACCCTCGGCTTTTCTCCAACACCGAAATCAGGCCGAGATGATCCACGAAGGGGTCGAAGTCGCGATCACTGAACAGCAGGGGCAACTCGTTTTCGATGCAATAGGTGGCGATCACGGTGTCGATGGTCTTGCGCACCGTGACGCCTTGCGCGCGCAAGTGCCTGAAATTCCTGGCGGCCTGGATGGCGATGTCCCTGCCCGCCAGGTTCACCACCACCAGCGCCGTCATGAGCTTCAAGGCCTGATTGAAGTCCCGCTCCGAGGCAAAGCCCTGCAACACTTCCGCCAGAATCAGATCCCCCATCACGATCGGTTCCGTGCCGAGCAGCGCGTCCAGTCTGTCTGTCTGGGGTGTCGGCGTGCCGCGGAAGTAGTCGATCCAGACACTCGAATCGACCATGATCACGCGTCTGTCCTCATGGCGTCGAGATCACCTTGCCAGTCGAGCTTGCCGCGAAAACGCCGTATTTCCTCCTGCCGGCGCAGTTGCAGCAAGGTCCGTAGGCCCAGTTCCACCGCTTCGCGCTTGGTCTTAAGGCCGGTCACCCGCAGGGTGTCCGCGATGAGTTGGTCGTCTATCACGATATTGGTGCGCATAATGTGTATGAGTTTGTTGATGTATACACATCATAAGTTGAGTGGCGATGACTCACAAGCGGCCGAGTTTCGAGATATATAACCGACCTTGTTCCGCTTCCTCCACGCCGCCGACACTCATATCGACAGCCCGCTCGAAGGGCTGGACGCCTATGACGGCGCGCCGGTCGCCGCCCTGCGCGGAGCGACGCGGGTGGCGTTCGAGAATCTGGTGCGCCTGGCGCTGGATGAAAAGGTGGATTTCCTGCTCCTGGCCGGCGATGTCTATGACGGCGACTGGAAGGATTTCAGCACCGGCCTGTTCTTCACCCGGCAACTGCGGCGGCTGCGGGAAAAAAACATTCCGGTCTACCTCATCGCCGGCAACCATGATGCCGCCTCGGTGCTCACCCGCAAGCTCACACTGCCGGACAACGTCCACGTGTTTTCCACGCGGACGGCGGAAAGCAGGGAAGTCCCCGGCCTGCCCGTGGTCATCCACGGGCGCGGCTTCCCGCATCGCGCGGTGCCGGAGAACCTGGCGCTGGACTACCCGGCGAGGCGGCCTGGCCTGTTCAATATCGGCCTGCTCCATACCAGCCTCACCGGCGCGCCCGGCCACGACGCCTACGCCCCCTGTTCCCTCGCCGATCTCACCGGCAAGGGTTATCAGTACTGGGCGCTGGGCCACGTGCATCAGCCGCAAGTGCTGTCCACGCAGCCGTGGGTGATCTATGCCGGCAACAGCCAGGGGCGCCATGTCCGCGAGGTCGGCGCGCGGGGGTGTCGACTGGTGACGGTGGCTGACGATCTGGAGGTGATCGACGCCGAATTCCGCGCCCTCGACGTGGTGCGCTGGGCGCGTCTGGACATCGACGTCTCCGACGACGCCAGTCTCGCGGACGTGCATGCGCGCGTCGGCGATGCGCTGGTCGAGGCCGCGACGCAAGCGGATGGGCGGCTGCTGGCGGCGCGCATCGTCCTCACCGGCAGCACGCCGCTGCACGCCGCCCTCAAGCGCGACCTGCCCGGTCTGCGCGCCGAATGCATCAACCAGGCGCAACGCGTGCCGGACGGCATCTGGATCGAGAACGTGGCGGCGCGCGTCACCCCGCGCCAGAACCTGGCCGAACTGGCCGCGCGCGACGACCTCAGCCGCATCGTTCTGGAAGACCTGGAACAGGCCGCCGCCGGGAATCTGGACATCCCCGGGGAAATCCACGATCTGCTGAAGATCCTGCCGGCGGAACTGCGGGACCCCGTCGAGGCCGAGCTCGATGCGGCGCATCGCGAGGCCCTGCTCGACGACGTGCGCGGCGTCCTGCTCGCCGCCCTGGAACACGGAGCAGGCTGAGCGTTCATGCGATTCCGCCGTATCGAGATCCCCGCCTATGGCCCGTTCACCGATCTGGCGCTGGAGTTTCCCGCGGACGGTCCCGATCTCCACCTGATCTACGGTCGCAACGAGGCCGGCAAGAGCTCCCTGCTGCGCGCCATCCGTGATCTGCTCTATGGCATCCACGCCCAGACGACGGAAAACTTCCTGCACGATTACAAGGACTTGCGCATCAGCGCCGAAATCGAGAGCCAGGCGGGGCGCCATCTTGCCGTGCAGCGGCGCAAGGGCCTGCGCAACACCCTGCTCGACGCGGCGGGGAACCCCCTGGCCGACGATGCCCTCGCCCCCTTCATCGGCGCGGTGGATCGCGACTTCTTCACCACCATGTTCGGCCTCGGCGCCGAGGAACTGCGCCAGGGTGCGCTCGACCTGTTGCGGGGCAAGGGCGACCTCGGCCAGGCGCTGTTTTCCGCCAGCTTCGCCGGCACACCCATCCACCGCGTGCTGGAACAACTGGACGAGGAAGCGCGCACCCTGTTCAACGGCCGCGCCAAGAGTGGCGTCAGCCTGCGCCCCGCTGTGGACAGCTACGAAGCGGCCTTGCGCGACAGCAAGCAGGCCCTGGTCAGGCCGGAAGCCTGGGAAAGCGTCCAGAGCGACCTGGATGCCGCGCGCCAGGCCAGGACGACGCTCGATGCCGAGCTGCACGCCAGCCGCGGCCGCCTGGACTGGCTGCGTCGCTGCCTGGATGCGCTCCCCCTGCTCGGGCAATTGCGCGAAACGGAAGCGCGTCTGCGCGACCTGCCCGGTCTGCCCTCGCTGCCCGCGGGCTACGCGGCTGCGGCGGTCGCGGCGCGGGATGACCTCGTACAGGCCGAGCGGGAGCAGCGCGCGCTGCGACAGCGGATCGACGCGCTCCAAGCCCGCCGCGCCAGCCTGGGGCCGAGCGAGGCGGTGCTCGCCCACGAGGCGGAAATCGATGCGCTGGCGCAAGGGCTCGCCGTCTACCGGCAGGACCGCGATGCCCTGGTGGTGGAGGCCGCCGAGGCGGCGCAGGCGCAGGCGCGCCTGCGTACCGGTCTGCTCGACCTGGGTCTGGCTGACGACCCGGCGATGATCGCCGGCATGCGCCTCTCCCTGAGCGAACAGCAGGCCCTGCGCGATGCCGCCAGCGCCTTGCTGACGGCGGAACGGGACAGTGAAACGCAGCGGCGCGAACACGAGCGCGTGACCAGCGAACTGGCCAGGATCGACCGGCAACTGGCCCGCCTGCCGGAGTCCGGGATCAGCGGACTGCGCGAGGCCCTGGCCGCCACCGACGCCGCGGCCGCCCTCGCGCAAACCCTCGCCGGCAAGGAAGCCACCCTGGACGGCCTGGCCCGCCGTCTGGCCAGCCAACGGCGGTTGCTGAACGGTTTCGACGGAGACGCGGAGGCCCTCTATGCCCTGGCGCCGCCCGCCGCCGCCCGTCTGCGCGAGTTCGAGGCCGGCGCCGCCGAGCTGACCACGCGCGAGCGACAGCAGGATGAAGCGCGGCAAGACATGACGCGGCGTCTGCGCGAACTGCGCGCCAAGCTGGAGCGCCTGGAAACCCGGGGGGCGCTGCCCTCGCTGGAGGATCTCGCACAAGCGCGCGCGCGGCGGGATGCGGGCTGGAACCGGGTCCTGGCCTGCTGGAAGGACGGGGAGGCGGAGACGGACTGGGAGGGCGCGCCACTCGCCGTGGCCTACCCGGTCGCCGTGCGGCGGGCCGACGCGCTGGCCGACCGCCTGCGCGAGGAGGCCGACGCCGTGGCCCAGGCGGAGGAGTTGCGCGCCCAGATCCGTGAAGCCGAAGCCCTCGACGAGGAGCGGGAGCGGGAGAGCCTGCGCCTGGATCAGGCCAGGCAGGCCTGGCGGGAGGAATGGAGCCGCCTCTGCGCGGGCATCGGACTGGCGCTCATGTCACCCGGTGAAATGCTCGAATGGCGCGAACAGTGGCTGGAATTCCGCAATCGCCATGAGGCCTGGCGGGAGTTGCGTGATGCCTTGCGGGCTGCCCGCGACGATATCGCCGCGGCGGAGCGGCTATTGCGCCCCGCGCTGGGCCTGGCCAGCGGCACCCTGGCGGAACTGCGCGAAATCGCTGAAAGCCGACTCGGCGACGCCGCCCAGGCGCGGGGCGAGCGCCGCGGCCTGCTGCTGCGCCAGGACGAGTTGCGCGTGGAAGGCGACGCTCTGGCGCGCCGCCGGATCGCGCTCGACGAGGCGCTGGATCAGGCGCGGACACGTTGGCGCGCGCACCCGCTGGGTGGCGACAACCGCCCGGAACATGCCCTGGACCTGCTCGCCGCGCGCCTCGACCTGGTGTCGCGGCACGATGCCTGGAGCCGTTTGTGCGTGTGCGCGACGCGGGCCGACCGCGAGAAACGGGTGGAGACCTATGAACGGCAGGTCCGCGCCCTCGTCGCGGCGATGCGTTCGGCAGATGCGACACCGCGGGCGGAAGGGGAGGCTGGTCATGATGAGGCTGTCGCCACCGAGGTCGAGGTCAACACCCTGCGCGAAGCGCTGACACAGGCGCGTGCCCTGCGGGCGCGGCGCGTCCAGGTCGACGAGGACCTGGAGGCACTCCTGGCGGACCAGCCCCGCGCGGAACAGGCGGTCGCCGCCGCCCGTGGCGCCCTGGCGACATTGCTGGCCCAGGCGGGGCTCGCCGATGTCGCCGCCCTGGAGGGGCTGCTGGGCGATCTCGCCACCCGGCAGCGCTTGCTGGACGAGCGGGACGCGCTGCGTGCCTCGCTGCATTCACAGGCGCGTGGCGAGGCGCTGGATGATTTCATCGAACGGGTGCGCGCCGAGCACGGCGAAACGCTGGCAACGGAAGCGGACGAACTGGCCGACCGGATCCGGGAACAGGGCGCCCGGCGCGACCAGATCCTGCAGACGCTGGCCCGCGCCGAAGATGCGCGCGCGCAGTTGGAAGCCAGCGGCGCCGACGCCGCCGAACATCTGCAGCGCGCCCGCCATGCCGCCGCCCGCATCCGTCAGGACGCCGCCCGCTACCTGCGCCTGCGCCTCGCCACCCGCTTCCTGAAAAGCCAGATCGAGCGCTACCGCGAGCGCAATCAGGGCCCCTTGCTGGCCAAGGCGGGGGCGCTGTTCCGCGACATGACCGGGTCCAGTTTCAGCGGGCTAGGCGCCGATTACGACGCGCATGACCAACCCACCCTGGTCGGCCTCAAGGCGCGGACGAAAGTTCCGGTGGAAGGCATGAGCGAAGGCACTCGCGACCAGCTCTACCTCGCCCTGCGCCTGGCCGCGATCGAGCAGCACCAGCGCAACCATGAAACGATGCCGTTGATCCTGGACGACCTCCTCATCACTTTCGACGACGATCGCTGCCGCGCCATCCTGCCGCTGCTGCGCGACCTCGCCGGACGGACCCAGGTGCTGCTGTTCACCCATCATCGGCATCTGATCGAACTCGCCCGCGACGTCCTGCCCGGTGAAGCGATGCGGGTGCACGAACTCGATGGAAGCGGTACGCCCGCGCCGTAGCCTGCCGGCGTGGTGGCGACGCGGCCTGTCGGTCGCCTGGCTGCTCCTGGCCACCCCGGCGCCTGCCGCCGAGGTCGAGCCGCTGGAAATCCTGCAGACCTCACCCCTGGCCGGCTTCCAGTATTACGCCGGAGCGGCGCTGTTCCCGCTGATGAACGTCGGTGACCGTCTCACCCTGCGCCGCGAACCGGACAACCCGCATGACGCGAAGGCGGTACGGGTGGAGTGGTATGGCACCCAGATCGGCTACGCCCCGCGCGCCGACAACGTCGACCTCGCCCGCCTGATGGATCGCGGCACCCGTGTCGAGGGCCGCATCCTGTACCTGCAGAAATCGCGCGACCCGTGGAAGCGGGTACTGATCGAGATCTACCTGCTGCCCGAACCATAACCGTACCGGGCTGCCCTCCTCAAACCCCCTGCTTCAGGCTTGCCTCGATGAACGGGTCGAGGTCGCCGTCGAGCACGCCCTGGGTGTTGCCGACCTCGTAGTTGGTGCGCAGGTCCTTGATCCGCGACTGGTCGAGCACGTAGGAGCGGATCTGGTGGCCCCAGCCGATGTCGGTCTTGGAGTCTTCCAGCTTCTGCTGCTCGGCCTGGCGCTTGCGCAACTCGAACTCATACAGGCGCGATTTCAGCATGGCCATCGCCTCGGCGCGGTTCTTGTGCTGGGAACGGTCGTTCTGGCACTGCACCACGATGTTGGTGGGCAGGTGGGTGATCCGCACCGCCGAGTCGGTCTTGTTGATGTGCTGGCCGCCGGCGCCGGACGCGCGGTAGGTGTCGACGCGCAGGTCGGCGGGGTTGATCTCGATCTCGATGGAATCATCCACTTCCGGGTAGACGAAGACGCTGGTGAACGAGGTGTGGCGGCGGGCATTGGAGTCGAACGGCGACTTGCGCACCAGGCGGTGGACGCCGGTCTCGGTGCGCAGGTAGCCATAGGCATATTCGCCGGTGAACTTGAGGGTGGCGGATTTCAGGCCGGCGACTTCGCCTTCCGATTCCTCCAGCACCTCCACCTTGAAGCCGCGCCGCTCGCCATAGCGGACATACATGCGCTCCAGCATGCCGGCCCAGTCCTGCGCCTCGGTGCCGCCGGAACCGGCCTGGATGTCGATGAAGCAGCTGGCGGAATCCATCTCGCCGGAGAACATGCGGCGGAACTCCAGTTCGGCCACCGCTTTCTCGATCTCGCCGACATCGGCTTCCACGGCTTCCAGGGTGTCGTCGTCGCCTTCCTCGCGGGCCAGTTCGAACAGTTCCTGATGTTCGCTGAGACCCTGGCCGATCTTGTCCAGATTGTGGACGACGCCTTCCAGCTCGCGCCGCTCGCGGCCCAGTTCCTGAGCGCGCTTGGCGTCGTTCCAGACGTTCGGGTCTTCCAGCAGGCCTACGACTTCGGCCAGGCGGTCATGCTTGCCAGGGTAGTCAAAGATACCCCCGAAGTTCTTCGGCGCGGCGCGCCAGGTCGGCAAGGTTGCTTTCGATGAGGTTGAGGCGTTCGGCTTCCATGATGCGGTCCGGATATTCGAAAAAAGGCCCGGATTATACGCGCCGACCGGGTCAGCCCGATGATCGCGAGATGCCGGCGCGCGGCAATTTGTCGCATTCCCGCGCCGCGCGCCCCTCTCTAGGATGCCGTTCCGTGATTAGACGACAACGACATCCGCTTATGAAACCTGCGTCCCTGGAGCTGACACGATGACGCTGAAAGAATGGGTTGAATACGGTGTGCTGGGGCTGCTGCTGGCGCTATCCATCTGGTCGGTGGCCATCGCCGTCGCCCGCTTTGCCCACTATCGTCGCATCGACGTCGCCGGCTGGCCCAAGCGGGTGGAACTGGAGGCCAACCTCACCGAGGGCCTGACCACCATCGCCACGGTGGCGGCCAACGCGCCCTATGTCGGCCTGCTCGGCACCGTTCTGGGCATCATGCTCACCTTCCAGACCCTGGGCGTCAGCGGCGACATGGACGTGAAAAGCATCATGACCGGCTTGGCGCTGGCCCTGAAGGCCACCGCCGCCGGCCTGCTGGTGGCGATTCCCTGTGTGGCGCTGAACAACGCGCTGCGGCGGCGGGTGAGGGTGCTCCTGGCCGCCTGGGATGCCCACCATGGATGAGGAAATCGACAGCATCAATGTGATCCCGCTGGTGGACATCATGCTGGTGTTGCTCACCATCGTGCTCACCACCGCCACCTTCATCGTCACCGGCCATATTCCGGTCGATCTGGCGCGCGCCTCGCACGCGGCGGACAGCAGGCACAGCCCGGTGGTGCTGACCCTGACCCTGCATCGCCTGGTCTATCTCAATGATCAGCCGGTCGGTGACCTGGCCAGCGCGCTGGACAAGATGCCGCGCGCAACGCCGGTGGTGGTGCGCGCCGATGGCGGCCTCTCCCTGCGCGATTTCATCGATCTGGTGGATCGGGTCAAGGCATTGGGCTTCACTCAGGTCAGTCTGGATGTCCGCCGCGCCTGAGTTCAGCCGCCCGCCGGCGTCGGCCTGGCTGACCTCCCTCGTCCTGCACGGTGGTCTCGCGGCACTGCTCCTGCCGCTGTCCTGGGCGCCGTCGCCCACGCCCAGTCGCGCGCCCTGGCAGGTGAGCCTGACCGCCAGCGCCTCGCCGCCGCCGGAGGTGGTGCCCGCGCCGGCGCGGGCGCTGCCGGCCAGACCA
>CAYMUY010000027.1:0-57260 GCA_964393825.1 uncultured Thiobacillus sp. | reverse complement strand
ACTATTGGACGCTGTTTACCCCGGAAATCCGGAAAGTTTTGCACGCTGTTTCACACGCATCATTTCTATGTGTCAGTAGGGACGCGAACTGGAGAGAGAGCAGCGATACTTGGAAACGTGATCAATGGAACGGCGACTCAGCTCAGATGCAACCCGATGACCTGATACGGCTTGTCAGCCTGGAGATGCCATTCGGCAAGCACAAGGGCAGTCTGATCGCCGACTTGCCGGGGAACTACCTCAACTGGTTCGCTCGCGAAGGCTTCCCGCCGGGCGAGATCGGCCGTCTGCTGGCGCTGATGCAGGAAATCGACCATAACGGCCTTCGAGACCTCCTTGTGCCTCTGCGCGCCACACGGCATCGCCAGGGTTAACCCCCGGCAGTTGACTGGCAAACCATCCTCTGCCCGGTTACACGTTAGCATCGGGACTCACCCGGACTTTCCGGATGAGGACGAGTCGCTGCTTTCACAATTTAACGGCTGAGTTGCATTTGACCGCCGAGTGGGCCGAATGCGTGTGAGCCGAGACGAACCGACCGCGCGGGTCCGGTTGCGGGTCAAGGCGCGATTCACACCACATCCCGCTTACCCGGCTGGTACGGTTTCCTTGAACGCCGGACGTTGCATCAGTCGGTCATAGAGCTCGGAGAGGTTGGGGTGGGCGCGGCGCCAGTCGATTTCCGGGAAGCGGAAATCCAGGTAGCCCAAGGTGCAACCGAGGGCGATGTCGGCGAGGTTGAAATTCTCGCCGGTGCAGTAATCCTGGCGACCGAGTTCGTCGCTCATGCTCTTGAGACCTGCGGTGATCTTGCCGAGTTGGCGATCGATCCACTGCTGACTTTGTTGTGATTCGGAGCGCTTGCGCTCAAGGAAAATCAGGGCGGCGGCATCGGCGATGCCGTCTGCCAGCGCTTCCCAGCGCTTGACCGTGATGCGCGGACGCGGCTCCTTGGGGAGGAGATGTCCGACCGGGCTGACGCTGTCCAGGTATTCGACGATGACCCGCGAATCAAACAGGCTCTTGCCGTCCTCCAGGACCCAAACCGGCACCTTCCCCAGGGGGTTGAATGTGGGGACCTGGGTATCTTCCGACCAGGGAATATCCACCACCAGTTGATATTCGATGTGCTTCTCGGCAGCCACGATACGCACCTTGCGTGCGAAGGGGCTGGTCAGGGAAGCGATGAGCTTCATCTTGTGATTCATGATCGAACGATTGGTCTCGTTATGTGCGGGCGGCATTCTAGCCGCCCGTCAGTTTATTTCTCTACCGCCGCCAGCGCGTGCGGCCAGGCTGCGGCAAAGCGGCGCAGGGTTTCCTCGCGGCCGAGCAGGAACAGGGTCTGGTCGATGGCGGGGGTCTGTGCGGTACCGAACAGGACCAGGCGCAGCGGCATGCCGATCTGGCCCATTTTCAGGTTGAATGCCTTGGCGGTGTCCTTGATCAGTTGGCCGATGGCGGGTGCCTCCCAGGCCACCGTGGCGAAGTCGGTTTGCAGTTGCTCGAAGGCGGGCAGGGCGTCGCGGCCAAGCTTGGCCTGCAGTTCTTCAATCGCAGGCAGAGCCTGGCGGAAGTAGATATGCAGCGCATCGGCGAGTTCGACGATGTTGCTCACACGTTCTTTTACCAGACCAACCAGGGCCGCGAGCTTGGCAACCCCTTCAGGGCCATCATCCGCAACGATGCCCTGTGCCGCCAGGAAGGGCCGAGCCAGTTTCGCGAGGCGGTCATTGTCGGCTTCCTTGATGTATTGCTGGTTCAGCCAGGCCAGCTTGGAGGCATCGAAGCGGGCGGCGGAGTGGCTGACATGGCCGACATCGAACCATTCGACGAACTGCTTGAGTTCGAATTTCTCGTCGTCACCATGGCCCCAGCCCAGGCGCGCCAGATAGTTGAGCAGCGCCTCCGGCAGGAAGCCCTCCTCGCGGTATTGCAGCACCGAGACGGCGCCATGCCGCTTCGACAGCCGCTCGCCATCCTGGCCGAGGATCATCGGCACGTGCGCGTAGGTGGGAATCGGCGCCCCCAGGGCGTGCAGGATGTTGATCTGGCGCGGGGTGTTGTTGACATGGTCGTCGCCACGAATGACGTGGGAAATCCTCATGTCCCAGTCGTCCACCACGACGCCGAAGTTATAGGTGGGAATACCGTCACCGCGCACGATGACCAGGTCGTCCAGCTCGGCGTTGGCGACGGTGATGGCGCCCTTGATCATGTCGTTGAAGGTGACTTCGCCTTCCCGGGGCGTCTTGAAGCGAATCACCGGGGTGATGCCCGCTGGCGGCGTTGGCAGTGCCTTGCCCTGCTCCGGCCGCCAGCGCCCGTCGTAACGCGGTTTCTCGCCGCGCGCCTTCTGTGCTTCGCGCATGACCTCGAGTTCTTCCTTGCTGGCGTAGCAGTAATAAGCCTTGCCTTCCTCCAGCAACTGGTCAACCACAGCCTTGTAGCGCGCCATGCGCTGCATCTGGTAATAAGGGCCTTCGTCCCAGTCGATGCCCAGCCAGGCCATGCCGTCTAGGATGGCCTGCTCGGAGGCCTGGGTGGAGCGTTCCTGGTCGGTATCCTCGATGCGCAGGATGAATTCACCGCCCATCTTGCGGGCGTAAGCCCAGGAAAACAGTGCGGTGCGGGCGCCGCCGATATGCAGGTAGCCGGTGGGGGAGGGGGCGAAGCGGGTGCGGACCATGATCAATGCGTTGGGTGCGGAAGGCCGCGATTCTACTAGCCCCGTGGCGAAAAAAGCCTTTGACCGTGAAGGCAGGTATTCATTAGAATGCGCGCCGCTTTGGGCAGTTAGCTCAGTGGTAGAGCATCGCCTTCACACGGCGGGGGTCGGTGGTTCGAAACCACTACTGCCCACCAAAGTCAAAAAGCCGGTGCAAGCTTTGCTTGCACCGGCTTTTTTCATGTCCGCCCGCGCATACTCTGGCGCAGGGGACTGAACACCCGGCGTGGCATGGAAGGCGGTGCGCTGCTACGTGGTATTCCCGGCGGGAAAACAGGTACTCTTGGTCTTGAGACATAAAGACATGGGGGTTCGTCATGCC
Source organism: uncultured Thiobacillus sp. (assembly GCA_964393825.1). GTDB lineage: Bacteria > Pseudomonadota > Gammaproteobacteria > Burkholderiales > Thiobacillaceae > PFJX01. The sequence goes on along the minus strand of CAYMUY010000027.1, from coordinate 54,210 downwards.
GTTGTTCCATTGCTCTCCGGGTGTTTTCCGGTCTACCGCGGGGGCGCTCGCCTTGTTCAACGCGGGCGCTTCATCGGCTGCGCGCTGTCGCATGTGCTTCATTCCTGGTTTCGGATACGCCCGGACCGATGGAGACGATGGCTCCGCCATGGCGTGCTGTTCGGCATGCCTTGCGGCGGTGTGAGACTGATATCTCATGCGCGTTCTTCATGTCGAAGACAACCCGGTTGATGCGGATCTGGCTCGGCTGTTGTTGGCTCGTCTGGCACCGGATATCGCCATTGATCTCGTTCCCAGCCTGTCAGCGGCGCGGGAGCGTTTGCGGCAACCGGATCGCTATGATCTGGCGTTGATCGATTTGCATCTGCTGGACGGTTCCGGACTGGAATTGTTGGCAGAGATTCGTGAGCGTCAACTGTCGGTGGCGGTAGTGGTGCTGACCGGTTCCGGCGACCAGGAGGCCGCCATTGCCGCGCTTCAGGGTGGCGCCGATGATTATCTGGTCAAGAGTGATGCCGCCCTGAAGCAGTTGCCCGCCACCCTTCGCGCTGCCTGGGCGCGATTTCACGAGGACGATGCCCGTCGTTCGCGTAGCCTGCGGGTGCTTTATGCCGAGCATAATCAGGCCGATGTGGACCTGACCCGGCGGCATCTCGAGCGCCACGCCCCGCATATTCGCCTGACTGTGGTACAGGATGCCGAACTCGCTTTGGCTCAGCTGCCCACCGATGCCCAAACGCCGGCGGACTACGACGTGGTGCTGCTGGATTATCGCCTGCCTGGAGTCGATGCCCTGGAAGCGGTCAAGACGCTGCGCGCGGAACGCGGTCTGGATATCCCCATCGTGATTGTTTCGGGCCAGGGCGGTGAGGAAGTGGCGGCGCGGGCTATCCATCTGGGCGTCGACGATTACATTTCCAAGCACCCGGGTTACCTCCACGAACTGCCGGCAACGCTGGAAAAGGTCTGGCGCCAGGTGGAATTGCTGCGCGAACGTGGCAATCTGCGCGCAACCTCGCAGCGGCTGGGGTATGTCCTGGCCGCCAGCCCGGTGATTCTCTTTACCCTGCGCCTTGCAGATAACGGCATGATTCCAACCTGGGTCAGCGCGAACATCGCGCGTCTGCTGGGTTACACGGTCGAGCAGGCCTTGCAGCCGGGCTGGTGGCGGGCCCACCTGCATCCGGACGACCGCGAGGCGACGCTGGCTGCGTTCAACACACTGACGGCGCACGGTGAGGTCGTGCATGAATACCGTTTCTTCGACGGCTCCGGCCAGACCCGCTGGATACATGACGAACTGCGTATTTCCCCCGGCGCGGACGAGGTGATTGGCGCCTGGCGCGATATCAGCGAGGCCAAGCGCGCCGAGCAGTTGCAGCAGACCCGGATTGCCGTGCTCGACGGTCTGGTTGCCAATCAGCCCTTGTCCGGCATCCTCAAGGAGATCGTCGTCCGCCTGGAACGGATGCACCCTGAAATGCGGGTGTCCATCCTGCTTCGGGATGCCAGCGATGGCCGCCTGTATATCGGCGCGGCGCCCAGCCTGCCCGCCGATTACAACAACGCGGTGAATGGCCTGGAGGTCAGAGTGGGTGCCGGCTCCTGCGGGAGCGCGGCGGCGCTGGGCGCGCCAGTGATCGTGGAGGATGTCCTCGTAGATCCTTACTGGAAAGACTACGTCTTGCACAGTCAGCGGGCCGGTTTCCGCGCCTGCTGGTCGCAGCCATTCAAGAACGAGTCCGGTGAAGTGCTGGGGACTTTCGGCATTTATTACGCGCAACCACACAGTCCGGCCCAGTCTGAACTCGACCTGATTGGCGAATTCGCCCGCATCGCGGGCATCGCGGTGGCGCGGGTGCGCGCGGATACGACCCTGCGTCAGGCCGCCACCGTGTTCGAGAGTACCCGCGAGGGGGTGGTCATCACCGATCTGACCCCGCGCATTCTCACGGTCAACCGCGCCTATACCGAGATCACTGGCTACACGCCGGAGGAAGTGAGGGGGCGCGATCCTGGCATGCTGAAATCGGGACGCCAGGACGACGCCTTTTATCAGACGATGTGGGCCAGTCTCCAGGCATCCGGTCATTGGCAGGGGGAGATCTGGAACCGGCGCAAGAATGGCGAGATCTACCCGCAGCTGCTCACCATCAGCACCGTCCATGATGGCGAGGGTGTGGCCAGCCACTACGTTGGCGTGATGACCGACATCAGCCAGTTGAAGCAGTCCGAGGCGCGCCTGGAGCATCTGGCCCACTATGACCCCCTCACCGATCTGCCCAATCGCCTGTTGCTGCAGTCCCGGCTTGAGCATGCGCTGGAGCGCGCCGAGCGTTATCAGCAGCAGGTCGCCGTGCTGTTCATCGATCTTGATCGCTTCAAGAACGTCAACGACAGCCTGGGTCATCCGGTCGGTGACGAATTGCTCGAAGCGCTCGCCAAACGCCTGAGCAACAGGTTGCGGGAAGACGATACCTTTGGTCGCCTGGGTGGTGACGAATTCCTGCTGCTGCTGGAGAACCTCGATCATCCACAAGATGCGGCCGGGGTGGCCCAGACCATGATCCAGTTGCTCGAACTGCCTTTCGAGTTGCCCAGTGGCCATGAGGTCTATGTCGGTGCCAGCATCGGCATCAGTCTGTATCCGGAAGATGGTTCCAGTGCCACCGAACTGATCAAGAACGCCGATGTGGCCATGTACCAGGCCAAGGAACAGGGCCGCAACACCACCCGCTTCTACACCCCCACTCTGACCGTGGCCGCCAAGGAGCGTCTGGACATGGAGTCGCGCTTGCGGCGGGCGCTGGCCAATGGCGAGTTTCTCTTGCACTACCAGCCGCAGGTGGATGCCCGCACCGGCGCGCTGATCGGTTGCGAAGCCCTGTTACGCTGGAACTCGCCGGAGGAGGGAATGATCTCGCCGCTGCGTTTCATCCCCCTGGCGGAGGAGACCGGTCTCATCGTGCCCATGGGCGAATGGGTGCTGCGCACGGCGTGTGCCCAGGCCCGTGCCTGGATGGATGCTGGCCAGGAGCCTTTGGTGATGGCGGTCAACCTGTCCGGTCGTCAGCTTCGCCAGCGCGATATTGCCCGGCGCGTGGCCGGCATCCTGGAGGAGACCGGCTTGCCGGCTGGCTATCTGAAGCTGGAACTGACCGAAAGCATGATCATGGGGCATGGCGAGCAGGCGGTGGATCTGTTGCGGGCATTGAAGGAACTGGGCCTGCGCCTGTCCATCGATGACTTCGGTACCGGTTATTCCTCGCTTGCCTACCTGAAGCGCTTTCCCATCGACGAACTCAAGATCGACCAGAGTTTCGTTCGCGATATTCCGCACGATCTGAATGACACGGAGATCGCCGCCGCCATCATTGCGCTGGCCCGCAACCTGAACCTGAGTGTGGTTGCGGAAGGGGTGGAGACCGTGGAGCAGCTCGATTTTCTTTCACGTCAGGGATGTGGCGCCTTTCAGGGGTACTTGTTCAGCCGCCCGATGGCCGCCGACGCCTTCGTTCGTTACCCGCGGGTCCTGGACCTTGCGTTGCAGCAATCGGGGCACATTCCCTAGTGTGTTGAGGGCGGGTGACTCGCGCCATGGGCTTTTCAGGCAAATGCTGCGACTGCACAATTAACCGGAATGGGAACTCCCAACCAAGCTAGAATCCCGGTCGGGGGAGGACGTCCCATTACTTCAGGAGACTTCCAATGTTCAATGACGTGGTTATTGTGGCTGCGGGACGCACCGCTGTCGGTGCTTTCGGTGGCGCGCTGGCGGGCATCCCCGCCAGCGAACTCGGCGCGCGGGTCATCAAGGCTTTGCTGGCGCGCGCCAATCTGCGGGCCGAGCAGATCGACGAGGTGATCCTGGGCCAGGTATTGCAGGCAGGGGTCGGCCAAAATCCGGCACGACAGGCGGCGCTGGCGGGGGGGTTGCCGCACAGCGTTTCCGCCATGACCATCAACAAGGTCTGTGGCAGCGGCCTGAAAGCGGTGCACCTGGCGGCGCAGGCCGTCCAGTGCGGTGATTCCGGCATCGTCATCGCCGGTGGCCAGGAAAACATGAGCCTGTCCCCGCATGTCTTGCCGAAATCGCGCGACGGCAAGCGCATGGGCAACTGGGAATTGGTCGACACCATGATCCAGGATGGCCTCTGGTGCGCCTTCAACAATTGCCACATGGGCATCACGGCGGAGAACATCGCCGAAAAGTATGCGTTCTCCCGCGCCGAACAGGATCTGTTCGCGGCGACTTCGCAGCAGCGTACCGAGGCGGCCCAGCAGAACGGGCATTTCGACGCCGAGATCATTCCGGTCGAGATTCCGCAACGCAAGGGCGATCCTGTCATCTTCGCGCGTGATGAATTCCCGCGCGCCGGCGCCACCGCCGAGGGCCTCGCCAAGCTGAAACCTGCCTTCAAGAAGGACGGCACGGTGACCGCCGGCAATGCTTCCGGCATCAACGACGGCGCCGCCGGTGTCGTGGTGATGTCGGGGGCGCGCGCCCACGAACTCGGCCTGACGCCGCTGGCCCGGGTGGTCAGCTTCGGCAGCGCCGGGGTCGACCCGGCGATCATGGGGACCGGCCCGATCCCGGCCGTGCGCAAGTGCCTGGACCGGGCCGGCTGGTCGGTGGCCGATCTCGACATGATCGAAGCCAATGAGGCGTTTGCCGCGCAGGCCATGTCGGTCAACAAGGAACTGGGTTTCGATCTCGCCAAGGTCAACGTCAGTGGCGGCGCCATCTCCATCGGCCACCCGATCGGCGCCTCGGGTGCCCGCATCCTGGTCACCCTGCTCCATGGCATGCAGCGCAGCGGCGCCAGCAAGGGTCTGGCCACCCTCTGTATCGGCGGTGGCCAGGGTGTGGCCCTCGCGGTTGAACGTATCTAAAGGAAATGAACATGAACGGACTGAATGGAAAAGTGGCCCTGGTCACCGGCGGCACCGGCGGCATCGGTAGCGCCATCTGCATCAAGCTGGCACAGGCTGGCTGCAAGGTGGTCTCCACCTACATGGACGAAGCCCAGGCCAATGACTGGAAGGCGAAGATGACCGAGGCTGGCTACGACATGGCCCTGGTCAAGTGCGATGTCTCCAGCTTCGATGACTGCCGCGCGATGGGCGACAAGCTCAACGCCGATTTCGGCGGCGTCGACGTGCTGGTCAACAATGCCGGCATCACCAAGGATGGTACCTTTCGCAAGATGTCGCCCGAGCAATGGAATGCCGTGCTGGACGTCAACCTGGTTTCCGTCTTCAACGTCACCAAGCAGGTGATCGATGGCATGCTGGGCAAGGGCTGGGGGCGCGTCATCAACATCTCTTCGATCAACGGCCAGAAAGGCCAGTTCGGCCAGACCAACTATGCCGCCGCCAAGGCCGGGATGCATGGTTTCACCATGTCCCTGGCGCAGGAGACCGCAAAGAAGGGCATCACCGTCAATTCCATTTCTCCCGGCTATATCGGCACGGAAATGGTGATGGCGATTCCCGAGGACGTGCGCAACCAGATCGTCGCGCAAATCCCGGTCGGCCGCCTTGGCAAGCCGGAAGAAATCGCCGCCCTGGTGACCTTCCTGGCCAGCGAGGATGGCGCATTCATCACCGGCGCCAACATTGCCGCCAATGGCGGCCAGCACATGTGTTGAAGCGGTTGCATGCCGCCGGCGGCCATGGCCGCCGGCGTTTCAGTATTTGGGAGCACAGACATGACCAGTGAACGCCTGATCAAGAAATACCCGAATCGGCGTCTCTATGACACCGAAGAGAGCCGCTACATCACCTTGTCCGAGGTGAAGGATCTGGTCATGCACGCGGTGGCTTTCCGTGTCGTCGACTCCCAGAGCGAGGCGGACATCACCCGGCCGATCCTGCTACAAATCATCATGGAACAGGAGGCCAGCGGCAGTCCGCTATTCACCGCCACCATGCTGGAACGCTTCATCCGCTTCTATGGTGACACCACCCAGGCGGCATTCACCGCCTTCCTCGATCAAAGCCTCGATCTGTTCATCAAGCAGCAGCGCATGTTCAACGAGCAAATGAAGGGTGCATGGGGCGAGAACCCGATGGACTTCTGGATGAAACTCGGGCAGCAGAACATGAACTTCTGGAAAGACATGGAAGACGCCTATCGCAAGTCGATGCCCGTGATGGGTGGCAAGAACGGAAAAGCCTGATACCCGCTAGCCGCATCAGCTTCCACGAAAGAGAGTGTTGACAGCCCCAAGGTGTGTGCGTATTGTGCACTGCAACATTTGTGCAGTGCACAAATGGCAAATTACTCGGCTCACACAACTCTCTGGAGAATCATCATGCAAAAAGAAGTCATCGAAATCATCGAAAAGAGCAACGAATCCGTTCTGGAGGCGATCCGTAAGATCACCGAACTGAACATGCGCACTTTCGACAAGATGTTCCAGCAACAAGCCGAACTGGCCGCCTACTACATGGACGCCGGCAGCCGCGGCATGGAACTGATCACCAAGGCCAAGGGCTACCAGGACCTGCTGGCCGGCCAGACCGCCCTTGCCCGCGAAATCGGTGAGCGCAACCTGTCCGTCGTCCGCAACAGCGTCACCGACGTCTACGCCACCGGCAACGAATACAGCGCGCTGATCCAGGAAGGCGTCAAGCTGGCCAAGGAACAAGTCGCCCAGGCCTCCGATGTCGCCATGAAGGCCGCCGCCTAAGCATTAAAAGCTGCTCCTGCTCCTCCGGCGCCCGTGCGGCCTTATTAGGCCAATCGGGCGCTTTTTTTTGTAGCGCCGGCGTCCCGCCGGCTGTGTAGGGCGGATGGGCTCCATGACACATCTGTCTCGCTCCCTCGTTCCAGCGCGGGTACCCGTCAGTAACACCAGTAACCCGCGCCCCAACGCGTTACCCGCGGCGGCCCCGGCCTCTGGCCGGGGTAAAATCCGCATTCTCCATCCGCGGCTTTCCCCATGACCGACCCTCGCTTCATCCATCTCCGCCTGCACAGTGAATTCGCCGTGCAGGACAGCATTCTGCGCGTGGACGAGGCGGTGAAGGCGGCGAAATCCGACGCCATGCCGGCGCTGGCGATGACCGATCTTGCGAATACCTTTGGCCTGGTGAAGTTCTATACGGCCGCGCGCAAGAAGGGGATCAAGCCGATCGCCGGGTGCGATCTGTGGCTGGCGCCGGCGGGGTCGGAGGACAAGCCGACGCGCTTGCTGGTGCTGGTCGAGAATGGTGTCGGCTGGCACAACCTGTGCGAACTGTTGTCGCGCGCATATCGCCAGAACATGCATCGCGGCCGCGCGCTGGTGGACCCGGCCTGGTTCGACAGCATGGGCGAGGGACTGATCGTGCTCTCCGGCGGCCATCTCGGCGATGTCGGCCAGGCCCTGGTGAACGGGGCGCTGGAAAATGCGCGTGCCCTGGCCAGCGAATGGGCCAGGCGCTTCCCTGACCGCTACTACCTGGAATTGCAGCGTGACGGGCGCCCCGAGTGCGACCTGCACGTGGCGCGGGCGGTGACCCTGGCGGAAGACCTGGGCCTGCCGGTGGTGGCGACGCACCCGGTGCAGTTTCTCAGCCGCGACGATTTCACCGCGCACGAGGCGCGGGTGTGCATTGCCGAGGGCTACACGCTCACCGACAAGCGGCGGCCCAAGACCTTCACCGAGGATGATTACTTCAAGACCCAGGCGGAAATGGCGGCGCTGTTCGCCGATCTGCCGGAGGCGCTGGAGAACACGCTGGAGATCGCGCGGCGCTGCAACCTGGTCCTGGAACTGGGCAACAGCAAGTTGCCCGATTTTCCGACCCCGGGTGGCATGCCGCTGGACGACTACCTGCGCCAGTTCGCCCAGGAGGGGCTGGAACGGCGCATGGCGGTGCTGTTCCCCGACGAATCCGAGCGCGCGGCGCGCATGCCGGAATACCAGGCGCGCCTGGATCTGGAGTTGAACACCATCATCCAGATGGGTTTCCCCGGCTACTTTCTGATCGTGGCCGACTTCATCAACTGGGGGAAAGCCAACGGCGTGCCGGTGGGGCCGGGGCGGGGTTCCGGCGCCGGCTCGCTGGTGGCCTTCTCGATCGGCATCACCGATCTCGATCCGATCCGTTACGCCCTGCTGTTCGAGCGCTTCCTCAACCCGGAGCGGGTCTCCATGCCCGACTTCGATATCGATTTCTGCCAGGACAACCGCTGGCGGGTGATCGAGTACGTGCGCGGGAAATACGGTGCCGACGCGGTTTCGCAGATCGTCACCTTCGGCACTATGGCCGCGCGCGCGGTGGTGCGCGACGTCGGCCGCGTGCTCGATCTGTCGTACAACTTCTGCGACCTGCTCTCGAAGATGATTCCCTCGGCGCCGGGCAAGAACGTCAGTCTCGCGGAAGCACTGGAGCAGGTGCCGGAACTGAAGGCGAAATACGACAACGAGGAGGACGTGCGCGAGCTGTTCATCCTGGCGCAGAAGCTGGAGGGCCTGACCCGCAACGTCGGCATGCACGCGGGCGGTGTGCTGATCGCGCCGGGCAAGCTCACCGACTTCTGCCCGCTGTACAACGCGGAAGGCTCGGAATCGGTGGTGTCGCAGTTCGACAAGGACGACGTGGAGAAAGTCGGCCTGGTGAAGTTCGACTTCTTGGGCCTGCGCAACCTGACCATCATCGCCCTGGCGGTGAAGTACATCCGGCGGCTCGACCCCACCTGGGACGTGAACCTGGAAACCCTGCCGTTCACCGACCCGGCCGCCTACGACATCCTCAGACGCGCCAACACCACGGCGATCTTCCAGTTGGAATCGGACGGCATGAAGAAGCTGCTGGTGAAGCTGGAGCCGGACCGCTTCGAGGACATCATCGCGGTGCTGGCGCTATACCGGCCGGGGCCGCTGGGCTCCGGCATGGTGGATGACTTCGTCCTGCGCAAGAAGGGCAAGCAGAAAATCGACTATTTCCACCCGGACCTGGAAGCCTGCCTGGAGCCGACCTACGGCGTCATCGTCTACCAGGAACAGGTGATGCAGATCTCCCAGATCATCGGTGGCTATACCCTGGGCGGCGCCGACCTGCTGCGGCGGGCCATGGGCAAGAAGAAGGCCGAGGAAATGGCCAAGCATCGGGAGATCATGCGCGAGGGGGCGGCGAAGAAGGGCTATGACCCGGCCCTGGCGATGCGCCTGTTCGACCTCATGGAGAAGTTCGCGGAATACGGCTTCAACAAGTCGCACACCGCCGCCTATGCGGTGGTCACCTACCAGACGGCCTGGCTGAAGGCGCATCACGCCGCCGCCTTCATGGCCGCCTCGTTGTCCTCGGATCTGGACAACACCGATACGGTCAAGATCTTCCACGACGACGCGGTGAAGAACGGCCTCGCCATCCTGCCACCGGACATCAACCAGTCGTCCTATCGCTTCGTGCCGGTGGGGCGCGATGCCATTCGCTACGGTCTCGGCGCGGTCAAGGGCACCGGCGAGAACGCCATCGCCAACATCACCGCCGCGCGGGAGTCTGGCGGGCCCTTTGCCAGCCTGTTCGATTTCTGCCGGCGCATCGACCGCCGTGTCGTCAATCGCCGCGCGATCGAGGCCCTGGTTCGCGCCGGCGCCTTCGACGCGCTGCATCCGAACCGCGCCGCCGTGCTCATGAGCGTCGGTCTGGCGATGGAGTGGGCGGAAAACCAGGAGGCCCATTCCGCGCAGAACAGCCTGTTCGGCGATGTCATCGCCGCGATGCCGCCGCCGCTGGTCGAGGTGCCGGAGTGGCCGTTGAAGGAACGCCTGGCGCTGGAGAAGACCGCGCTCGGCTTCTATATCAGCGGCCACCCCTTCGACGCCGACCGCGATGCCCTGAAGGGCATCGCCTCGCGACCGTTGAAGGAGGTGAGGCCCCAGCCCGGCCAGCAGCTCCTGGCCGGCATCGTCGCCAGCATGCGTACCCAGATGACCCGGCGCGGCAAGATGTGCTTCGTGACTCTCGACGACAAGACCGCGCAGGTGGAAGTGGCGGTATTCAACGAAACCTGGGAGGCCAGCCGCAACTTCATCAAGGAGGACGAACTGTTGATCGTCACCGGCAAGGCCAGCGACGACCAGTATTCCGGTGGTATGCGCGTCACCGCCGACGAGTTGATGAGTATCGATGCCGCCCGCACCCGGTTTGCCACCGGCCTGAAGCTGGCGCTTAAACCCGGGACCGATGCGCGCGCCCTGATCGATCTGCTGGCCTCGCACCGCGAGACCCGGCAGGTCGGCTGTCCGGCGACCCTTTCCTACCGCAATGACAAGGCCAGTTGCGATCTCGCGCTTGGCGCCGGCTGGACGCTGCGGCTGTCGAACGACCTGTTCGAGTCGCTGCCCGCTTTCGGCGAGGTGGACGTCAAATATGCGGTGGCGCTGAAGAGCGGCGGCCGTGAGCGCGGGCGGGGCGGCAGTTATGCCAGCCAGGATGAGTAAGCCAGAATCGTCCGCCGCTCCGGTATCGCCTCGATCGCCGTGACACGGTGGGCGGGGACACCAAGTCGCGCCCATCGACCCCTCAGGCCCGGAACAGTTTCCCCAGCAATTCGGCGGCCCGCGCCAGGGCGGTCCGGCCATGCTCCAGGTTGAGCGCGGCCTGGTGTTCGGGGGCGGCGACCCAGTCCCGCAGTTCCGGTGCTTGTCGCCAGAGCAGCAGGTCCGTGTCTGCGATCAGGCCCAGCCGGGAGAGGGCGCGCAGGTTGTGGGCGAAGGAGAGGGGATGCGGTTTGCCTTGGCTGTCATCGCAATGCACCGGCAAGCCGGCCATGGCGCATCGCTTACGGGCGCCGCTTTCCAGCACCCGGTAGCACTGTTCCACCCCCATCGCCAGCAGGGGCTGGAAGAAATAGCCATAGACCATGCCGCCACGCGCCGCCTCGAACAGGCGGGCGACGTCGGCGGGCACGGCGGGGTCGAGCCGGATGCCGACAAAAGCTTCCCGCCAGCGGTCGGCATCCATGACCTCGGTCCGACCCCCCGCGTCGGCGCGCAGCCAGTTGTCGTGATCGATTTGTTTCATGAGGCGATTCTCTCTCACGCCCGAGGCCACGAGTAAGCCCTTGCGTCTGTGGCTCTGCTAGCATCGGCGGCATTCGCTTTCCCGCCTCACGTCTCACCAGCCCTTCCCATGCCGATGCCTCACGCCATTGCCCCATTTGCAACGCAAGCCGCTCGAGCATGAGTGAAGTACTGGAAACCGCCGAAGCGGCGGAGGAGGAAATCCGCCACCTGGCGCGAGTGCAGGGCGAGTTGTGGAGCGAATTGCCGAACGACCTCTACATTCCGCCGGATGCGCTGGAAGTCATCCTGGAAGCCTTCGAGGGGCCACTGGATCTGCTGCTCTGGCTGATCCGCCGCAACAGCTTGAACATCCTGGACATCAACATGACCGCGCTCACTCGCCAGTACATCGAGTATGTCGACGCGATGCGGCGCAAGCGACTGGAACTGGCGGCGGAATACCTGGTGATGGCGGCGATGCTGATCGAGATCAAGTCGCGCATGCTGCTGCCACGACCGGAAAAGGAAGTCGAGGGCGAGGAACACGACCCGCGTGCGGAACTGGTGCGGCGGCTGCTCGAATACGAGCGAATGAAGCAGGCGGCGCGAGGCTTGGGCGACCTGCCGCAGCTTGGTCGTGATTTCCAGTTGCTCAGCGTCCACATTCCGCAGCTGGCGGTCCGGCGCCTGCCGCAGGTGGTGCCGGATGACCTCCTGGCCGCCTGGGGGGCGATCCTGAAACGCGCCTCGATGACCAAACACCACCGCATCGGTCGTCAGGAACTCTCTGTGCGCGAGCACATGAGCCGTATCCTCAAATATCTGCAGGACACCGGCCGTTGCGTGTTCGGTGATCTGTTCGACCCCGCGCAAGGCCGTTCCGCCATGGTGGTGTCCTTTCTTGCCCTGCTGGAGCTGGTGCGGGAGCGTCTGGTCGATATCGTCCAGAATGAACCCTTTGCGCCGATCCACGCCCAACTGGCCGTTGCCACCAACCATGCCGCCACAGATTGACCTAAACGAAGTGAAGCGTGTCCTGGAAGCCGTGCTGCTTTCCAGCGGCACGGCCCTGACCCTCAACGAACTCAAACGTGTGTTCGAGGTGGAATTGGGCAACGATTTTCTGCGCCGCGCCCTGGAGGAGCTGAAATCCGACTGGCGGGGGAGGGCGGTGGAGCTGGTGCAGGTGGCCGAGGGCTGGCGTTTCCAGACGCGACCGGAAGCGCAGCCCTATCTGGACCGGCTGAATCCGGAAAAACCGCCGCGTTACTCGCGGGCGGTGCTGGAGACTCTGGCGGTGATCGCCTACCGGCAGCCGGTGACGCGTGGCGATGTGGAAGAGATTCGCGGCGTCGCGGTGAACAGCCAGATTGTGAAAACCCTGGAGGAACGTGGCTGGATCGAAGTGGTCGGACACAGGGATGTGCCCGGGCGGCCGGCCCTGTTCGCCACCACGCGGACATTTCTTTCCGATCTCAACCTGCGCGCCCTGTCCGAATTGCCGCCGCTGCCAGAACTGGCGCGTGACCTCATTCCCCACGAAGCCCTGGAAGAGGGCCCATCGACGATGGATGACAAACCATCATAATTATCAAAAACGGCCATTTATTGCGGAATTAGGCGAATAATTTGCCGTCCTGGCTTAAGTTTTTTCACTGTGATCCGATATGAATAACAGAACCAACAAACCTCAAAAATCAATGCCACGCTATTCCTATAAGGGCAGGCCACTGAAGGTGTCGCCCGATGAACTTGAAGATCACAGTGAGAAATTGCAGAAAGCGCTGGCCACCGCCGGCATGGGCTCGCGTCGTGACATGGAGCAATTGATTGCGGATGGCCGCGTCAGTATCAACGGCATGCCGGCCAAGGTGGGGGACCGGGTCAAGCCGACCGATCTGGTCAAGGTGAATGGCCGCGTTGTTCGCCTGGCCTGGAAACGCCAGGTGCCGCGCGTCCTGATCTATCACAAGCCGGAAGGCGAGATCGTTTCCCGTGACGACCCGGAAGGACGGCCCTCGGTGTTCGACCGTCTGCCCTCCATTCGGGGCGGTCGCTGGATCACCGTGGGTCGCCTGGACTTCAACACGGAAGGCCTGCTGATCTTCACCACCAATGGCGACCTCGCCAACCGCCTGAGTCATCCGCGCTACGAAGTGGAACGCGAATATGCCGTGCGCCTGCTCGGCGCCCTCAGCGGCGATCAGATGAACCAGTTGCTGAAAGGCGTGGAACTGGACGATGGCATTGCCGAGGTGGACAGCATCGTTCCCGCCGGCGGCGAGGGTGTCAACCAGTGGTATCGCCTGGTCATCCGTGAAGGCCGCAACCGCGAAGTGCGCCGGATCATGGAGCACATGGGCCTGACCGTCAGCCGGCTGATCCGGGTGCGCTTCGGTCCGATCGCCATGCCCTCGCGCCTGAAGCGCGGCATGCAGGAAGAAATGCCGGAAAACGAGGTGCAGGAACTGATGAAGTGGTGCGGTTTGTTGAAGGGGGGCGCACGCGATCACGGCCACGAGCATGACGATGATCATGACGCTGATTTCGAACCCGCATCGCCCTCGACCTCACGCACCGAGAGCGGCAAGATCGGCCATCCCTATCGTCGGCGCATGCTCAACAAGGGCGAACGATAAGCCTGGGCAACCTGTCGGGGTGCGCGGCGGCACTCCCCGACAAGCCGCCTCGGGTCATTGCCCGTGGTGTTTTTCTTCCATGACTTTCTCGACCACCTTGGCCGCCCAGTCACGGGCGCCGAGGCCGAAGGCGATGGCGAAGGCGAGACCGATGGCGCCGAAGCTGATGATGAAGGCGGCGGTGAGCAGTTCATTGGCGATCTGCAACTGCTCCATGGCCATGAAGAACACGAAGACCAGCATGGCGTATTCGGAGAAGGTGGAGACGGTCAGCGCCCCCTCGAATTCCATGTTGTTCAGCCAGGCGAACACCAGCCGGTTGATGAATCGCGCCAGGATGGTGCCGAACACCAGCACCAGGATGGCGACGATCACGTTGGGGATGTACAGCACCACCTTGTTGAACAACTCCGCCACCATGGACAGGCCGAGCGAGTTGGCGACGGTGACGATCATCACCAGGATGATCAGCCAGTAGACCAGGTTGCCCAGCAGCTTGCCGACCGAGAGATCAAGGTCGGCATGCTTCATGAAGGCTTCGAGGCCGGATTTCTCCGTGGCCTTGTCGAATTTCAGCAGGGCAAGCAGGCGCATCACGCCGGTACGCGCCAGTTTCGCCAGCATCCAGCCAAGCAGCAGCAGCACCAGTGCCGCGATCAATTGCGGAACGAAGCTCGCCAGCTCCGTCCAGAACGAAGTGAGCGAGGAGACGAAGATGTCGAGTTGTTGCATGGCTTGCTCCATTGAGGGCGATCCGGAAGAAGTATAGGTTGGAATCATTGCGCGAGCTGTTCGCGGCTGATGAGAAAGACCGTGTCCTCGCCGCCGGCGAGGTCCGGCCAGGTGAAGTCCAGGTCGGGGAAGGCGGCTTCCAGGGCGGCGCGGTTGTGGCCGATTTCCACCACCAGCAGACCGCCCGGGTTCAGGTGGCGGGCCGCGTCGCGCAGGATGACGCGGGTGGCATCGAGGCCGTCCTCGCCCGAGCCCAGGGCGAGTGCCGGCTCGTGCCGGTACTCCGGAGGGAGGGCGGCGACCGCGGTCGCGTTGACATAAGGCGGGTTGGATACGATCAGGTCGTAGGTGGCATCGCCCAGTGGCGCGAACAGGTCGCCTTCGTGGAGGTGCACGCGCTCGGTGAGGTGGTAATCCCCGACATTGCGGCTGGCGACATGCAGGGCATCGGGCGAGAGCTCCACGGCATCCACCTCGGCATCCGGGAACGCTTCCGCCAGCAGGATTGCCAGGCAGCCGGAACCGGTGCACAGATCCAGCGCCCGCAGCACGCCTTCCGGCTCGGCCAGCCAGGGTTGCAACTGCTCCAGGATCAAGGGCGCCAGGAAGGAGCGTGGCACGATCACCCGCTCGTCGACATAGAAACGGTAGCCCTGCAACCAGGCTTCGTGGGTGAGATAGGGGGCCGGGATGCGCTCATGGATGCGCCGGTCGATGATGACGGCGAGTTTTTCCCGCTCCGACGGCAGCAGGCGGGCATCCAGGAAGGGATCGAGCCGGTCGGGCGGCAGGTGCAGGCTGTGCAGGCACAGGTAGGCGGCTTCGTCGAAGGCTTCCGGGCTGCCATGGCCGAAGAACAGGCCGGCTTCCTGGAAGCGGGAGACGGCGTAGCGCAGCCAGTCGCGCAGGGTCACGAGTTCCAGTTTGGCGTGCTCATGCATGCAGCAGTTTCTCCAGGGTCAGTCGGTAGATGCGGGTCAGTTGCGCCAGTTCCTCGATGCCGACGTGTTCATCGATCTTGTGGATGCTGGCGTTGATCGGGCCGAACTCCACCACCTGATCGGCGATGTCGGCGATGAAACGGCCATCCGAGGTGCCGCCGGTGGTGGAGAGCTCGGGGGTGATGCCGACGCATTCGAGGGCAGCCTCGGACAGCGCCGCCACCAGCGAGCCGCGCGGCGTGAGAAAGGGCTTGGCGCCGATTTCCCATTCCAGGTCGTAGTCAAGGCCGTGGCGGTCGAGCACGGCCTGAACCCGTTCTTGCAGGCTCTCGATGGAACTGGCGGTGCCGAAGCGGAAATTGAAGGCGATGTCGGCATGACCCGGGATGACGTTGGCCGCGCCGGTGCCGCTGTGCATGTTGGAGATCTGCCAGGTGGTGGGCGGGAAATAGTCATTCCCCGCGTCCCACTCTGTGGCGGCGAGTTCGGCGATGGCGGGGGCGGCGAGATGGACCGGGTTCCTGCCCAGGTGCGGGTAGGCGATATGGGCCTGGATGCCCTTCACCCGCAGGCGGCCGTGCAGCGAACCCCGGCGGCCATTCTTCATCATGTCGCCGAAGCGGGAGACACAGGTGGGTTCGCCGACGATGCAGGCGTCGATGCGCTCGCCACGCGCCGCGAGTCTTTCCACCACCCGCACGGTGCCGTCGATGGCTGGGCCTTCCTCGTCGGACGTGATCAGCCAGGCAATGGAACCGGGGTGCACGGGATGCTCGCCGAGAAAAGCATCGACGGCGGCCAGCCAGGCGGCGATGGACCCCTTCATGTCGGCGGCGCCGCGACCATAGAGCTGGCCGTCGCGCTCCATCGGCACGAACGGATCGCTCGTCCACTGTTCCAGCGGGCCGGTGGGCACCACGTCGGTGTGGCCGGCGAAGCAGACCAGCGGCGCGGCGGTGCCGCGACGCGCCCAGAAATTGCTGACGCCGCCCTGGTTCACCCTTTCCACACTGAAACCCAGGCTTTGCAGCCGGGCGATCAGCCAGTCCTGGCAACCGGCATCGTCCGGCGTGGTGGAACGACGCGCGATGAGTTCGCGGGCGTATTCGAGGACCTTGCCCGCCATCCGGGCGGACCCGGCGTCACTCACCGAAGAAAGCGCCATAGTTCTCTTCGCTGAAACCAACCTGGTACTGGCCGTCACGATCCAGGATCGGGCGCTTGATGACGCTGCTGTTTTCCAGCATCAGGGCCAGCGCGGAATCGATGTCCCTGACCTGGGCGCGGCGATCTTCCGGGAACTTGCGCCAGGTCGGGCCGTTGCGATTGAGCAGGGATTCCCAGCCCAGCAGGCCGCCCAGTTCACGCATCATGTCCTCAGGTACGCCCTGTTTCTTGAAGTCGTGGAATTCGTAGGGAATCTCGCGCGCTTCCAGCCAGGCGCGGGCTTTCTTGACGGTGCTGCAATTGGGGATGCCGTAAAGTTTCATGGCAAACTCACTTTAAAAAAGACGCGCCATTCTACCTGCCCGAGCCATGCCCGAGACCTTCACCTTTTCTGTATCCAGCGCGAAATGGCCCGCCGATGAGGCCGCCATTGCCCGAGTGCGCCGGGCGGTGTTCATCGAGGAGCAGGCGGTGCCGGAATCGCTGGAGTGGGAAGAACTGGACCGGGACTGTGTCTGGTTCGTCGCGCGGCTGGGCAGCGGCGAGGTGATCGGCACCGCCCGTCTGACCCCCGATAACCGCATCGGGCGGATGGCGGTATCGCGGCCCTGGCGCCACGGTGGCGTCGGCACGGCGTTGCTCGGCGCGGCGCTGAGCGCGGCGCGAAGGCGGGGCGTACCCACGGTGCGCCTGTCCGCGCAGACCCATGCCGTGCCGTTCTATGCCCGTTTCGGCTTTCGCGCCGAGGGCACCATGTATATGGACGCCGGCATTCCCCATGTCGCCATGACCTTCACCTTCCAGGAGTCACCATGAATATACGCATCGGCCACGGTTTCGACGTCCACGCCTTCGCTGAGGGCCGTCGCCTGATCATCGGCGGCGTCGACATTCCCCACGAACGCGGCCTGCTCGGCCACTCGGACGCCGATGTGCTGCTGCACGCCATCTGCGATGCCCTGCTGGGCGCCGCCGGCTTCGGCGACATCGGCAAGCACTTCCCCGACAGCGATCCGCAATTCAAGGGTATCGACAGCCGCAAGCTGCTGCGTCACGTCGGAGCCTTGCTGCAACGGCAAGGCTGGCGGGTCGGCAACATCGATGCCACGATCATTGCCCAGTTGCCGCGCATGGCACCGCACATCGCGACCATGCGCGGGCACATCGCCGAAGATCTCGACGTGGCCGTGGATCAGGTCAATGTGAAGGCCACGACGACCGAAAAGCTGGGTTTCACCGGGCGCGGCGAAGGCATCGCGGCGGAGTCGGTCTGTCTGATCATCCAGGCGTGAATCCGCAGCGCATGCGACTGTTCTTCGCGCTCTGGCCGGAGTTATCGGTGCGGCACGCGCTCGACACCGCCGCCGCGGAAATGCATGCCTTGTGCGGCGGTCGCCGCACTCGCGCCGACACCCTGCACCTCACGCTGGTCTTCATCGGTGATCTCGCCGCTTCGCGGCTGCCGCTGGTCCTCGCCGCGGCGGGGGAGGTGGCCGCGAGGAAGTTCGAGATGTGTTTCGATCGTCCGGGCTGCTGGCGGCACAACCGCATCGCCCACCTCGGCTGCAACAGCGTGCCCCCGGGGTTGCGGGACCTGGTCGGCGTTCTCGAAACCCGGCTGGACGCCGCCGGCATCGCCTTCGACCGGCGTGCCTATGTGCCTCACATCACCCTGGTGCGGAAGGCCGATTGCGCTCTGCAAATGACAAATCCCGCGCCGGCGCCGATACGCTGGCCCGCGCGGGATTTCGTGCTGGTCAGTTCCAGCTTGCGCTCCGGAGGAGCGCTTTATGAGCAGCTGGGCCGATGGCCCCTGCTATAGGTAGACGTAGCTTTCCAGATGACCCGTCAGATCCTTGATCGGAAGACGGGTGTAATCCTTGTCGATGATCTCCGATAGCTTGCTCCTTACCGATTCGGGCAACCGGCTGTTCACCAGCCCCATGAAGGGGGCCGAGGCCACGAGGATGAGGCGGTCGTAGGCGTTGTTGATGCGACCATCGTCCAGTTCCCGAGTGACTTCCTGGGCGAAACGCTCCGCTTCGTGGTGTTTTGGATCAGTGGCCTGCACGAAGGCGCCGTGCCCGGTCCCGGCATGCGAGCCCGAGCGATCACTGACCAGATTGGACGTCTTCTCGCGGCTCTCCGGATGCAACAGTTCCTTGACGAACTGAAGCCCCTTCTTAGGGCCGTGATTGGCGAACAACTTGGCCTGGCTGGCGTTGGCGACCATGATCCAGGTGACAGACATACACATCTCTCCTGTAGAAAGCAGACTCTTGCGGAAACAGAATGTTGCGGCTGTGCGTATTGAAATCGATCGTGTCACCCTTGTGGCTGGTGACGCTTCCAGCCTAGCAGTTGAATCCGGTCGGTCAAGCTTCGTGCGCGTCTCGAAAATCACCGCTACAAGAGCGGCGGCGGCATCTGTATAATGCGGTTTTGCGCGTAAAGGCTTCCAAAAAAATGCGTATTCTCCAGAAAGCGCTCACCTTCGACGACGTTCTGCTCGTCCCCGCTTACTCTTCCGTCCTGCCGCGCGATGTCAGCCTGAAAACCCGGCTCACGCGGGAAATCGCCCTGAATCTCCCGGTTGTCTCCGCGGCCATGGATACCGTCACCGAGGCGCCCATGGCCATCGCGATGGCGCAGGAAGGTGGCATCGGCATCATCCACAAGAATTTCACGGCTGAACAACAGGCCTCCGAAGTCGCCAAGGTCAAACGCTATGAATCCGGGGTTGTGAAAGATCCCATCACCATCAGCCCGGGCATGCGCGTGAGTGACGTGCTGGAGATCACCCGCCGCTACCGTATCTCCGGCCTGCCGGTGGTGGACAAGTCGGGCAAGGTGCTGGGCATCGTCACCAACCGTGATTTGCGTTTCGAAACCAATTTCGAACATCTGGTGCGCGACATCATGACCCCGCGCAAGAAATTGGTGACCGTGAAGGAAGGAGCCAGCAAGGAAGAAATCGTGGCTTTGCTGCACAAGCATCGCTTGGAACGCCTGGTGGTGATCAATGACGACTTTGAATTGAAGGGCCTCATCACCGTCAAGGACATCAGCAAGTCCAGCGAACATCCCCTCGCCAACAAGGACGGCCAGGGTCGTTTGCTGGTGGGCGCGGCGGTGGGCGTCGGTCCCGAGAACGACGAGCGCATCGCCGCGCTGGCCGAGGCGGGTGTTGACGTACTGGTGGTGGATACCGCGCACGGACATTCTCAGGGCGTGCTCGAGCGTGTTAAGTGGGTGAAGGTGCATTACCCGAATATCCAGGTCATCGGCGGCAACATCGCCACCGCCGATGCCGCGCTGGCGCTGGTCGATCACGGCGCCGACTGCGTCAAGGTCGGCATCGGCCCTGGTTCCATCTGCACCACCCGCATCGTCGCCGGTGTCGGCGTGCCGCAGATCACCGCCGTCGCCAACATCGCCGACGCGCTCGCCCGGCATGGCGTGCCGCTGATCGCCGATGGCGGCATCCGCTACTCCGGCGACATCGCCAAGGCCATCGCCGCCGGCGGCCACTGCGTGATGCTGGGCGGCCTGTTCGCCGGCACCGAGGAAGCGCCAGGCGAAATCGAACTGTTCCAGGGCCGTTCCTACAAGTCCTATCGCGGCATGGGGTCCCTCGGCGCCATGCAGAAGGGCTCCAAGGACCGCTACTTCCAGGACAACGAGGCCAACGCCGACAAACTCGTTCCGGAAGGCATCGAAGGCCGCGTGCCCTACAAGGGCAGCGTGCTCAACGTGCTGCATCAATTGATGGGCGGCCTGCGTTCCTCCATGGGCTACATGGGCGCCGACAGCATTCCGCGTTTCCACGAAGTCGCGCAGTTCGTTGAAATCACCAATGCCGGCATCAAGGAATCCCACGTCCACGACGTGCAGATCACCAAGGAAGCGCCGAACTACCACGTTTGATCGCGTCATGCTGAACGAGCAGAGCATCCTGGAAGCGGCACAACGGGCGGCGGCGGCGGCCACGCAACCGGCCAGCATCTGGTTGTTCGGCTCCTATGCGCGCGGCGAGGCGGATGAGTTGTCCGATCTTGATCTGTTGGTCATAGAAGACGAGATCGCCGACAAGGCCGCCGAGTATTTGCGCATCCACCGCGCTATCGGCTCGATCGGTGTCGGTGTCGACGTTCTTGTTTTCTCGCGGCGGGAATACGAGCGGCGCAGCCAGGTACCAGGCACCTTGCCTAACCGGGTCAGCCAGGAAGGCAGAATGCTGCATGACGCCGCAGGCTGAGGAAGCGCGGCGGCTGTTACGACTGGCGCGCCGTGACCTCGGTACGTTCAACCTGCTTCTTACCCTGCCGCAAGCCGAGTTGGCCGCGCTCGGCTTTCACGCCCAACAAGCCGCGGAGAAGGCATTGAAAGCCGCCACTGTTCGGGCCGGTCTGGCCGTTCCGAGAACGCATGATCTCGCGGCACTCGGCGCGGCATTGTCGCAGCACGGCCTGGAACTGCCCCTCGCCATCGACGATTTGCGTTTGTTGAATCCGTTCGCGGTCGAATTTCGCTATGACGATGAAATCATCGCCGTGGTGACTCGCGAACAACTTGCCGACCTGCTGGCCGCGCTCCTCGACTGGGTAGCCGCCAAAGTCGAAACCGATTGATCCGACTCCTGAAAAATCATGCACGCCAAAATCCTCATCCTCGACTTCGGTTCCCAGTACACCCAGCTCATCGCCCGCCGCGTGCGCGAGCACAACGTCTACTGCGAACTGCATCCCTATGACGTCACCGAGCAGTTCATCCGCGAGTTCGCGCCGGCCGGGGTGATCCTCTCCGGCGGGCCGTCTTCGGTGACCGAGGACGACACCCCGCGCGCGCCGCAGGTGGTGTTCGAACTGGGCGTGCCGGTGCTGGGTATCTGTTACGGCATGCAGACCATGGCCGCGCAACTGGGCGGCAAGGTGGAAAACGCCAGCCATCACGAATACGGTTATGCGGAATTGCGCGCGCGCGGGCATTCCCGGCTGTTGGCGGACGTACAGGATCGGGTCGACCCCGATGGCAAAGCCTGGATGGATGTCTGGATGAGCCACGGCGACCGTGTGGTCGATCTACCGCCCGGCTTCAAGGTGATCTGCGACAACGCCTCCACCCCGGTGGCCGGCATGGCCGACGACGAGCGTCGCTTCTACGGCGTGCAGTTCCACCCGGAAGTTACCCACACCCTGCAAGGCAAGGCCATCCTCGGCCGCTTCGTGCATGAACTGTGTGGCTGCGGCCAGGACTGGAACATGCCGGACTATATCTCCGAAGCCGTGGCCAAGATACAGGCAACGGTCGGTAGCGACGAAGTCATCCTGGGCCTGTCCGGTGGCGTCGATTCCTCCGTGGCGGCGGCGCTGATCCATAAAGCCATCGGCGACAAGCTCACCTGCGTGTTCGTCGATACCGGTCTGTTGCGCCTGAACGAGGCGGAGCAGGTGATGGAAACCTTCGCGAACAACCTCGGCGTCAAGGTCATCCATGTCGATGCCACCGAGCAGTTCATGGGCAAGTTGGCCGGCGTCGCCGACCCGGAACGTAAGCGCAAGATCATCGGCGGCGAATTCGTCGCCGTGTTCCAGAGCGAATCCGCCAAGCTGGAAAACGCCAAATGGCTGGCCCAGGGCACCATCTACCCGGACGTGATCGAATCCGCCGGCGCCAAGACCAAGAAAGCGCATGCCATCAAGAGCCACCACAACGTCGGCGGCCTGCCCGACGACATGCACCTGAAGCTGCTGGAACCGCTGCGCGAGCTATTCAAGGACGAAGTCCGCGAACTGGGTGTGGCCCTTGGCCTGCCGCACGACATGGTCTACCGCCACCCCTTCCCCGGCCCCGGCCTCGGCGTGCGCATCCTCGGCGAAGTGAAGAAGGAATATGCCGACCTGCTGCGCCGCGCCGACCACATCTTCATCGAGGAACTGCGCGCTTCCGGCTGGTACGAGAAAACCTCGCAGGCGTTTGCCGTGTTCCTGCCTGTGAAAGCGGTGGGCGTGATGGGCGACGGCCGCACCTACGACTACGTGGTTGCCCTGCGCGCCGTGCAGACCCAGGACTTCATGACCGCGCACTGGGCGGAACTGCCCTACGCCCTGCTGGCCAAGGTCTCCAACCGGATCATCAACGAAATCCGCGGCATCAACCGCGTCACCTACGACATCACCGGCAAGCCGCCGGGAACGATCGAGTGGGAGTGATCCACCCCGCCAGCCGAGCCCGGTCGATCACCAGCAAAAAGCCCTGAGCTCCAGGGCTTATTGTTTTCCTGCCAGCCAGGGCGCAATGCCTTGGCTGGCCAGCGGTCTCCGCGTCGGCGGACCACTCACAGGGCGGCTTCCGATTCAACCAGCGCGTAGGCGGAATGGTTGTGGATCGACTCGAAGTTTTCCGATTCCACCCTGTAGGCCTCGATGCGGCGGTCCGCGTTCAGCGCGGCGGCGACGTCGCGCACCATGTCTTCCACGAATTTCGGGTTGTCGTAGGCCTGCTCGGTGACGAATTTCTCGTCCGGGCGCTTGAGCAGGCCGTAGAGCTGGCTGGAGGCGTTTTCCTCGGCGAAGCGGACAATCTCCTCGATCCAGACGAAGCGGCTGGAACGCACGGTGAGGGTGACGTGGGAACGCTGGTTGTGGGCGCCGTAGCTGGATATCTGCTTGGAACAGGGGCACAGGCTGGTGACCGGAATCACCACTTTCATGGTCAGGCTGTAGCGGCCATCCCTGATCTCGCCGATGAAGGTGACGTCGTAATCCAGCAGGCTTTCCACGCCGGAGACCGGCGCTTTCTTGTTGATGAAGTAGGGGAAGCGCATCTCGACGTAGCCGGAGCGGGCTTCCAGGCGTTCCACCATCAAACGCAGCATGTGCTCGTATGACTCCACCGAAATTTCCCGTTCGTTGCCGTTGAGGATCTCGACGAAGCGCGACATGTGGGTGCCCTTGAAATGATGCGGCAGATGCACGTACATGTTGAACAGGGCGATGGTGTGCTGCACGCCGCCGCTCTTGTCGAGCACCTTGATCGGGTGGCGTATGTCCTTGATGCCGACCTTGTCGATGGCGATCCGGCGTGAGTCGGGTGTTTTCTGGATGTCGGGCATGGACCCGATCATCTGCGTCGTGGGGCAGGGCCAATCGGTTTCGCAGACGGTGTCGCATGTGGTCATGAGAATTCTCTATCAGTTGTCATCAAGGCAGCAGTCTGGAAACCAGCCGCAGCAGTTCCGTGGAGGGTGTGCCGTAGGGAATGATTCGAACCAGCTTGCCGCTGGTGTCGATCAGGAAGGTGTTGACGGTGTGATCCACGGTGTAACTTGAGCCGGTCTGCACATAGCGGAACTGGGCGCCGTACTGATCGGCCACCTTGCGAAGTTCCGCTTCACTCCCGGTCAGCGCCAGGATTTCCTTGCTGAAATGGCCGATGTAAGGATCCAGCACTTCCGGGGTATCCCGTTTCGGGTCAACGCTTATGAAGATGGGCTGCACCAGCCGGCGTTTGTCTGGTGGCAACTCGGATAGCAGGCGCTGGAACTGGAGCAATTCCGTGGGACACATCTCCGGGCAGTAGGTGAAGCCGAAGTAGAGCAACACCACTTTCCCTTTCAGGGATGCCAGGGAAACCGTTTTCCCCTTGGTGGTGTGCAGGGTGAAATCGCCGCCCGGAGTCGCATTCGCCCAGGCGGGTGACGCCAGAACTAGGGCAAGCCAGGCCAGCAGAATACGCGGCAATCTCATCTCGATTTTCCTGTTGAGGCATGAAGAACCTGCCTCTATGCAGGAAGCATGCCATGAGCCACTGACGCCGCCGGAACCGCCAATGCCACTGACCGGCGGTAGTACAGGTTGTAACAACCGCCATCAAGTCGCTCGCGTGACAACGTCCCATCTTCGATACAGTTTGTCACGCCACCCTGGCCTGTTTGGACGCATCTGAAGCAAGTGCGGCGCCGTAACCCACTGTGCCTCAAGAACAATGGCTGACTTTATTGGTCTACTATTGCCTGGCGCAGATATTGCTTTTCAGAAGGATGGAGCTATGCAGAGGCAGGAAATCTTGGAACATGCTCGTCTGGTAAACGCGGTGGTCGGCCTGGATGGCGGGATGGACACGATAGAAGTGGTCCCGGCCATCGTGCGATCGTGGAACCGGTGCGTCCATGACTTCGGTCTGGACCCGGTGCGCGACGAACCCGTCGTGGTGTTGAGCCATCGCGAACTCAAGGAGCGGCAGGAGCCGCTGGCCCGCCTGCGCACCATCGCGCAGGGCGAGATGGCCACGCTCTACCAGCAGTTGGCGGGCTCCGGGTTCTCGGTCCTGCTGACCGACCGGGAGGGCGTGGTGCTGGATTTCCTCGGCGACCCGTCCTTCACCGAGACCGCCGCCCAGTGCGGCATGCTGGAAGGGGCGCTCTGGGGCGAGCAGTACCAGGGCACCAACGGCATGGGCACCTGCGCCATCGAGCAGCGCCCGATCCTGGTCCATCAAAACGAACATTTCCTGACCCGCAATGTCGGGCTGACCTGTTCCGCCGCGCCAATTTTCGACCATGAAGGTGGCCTCCTGGCCGTGCTCGACGCCTCCAGTTTCTCCCACATGGCGCAACAGCACACGCTGGTGCTGGTCAACATGTCGGCGCAGATGATCGAGAATCGCGCCTTCCTCTGCCGCTTCCGCGGCCAGTACGCGCTGCGTTTCCACAGCCGCCCCGAGTTCATCGGCACGCTGTGGGAGGGCGTGCTGGCCCTCGACGAAAGTGGCGGCATCCTCGCCGCCAATCGCAGCGCCCTGTTCCAGCTGGGGTACAAGAAGCCCGACGATCTGGTCGGTCTCCAGGTGCGCGATCTGTTCAACACCGGCATGGCCACCCTGCTGGGGGGCAAGTCCCAGGGCTGGCTCAACCCGGTGACGCTCTATGAGGCGCGGCAGGGCAACCGCTTCTTCGGCCTGGTGCGGCCGCCGGAACACGACGGCACCGTCTCCGCCAGCGCCAGCCGCCGTCCCGTGCCCGTCAGCGTGGCGCCGGGCGAATCGAAAGCGGTGCGGCTGGAAGAACTGCAATTCGGCGACCAGACCATGGAATACAACGTGCGCTGCGCCCGGCGGGTGCTCGAACGCGACATTCCCATCCTGCTCACCGGCGAGACCGGCACCGGCAAGGAGGTCTTCGCCCAGGCGATCCACCACGAGCAGACGGGCAATGCGCGGCCCTTCGTCGCGGTGAACTGCGCCTCGATACCGGAAACCCTGATCGAGAGCGAACTGTTCGGCTACAAGGCCGGTGCCTTTACCGGCGCCAGTCGCGAGGGCCGCCGCGGCAAGATCCTCCAGGCCAGTGGCGGCACCCTGTTCCTCGACGAGATCGGCGACATGCCGGTGATGTTGCAGGCCCGTCTGCTGCGGGTGCTGGAAGAGCGGGAAGTGATTCCCCTGGGCGGCGAGACCCCGATCAAGGTGGATATCAAGCTGATCAGCGCCACCCACCGCAACCTCAAGGATCTGGTCGCCGAAGGCAAGTTCCGGGAAGACCTTTACTACCGCCTGCAAGGCATCACCCTCAACCTGCCCCCCCTGCGCGAACGCCAGGACCGGCTCGATCTGATCCGCCACATCCTGGCGCTGGAGTGTGCCGGCAAGGAAGAAGCGGTGCTCAGCGAAGGCGCCCTGCGCCAGTTGGAGGCTTACCCCTGGCCGGGCAACATCCGCCAGCTGCGCAACGTGCTGCGTACCGCCCTGGCCCTGCGCGAAGGACACGAAATCACCCTCTACGACCTGCCCGAGGAGGTCAGCCGCCTGGCGCCGGTCCAACCCGCGCGCGACAGCGAGGAGACTTCGACGCTGTCCGCCCTCGGCACGGCGGAGCGCGACGCCATCCTGCAGAACCTCGAAAAATGCCGCTGGAACGTCACCCTGGCGGCCAAGCAGCTCAACATCAGCCGCAACACCCTCTATCGAAAAATGAAAAACCTCAACATCCGCATCGAAGGCGAGGACTGAAGTGCAGACCTCGCCATTCGTCACCTGGGTCGAACCCGCCGACCTCGGCTTCAATTCCGCCCACTTCATCACCTACGGCACGGTCTGCGAGAACCTGCACGGCCATAACTTCCACACCCGGGTGGTCGCCCACGGCGACGACAGCGGCGAAGGCTACGTGCTCGACTTCGTCGCGCTCACCTGCCTGGCCCGGGACATCTGCCAGGACCTCTCCGATCGCGTCATCCTGCCCGGCAACAGTCCGGTGGTGCGGCTCGAAGAAAGCGATGGCCTGATCAAGGTGGACAGTTTCGGCAAGCGTTTCTGGCTGGAAACGGCCGGCTGCGCCGTGCTGCCCATCGCCAACGCCACGGCGGAACTGATCGCCTTCCACATCGGCGAACGCCTAACCGCCGCGCTGCGCCGCGAGAATCTGGCCGCCGGCGTGCGCCTGCTGGAAGTGGGCGTCGAGGAAGCCGATCGCCAATGGGGCATTTCGCGTCACCCCATGGCATGAGCCAGCCTGCCGAGTCGCAAAGCAAGCCGCGCATCGCCTGGGGGCTCACCGGCTCCGGCCACTATCTGCGCGAAACCCTGGCGCTCATCGACGGCCTGCCCGATGTCGACCTGTTCGTCACCAAGGCCGCCGCCGAAGTGCTCAGCATGTACGACATCCCGCTCAAATCCCTGCGCGAGAAACACCGCATCTATCAGGACAACACCGCCAGCAGCGTGCCGGTGGGCTTCCTCTATTCCGGCCACTACCACACCCTGATCATCGGCCCGGCCACCTCCAACACCGTCGCCAAATGCGTCGCCGGCATCTCCGACACCCTGGTCAGCAACCTCTACGCCCAGGCCGGCAAATGCCGCATCCCCAGCATCGTGTTCGCCTGCGACTGCGAAGCGACGGTGATTACCGAAGCGCCGGGGCAGACCGTCACGCTCTATCCCCGCCCCATCGACCTGGAAAACACGCAGCGGCTGAAGGCCTTTCCTTACACCACCGTGGCCGAAGATATCACCGCCCTGAAAGCGGCCATCGACCAGCGCCTGGCATGTCTGAACACCTCCTGTTCCTGACCGGCCGCCTCGCCGAGCCGCAGCTCCGGCGCGTGCTCGGCGACCTGGGCGATGCCGGCTTCACCTGGGAAGTGCGGGTGCTGGGCGTGCAGGTGGCGGCGCTGATGACCGCCGACATGATCCGCCGCCGCCTGACCGACATCGGCCAGGCCGACCGCATCCTCCTGCCCGGCCGTTGCCGGGGCGACCTGGCCGCGCTGTCGCAACACTTCGGCATCCCGGTCGAACGCGGCCCGGATGAACTCATGGACCTGCCCGAGTTCTTCGGCAAGCAGCGGCGCGCGCCCGATCTCTCGCGCCATGACGTGCGCATCTTCGCCGAGCTGGTGGACGCGCCGCGCATGAGCATCGACGCCATCCTCGCCCAGGCCGCCCGCTACGCCGCCGACGGCGCTGACGTGATCGACATCGGTGGCCTGCCGCAAACACCGTTTCCCCACCTGGAAGACACCGTGCAGGCGCTCAAGGCCGCCGGCCACCGGGTCAGCGTCGATTCCCTCGACCCGGACGAGTTGCTGCGCGGCGGCCGCGCCGGGGCCGATTACTTGCTCTCGCTGACCTCGGAAACCCTGCATCTGGCCGACGAAGTCGCCGCCACGCCGGTGCTGATTCCTTCCCGCCACGGCGACCTGGACGACCTGGTTGCCGCCATGCAGCGGCTGGAAGCGCGCGGCAAGCCCTACCTCGCCGACCCCATCCTCGACCCGCTGCCCTTCGGCCTGGCCGCTTCCCTGGCGCGCTACCACGAACTGCGCCGGCGCATGCCCGAGGCGGAACTCCTGATGGGCACCGGCAATGTCTCCGAACTCACCGATGCCGACACCGCCGGCATCCACGCCCTGCTGCTGGGCATCATGGCCGAACTGAACATCCGCGCCCTGCTCACCACCCAGGTCAGCCCGCACTGCCACAGCGCCGTGCGCGAGATCGACGCAGCCCGCCGCCTGATGTTCGCCGCCCGCGAAGCGCAAAGCCTGCCGCGCGACTTCACCGACGCGCTGCTCGGACTGCGTCACCGCAAGCCGTTTCCCTACGCCGCCGACGAGATCGCCAGCATGGCCAGCGCGGTGAAAGATCCCAACTTCCGCGTCCAGATCAGCCGCGAAGGCCTGCACATCTACAACCGCGACGGCCTGCACAGCGCCACCGACCCCTTCGCGCTGTGGCCCCACCTCAAGCTGGAACAGGACGGCGGCCACGCCTTCTACCTCGGCGTCGAACTCGCCCGCGCCCAGATCGCCTGGCAGCTCGGCAAACGCTACAGCCAGGACGAGGAACTCGCCTGGGGCTGCATGCGGCCGCGCCGGGTCGACGACCCCGGCGTCCAGTGCGCGCCCGGCAGCACCCGCGCCAAGCCCACCAGGGAGCCCACATGAGCCAGATCTTCGAAAGCCTCCTCAGCACCGCCACCCAGGCCGGCGCCACCCACCTCGCCCCGCTCGGTTTCCGCCGCGAAGGCGAGTTCATCGTTCTGGCGCCGTTCCACCCCTCGCGCACCCTGGACAACCTGCGCGCCACTGGCATCGCCGCCCTCAACCATACCGACGACGTGCGCGTATTCGCCGGCAGCCTCACCGGCCGGCGCGACTGGCCGCTTACCCCGTGTGAACGTATCGCCTGCGGCCGCCTGACGAACGCCTTGAGCCATGTCGAGCTGGAAGTCGCGCGCATCGAGGAAGACCCCGCGCGGCCGCGCTTCCTCTGCCGCGAAGTCGCCAGTTACAACCACGCGCCATTCCCCGGCCACAACCGCGCCCAGGCCGCCGTCATCGAAGCCTGCATTCTGGTCAGCCGCCTCGGCATGCTGCCGGCCGACAAGGTCGATAGCGAAATGGCCTACCTCGCCATCGCCATCGACAAGACCGCCGGCCCGCGCGAACTGGAAGCCTGGGGTTGGCTGCGGGAACGCATTGCCGCGCACCGGGCCGGCCTGGAGCGGGCGGCATGAGCGCCTGGCTCGCCAGCATCACCGACGCCGCCGAAGCACGCCAGGTCCTCGCCGCCGGCGCCGCCATCATCGACGCCAAGAACCCCCACGCCGGCGCCCTCGGCGCGTTGCCGCTTGAAGTGGTGCGCGGCATCGTCGCCGCCGTCGACGGACGCGCCCCGGTCAGCGCCACCATCGGTGATTTCCCCGAGATGCCCCCACAGGAAGTCGCGCGCGCCGTCGCCGAGATGGCCGCCACCGGCGTCGACTACGTCAAGATCGGCCTGTTTCCCGCTCCCAGCCTGATGGATTGCCTGCGCGAGTTGGCCCCCGTCGCCGCCCGCCAGCGTCTGGTCGCGGTGCTGTTCGCCGACCGCGAGCCCGATTTCCACCTGCTGCCGCATCTGGCCCGCCACGGCTTCGCCGGCGTCATGCTCGACACCGCCAACAAGACCGGCGGCGGCCTGCCGCGGTATCAAATCCCGGCCCGCCTCGGCGTCTTCGTCGCCCAGGCCCAACAACTCGGCCTCCTCACCGGCCTCGCCGGCTCGCTCAAGCTCAGCGACATCCCCACCCTCGCGCCCCTCGCCCCCGACTACCTCGGTTTTCGCGGCGCCCTCTGCCGCCAGCATGCCCGCACCCAGGCGCTGGACCCGGACGCCCTGGCGGCGCTCAGCGAGGCAATGGGGCGGGAGACGGCGCTGGCGGTGTGATTCCACGATCCGGCCGGGCCTCTCGAGGACGCGCCAGAAGTTGGCGCGGCACGGTCGGGCTCCCAGTGTGGAGAGACAGGGAAAGTTCCGGGGACTGAGCCCCTCCCTGGCGTAGCGCTCGTCCAGATAGGCCGCGCAGGGCTCCCGGTAGGGGATATCACAGGCCGTGCTTTACGCAGCCAGATCATCCGCAACGCCGAGGCCGCAGCACTGAATACGGTAAGGCAATACAGCCATGTAATTGACGTACACTAGGCAACCGTACCTAGTTGAGGGCTAGCCAGAGGCCTATCCAACTTGCTGAGGGCAGGGTAATGCAGGACGTTGATCTGAAAGCCGTAGTCCTCATCGTCGATGACGACCCGAGCAATCTTCTCATCCTGAGCGGCTTGCTGCGGCCCTATTACGAAGTTCTCGCAGCCACGTCGGGTGAGCGAGCCCTCAAGATCGTTGAAGGTCAGCCGAGGCCGGACCTGGTTCTGCTGGATGTAATGATGCCGGGCATGAACGGCTACGTCGTGATGGACCATCTCAAGGCCAATCCCGCCACGCGCGACATCCCGGTCATCTTTCTTACCGCCCTGGGCGAGGCCCAGGACGAGGAACGCGGCCTCGAAGCGGGCGCCGTCGACTACATCGCGAAGCCCATCAAACCCGTCGTGCTAATGGCCCGCGTGCGTACCCAGCTCCTGGCCAAGCGGGCCAGGGACTTCCTCCAGGACCAGAACGCTTTCCTGGAGGCGGAAGTGGCCCGGCGCATGGAAGAGAACGATCTGACCCAACTGGTCAGCATCCGTGCCCTGGCCCACCTGGCAGAGACCCGCGACCCGGAGACCGGCAACCATATCCTGCGTACCCAGGGCTACGTGCGCATGCTCGCCACCCACCTGCGGCAGCATCCCCGCTTCGAGGACATCCTCAACGACCGCTACATCGAACTGCTCACCCGCTCCGCTCCTCTGCACGACATCGGCAAGGTCGGCATCCCCGATCACATCCTGCAGAAGCCGGGCAAGCTGGGTCCGGACGAGTGGACCATCATGCAGACCCATGCCCGCCTGGGTGTGGACGCCATCGAGCTGGCTGAACGGGACATCGACCGGCCGGTGGCATTTCTCCGCCTGGCCAAGGAGATCGCCCACTGGCACCACGAGAAGTGGGATGGCACGGGTTACCCGGACGGACTCGCCGGCGAGGCCATCCCGCTGGCCGCGCGCATCATGGCGATTGCAGACGTGTTCGATGCCCTGATCTCTCCGCGTGTATACAAACGCCCCATGCCCTTCGATGAGGCCCGTGCCACGATTGGCGCTGGACGCGGCAGCCACTTCGACCCGGATGTGGTGGATGCCTTCCTCGCCGGCTACGATGAATTCGTAGCCATCGCCCGGCGCTACCGAGACGAGGCATGACCCAGCCAGCCACCCAACCACCAGCCCAGGAGGCCCATGGCTGACGTGAACCGCATGCTGTCCCATCTCGCCAAGGCCTGGAATTCCATCGGACGCTGGCCGCGCTGGAGCGTCTATTTGCTGGCTATCGCGATCACGCTGGCCATGCTGCTCATCCGGCTGCAACTGGCGCCCAGCTTCGGCAATCGGCCGCTGCTGATCCTGCTGGTCCTGCCCATCGTCGTCAGTTCCCTCCTTGGCGGTCTCGGCCCGGGCCTGCTTTCGACCGCCTTGGCCGCGGCCGGCGCAGCCTGGTTCATCCCTCCCATTGGGGAGATCCTCATCAGCCGGGGCTACGACTTCTTCCAGTGGCTTGTCCTCATTGCCAATGGTGCACTTGTCAGTGTACTGGCCGAGATGCTGCATCGTTCCCACCGCGAGGCGCTGACGATTCATCAGATGTTGTCGGATCGGTTCCATGCCCTGAGCTTGCTTGAAGCCATTGTCGACAGTTCCAGTGACGCCATCTTCGCCAAGGACGTCAAGGACCGCTTCATGGTTTTCAACCGGACTGCGGAACAGCTCACCGGCAAGCAGCTCGATGAGGTCATCGGGCATGACGAGACCGCCCTCTTTCCGGAAGACCTGGCCCGCCAACTCATTGCCGACAACCGCCGTGTGATGGCGGAGAGCCGGGTCATGACTTTCCAGCATGATCTCCAGACCACCCCGGGCCTGCGAACCTACCTGACCACCAAGGGGCCGTTGCGCGACACCGCAGGCAGGCTGATCGGCATGTATGGCATCGCCCGCGATATCACCGAGCTCAAGCGGGCCAATGAGGAACTGGCCGCCTCTGAGCGCAAATACCGGGCGCTCTTTGAACACATGACGGCCGGGTTCGTGCTTTTCGAAGTGGTCCAGAATGAAGCCGGCCAGCCGGTTGATCTCGTGATCCTGGCAGCCAACCGGGGGTTCGAGGCCACCACCGGACTGCAGGCAGCGCATGTCGTCGGCAAGCACTTGACCCAGGTATTACCCGGGATCGAAAGCGATGCCGCAGACTGGATCGGAACCTATGGCCAGATCGCCCTGGACGGCCAGCCACGATCGTTCGAGCAGCATTCCGAATTGCTTGGCCGCTATTACGACGTCACCGCCTTCCAGCCCGAGCCCGGACAATGCGCCGTGACGTTCACCGATGTCACCGAGCGCAAGCTGGCCGAGGAGGAACGAGAGAAATTCTTCATGCTGGCCGATAGCAGCAGCGAGTTCATCGGCATGTGCGATCTCGATTTGACGCCGCTCTATGTCAATCCCGCCGGGGTTCGCATGGTCGGGCTTGTGGACAGGGAAGCCGCCTGTCGCGTCAAGGTGCCGGACTATTTCTTCCCGGAGGACCAGGCGTTCATCCGGGATGAGTTCTTCCCGCGCGTGCTGCGAGACGGCCATGGCGAGGTGGAGATCCGCTTGCGCCATTTCCAGACCGGCGAGCCGATCTGGATGTCGTACTACCTTTTCCATGTGCGCGACGCCAGTGGCGCCATCGTCGGTTGGGCCACCGTCAGCCACGATATCACCGAGCGCAAGCAGGCTGAGGCCGCCCTGCGGCAGAGCGAAAAGCGCTTCCGCTCACTGTTCGAGAACAACATGGATGGCGTCCTGTTGACCAGTGCCGATGGCCGCATCCTGGCGGCGAACCCGGAAGCCCAGCGGATGTTAGGTTATGACGAGGACGAACTGCGCGCGGTCGGGCGGCAGGGTGTCGTGGATGCAAGCGATCCGCGGCTGGCGCAAGCACTGTCGGAGCGGGCCAGAACTGGCCGCTTCCGCGGTGAGCTGACCATGTTGAGGAAGGATGGCGGTCGCTTCACCGCTGAACTGGCCAGCGTGCTGTTCGAGGACGAGCACGGTCATTCGATGAGCAGCATGCTCGTCCGCGACGTGACCGAGCGCAAACAGGCTGAGGCCGCCCTGCACGAAAGCGAGAGCCGGCTGCGCAGCCTGTTCGAGCAAGCCGCCGTGGGTATTGGCCGGGTGGCGCCGGATGGCGGCTGGCTGGAGGTCAACCAGAAGCTGTGCGATATCGTCGGCTACCCCCGCGAGGCCCTCCTGGCCCTCAGCTTCCAGGACATCACCCATCCCGACGACCTGAATGCCGACCTGGAATACGTGCGGCAGATGCTGACTGGCGAACGTCACGACTACCAGATGGAGAAGCGCTATCTCCACAAGGACGGGCATATCGTCTGGATACGCCTGACCGTGGCCCTGGTGCGCACGGAGCAGGGCGATCCGGACTATTTCATCTCGGTGGTGGAGGACATCAGCGAAAGAAAACAGGCGGAGAAGGCGCTACGTGAATCGGAAGAGAAATTCTCCAACGCATTTCACGTCAGCCCCGCCGCCATGACCATCACCCGCATTGCTGACGGGACATTTCTTGACGTCAATGCGTCCTTCCTGCACTTGTTCGAATATGACCGCGCCGAGGTGATCGGGCATCGCTCCACCGACCTGAACATGCTGACCCCGGCGGAACGCTCGCGGCTCATCCAGATGCAGTTGGACGCCGGCGGCCTGAGGCATGCGGAACTGCTGGCACACTCCAGGACCGGCAAGCCGGTCAACCTGATGTTTTCCTCCCATTCGATGGAACTGGACGGGGAGCCCTGTCACATCACGGTCATGCTTGATATCACCGAGCGCAAGCGCGCCGAGGCCGCGCTACAGGAAAACCTGGAACGCCTGCGCATCGCCACCGTCGCCGGCAATGTCGGCCTGTGGGACTGGAACCTGCAAACCAATACGGTGAACCTCTCGCCGGAATGGAAACGCCAGATCGGCTACGCCGAGGACGAAATCGGCAACGACTTCTCGGAATGGCAAAGCCGCGTCCACCCGGACGACCTTGAGCGTTGTCTGGCCACCGTCAATGCCTTTGTCGCCAACCCCTGGCCCAACTACAAACTGGAATTCCGCTTCAGGCACAAGGATGGTTCCTATCGCGCCATCCTCACCCAGGCATCGCTCGTTTACGACGACGCCGGCAAGGCGGTCCGCATGGTGGGCTCCCACGTGGATATCACCGATTTGCGCCGCGTCGAGGATCAGGCCCGAAAACTAGCGCAGGCAGTGGAGCAGAGCCCGGAAAGCATTGTCATCACGAACCTGGATGCCCGTATCGAATACGTCAACGAGGCCTTCCTCCAGGGAACGGGCTACGCACGCGAGGAAGTCATCGGCCGGAAGCCGAGCATCCTGAAGTCAGGCAAGACCCCGGACGAAACCTACCGCGATCTCTGGCGAACCCTGCGCGCTGGAAAGACCTGGAAAGGGGAATTCATCAACCTGCGCAAGGATGGCAGCGAGTATGTGGAGTTCGCCATCATTACCCCCATACGCCAGCCCGAAGGTGCCATTACCCACTACGTGGCGGTGAAAGAAGATATCTCCGAGAAGAAGATGCTCGGTGAGGAATTGAACCGCCACCGCCACCACCTGCAGGAGTTGGTCAACGAGCGCACTGCCGAACTGATCGAGGCGCAGGCGCGCGCCGAGGCGGCCAATCAGGCCAAGAGCAGCTTCCTGGCCAACATGAGCCACGAGATCCGCACACCGCTGAACGCCATCATCGGCCTGACCCACCTGATGAAACGTGCCGGCACGACGCCCGGGCAGACGATGCGCCTGACCAAGATCGACTCGGCCGGACAACACCTGCTGGGCATCATCAACGACATCCTCGATTTCTCCAAGATCGAGTCGGGCCGACTGCGCCTGGAAAGCACGGATTTCCACCTTTTCGCGATCCTGGACAACGTTCGCTCCCTTATCGCTGACCAGGCTGCGGCGAAGGGCCTGGCGGTGACGGTGGACGGCGATTCGGTACCGCTCTGGCTGCGCGGTGACCCGACCCGCCTGCGCCAGGCCCTGCTCAACTACGCCGGCAACGCGGTCAAGTTCACTGAGCAGGGCGGCGTTACCCTGCGCGCCAACTTGCTTGAGGAACACGACGGCGATCTGCTGGTGCGTTTCGAGGTGCAGGACACCGGTATTGGCATCGCCCCGGAGAATCTGTCGAAGCTGTTTCACGAGTTCCAACAGGCCGATTCCTCGACCACGCGTGAATATGGCGGCACCGGGTTGGGTTTGGCCATCACTCGACGCCTGGCGCGTCTCATGGGCGGCGAGGTGGGGGTCGAGAGCACGCCTGGGCAGGGCAGCACCTTCTGGCTCACCGCCCGACTCAGCCGCGGTCACGGTGTCGTGCAGAGCCTGTCAACCCCGGTCGTCCCCGACGCCGAGGCCCAACTGCGCCAGCGCCACAGCGGCGCCCGCCTGCTGCTGGCCGAGGATAACGCCATCAATCGCGAAGTGGCCCTGGAGTTGCTGCATTCGGTCGGGCTTTCCGTCGATACCGCCGAAGATGGGCAGCAGGCGGTAACCATGGTGCGCGACCAGGCCTATGACCTGATCCTGATGGATATCCAGATGCCCGGCATGGATGGACTGGAGGCGACACGAGTAATCCGCACCCTGCCGGGGTGGAAGACGACCCCGATTCTGGCGATGACCGCCAATGCCTTCGAGGAAGACCGCCAGGCCTGTCAGGCGGCGGGCATGGACGATTTCGTTGCCAAGCCGGTCGACCCCGATCTGCTGTTCGCCACCCTGCTCAAGTGGCTGCCGCAGCTTCCCCAAACGCAGGCCACTGCAATGCCGCGTCAGGGCGCGGATCTCTCTGATCTGCCCGTCATCGCCGGTCTGGACACGAAGCAGGGCCTCAGGACCCTGAACGGCAACGTGCCGGCCTACCTGCGGCTGTTGCGTCGCTATGCCCAGGAGCATGGCGACGACATGGTCCAGTTGCGTACACAGATGGCAAGCGGAGACAGGACGTCAGCCAGACTTTGTGCGCATAGCCTCAAGGGCAGTTCGGCCAACCTGGGGGCCACTGGCGTGCAGCAGGCGGCTGCCGAATTGGAGCATGCCCTCAGGGAGGATCGGGACGGAGCGGAGAT
The DNA here is from genome assembly GCA_964393825.1 of uncultured Thiobacillus sp. GTDB lineage: Bacteria > Pseudomonadota > Gammaproteobacteria > Burkholderiales > Thiobacillaceae > PFJX01. The sequence goes on along the minus strand of CAYMUY010000027.1, from coordinate 17,603 downwards.
CGAACACCTGGCCCGGCAGGTGGAAAACGCGCTTGCCCCCCTTGCAGAGGCCATTCTCGTCGCCCTGCCCGGGGCAGACGGGAAGGCGATGTCGTCCGAGGTGGATTGGCCCACGGTGCGGCGGGCGCTGGCGGATCTGGAGCCCCTGCTGGCGGCTTCCAACACGCGGGCGAATATCATCTGCGAGAAACATGACACCCTGCTCAAAACCGCTTTTGGAGAGCAAGGTCAGCAGCTTGTGAAGCTGATCTACAAGTTTGACTACCCTGAAGCCCGGAATATCGCACACCGGTTGCATGCCCAGTATCCGCAACTGGCACAGCCGGAAAGTTGATCGCCACGAACAATCATTCGTGAATGGCGGCTCCTGGAAACACCTGGCTGACAGCTTTGGCCGAGAAGTGCGCCTACACCTTATGGCAGATGCGGTAGAGGATCTGCCGTTCGCAGGGAGGATTCATCGCCTCCCTGAAGGATGCTTCCAGGTTCACTGTAGACCCGTCGCCCTTACTGCACGCAGGCCGGCAGCGCCGTCCGGATTGTCGGGGCGGTCGCGCGCGCCAGCCAGGTATTCAGGGCGGCGGGGTCGTCATGGGCGAGAAACTCGACCGGCTTGCCGAAACGGGCGGTGAATTCGGGGAAGTGTCGGTCCACCCGGCCGTTCTCGACCAGTGCCTGGAGATCCGTCGCGTCGTTATGTCCGTATTTGACCAGTGCCAGCGCTTCAGCACCCAGGTGATGCGCCAGCCAGGCGGCGAGGCTGTCGGAGGTGACCGACCAGCTTTCCGGGATGTCCCAGACGCCCCGGCACATGCGCGAGGGTAGCCAGACCGGGGTGAGGCCGCGCGAGACGATGTCGGTGATGGCTTGCGGCGAGCCGGCGGGGCGCAGGCCCGGGTTGAGGCCGCACAGCAGCAGGCCGTACTGTTCCATCGCCAGCAGTGCCATCTGGTGCGCGGTGGCGTCGGAGAAGCCGAGCCGGCCCTGCGCGGCGCGCACGGTGTCGGCGAAGGGGCCTCCGCCGGGGACCAGGACGATGCGGCCGCCGGCGCGGGCCAGCGCTTCCAGCCAATCATTCAATAGCGGCGAGTCATGCAGGCTGCCGCCCAGTTTCACGACGCGGAGCATTGCGTCTCTCCCTGTTCCAGTTCACCGCCACATTCGCGCATCAAGCGGAGCATGGCGGCGGCTTTGTCCATGCATTCCTGATACTCCTCGCTGGCCTGCGAGTCCGCCACCAGGCCGCCACCGGCCCAGAAGCGCAATTCGTCGTTGGCGCTGACCAGGGTGCGGATGGCGATGTTGCTGTCCATGTCGCCATTGAAACCCAGCCAGCCGATGCTGCCGCAATAGACGCCGCGCCGGTGCGGTTCCAGTTCCTCGATGATCTGCATGGCGCGCAGCTTTGGCGCGCCGGTGATGGAGCCGCCGGGGAAGGAGGCGCGCAGCAGGGCCACCGCGTCCAGACCGGCTGCCAGGCGGCCGGTCACGGTGCTGACCAGGTGATGCACGGTGGCGAAGCTTTCCAGATGGAACAGCCTGGGGACCGCCACCGAACCGGGCGCGCAGACCTTGCCCAGGTCGTTGCGCAGCAGGTCGACGATCATCAGGTTTTCCGCCCGGTCCTTCTCGCTTTCGCACAACTCGCGGGCCAGCGCGGAATCCGCCTCGGGGGCGGCGGTGCGCGGCCGGGTACCCTTGATCGGCTTGGTTTCCACGCGGCCGCGCCGGACTTCCAGGAATCGCTCCGGCGAGGAGGACAAAATGCGCGCGGCGGGGTGGTTGAGGTAGGCGGAATAGGGCGCCGGGTTGAGCCGGCGCAGCATCTGGTAGCCCAGCCAGTGGTCGCCGCTCACCGGCGCGGCGAAGCGTTGCGCCAGGTTGACCTGGTAGCAGTCGCCGGCGGTGATGTAGTGCTGGATGCGGGCGAAGGCGCGCTGATAGGCGGCCTCGTCGAAGTTGGAACGCACCGGGCCGGTGACCCGGAAGGCCGCGCGCGGCGGATATGCCGAGCCGGGCAGGGGCGGGTCGGAAAACAGCGCGACGAGCGTGTCCCAGTCCTTCTCCGTGCGGGGGTCGCGACCGGCGCTGACCAGCCAGCTCTCGCGCTGCTCGTGATCCACCACCACCGCCCAGTCGTAGATGCCCACCGCCATCTCGGGGAGGGATTCGGCGTCATGCGCCTGCGTCGGCAGGTGTTCCAGGCGTCTGGCCAGGTCATAGGAGAAATAGCCGATGGCGCCGCCGGCGAAGGGCAGGGGGTCGGGACGACCGTCCGCGTCCAGGGTTTGCCGCAGCAGGTCGAAGGGATCGGCGGGGGAGAGGCTGACATCGCCCAGGCGTCGCTTGCCGGAGCGGCGGACCTCGGTCATGCCGCCACGGGTGACCAGGGTGGCGTAGGGGCGCGCGGCCAGGATGTCCATGCGGCCGGCGGTGGAGCGGGGGCGGCCACTGTCGAGGAACACCGCCCAGGGCTCGTCGGCGATGGCCTCGAACAGATCGGCGCTGTCCGGGTGATAGGGGAGGGCGACCCGTTTGCCGGTCGCCGGGCGCGTGTTCATACCTTGTCCTTTTTCAGCAGCCAGCCCACAGCGATGGCCGGGGCGCACCAGGTCGCGCCTTGCCGGTCCGTATCGTCGCCCAGCAGGCTGGAAAAATCCACCGCTGTGCGGCCGAGGCGGGCGGCCAGCCGTTCGCCGAGGAAAGCGCCGGCGCCGGCCGTCACCACCGGCGCGGTCGGCGGCAACAGGCCGCGGGAGAGGACCTGGCGGGCGGCGCGGGCGATCTTGTCCAGTTGCGCGTCGACGAACCAGGCTGCCAGTTCGTCCCAGGCGGCCTCCGGCAGTTCGCTGGCATCCCGCCCCACCATGCGCGCCAGGCGGATACGGCTGGCCGCCGCCGTCTTGGCGCCGCCGTCGGCGCTCTCGTGCAGGTCGGCCGCGTCCGGCAGCCAGCCCAGAATGCGATAGACATCGGCGGTGGTGGCGAAATGCTCGGCCATCAGCGGCGTCCAGCGCCCCCGCACCGGCGCCATGTCGGTCAGGGCCATCAGCGGCGTGCGCACGACGCCGCTGTAGACCAGTTCGCCCGCGCCGAGGCGGTCGCTGTCGCCGGCGCTGGCGGTGGCCACGCGGCGGTCACGCAGGGGAATCAGGTCGCAGGTGGTGCTGCCGATATCCACCAGCAGGGCGTCGCCCAGGCAGGCGGCGACCATCGCCGCCGTCGCGTGCCAGTTGGCGGAGGCCACCGGTTGTGGCCGCAGGCGGGTGGCGCCGGCGTTCATCCAGCCGTCGGCGCCGGCGTAGAAACGCACCCGCTCGGCGCCGCCGAGGCGGTCGCAGAGCCGGTCCACCAACGCGTGCACACCGTTGTCGCGGTTCTCGAACAGGTCAGTCATTTCGCCGGTCATGGTGACCGCGTGTCGGGCCTGAACGTCAGGCATGCCGGCGAGGATGCCGTCCAGCGCCTGATCGAGATGGTCCATGCCGCGCCACAGCGGGCAACGCTGCTGCCAGACGCCGGAGACGCGTCCGTCGGCTTCCAGGCGGGCGGCCTTGAGGTGGGCGCCGCCCACGTCCCAGCCCATCACGGTTTCAGTGGACATGCGCGGTCTCCAGACGGATCGGCTGCCGGCCGGGCAGGGCGGTGAAGATCGGCAGTTCGAGCAGGCGTCGCGCCGGGTTGCACGCCAGGGACTCGCGCAGGCCGGCATAGGACACGGTGAGGCGGGGGTTCACCTCGACCACCACCGGCCCACGCAGGGTCTCGATGAAGTCGACCCCGACATGGCCCCACAGGTCCGGCAGCACCGCCGCCACCCGATCGGCCAGGTCGGCGTAGCGGCCATCCCGGTCGCTCAGGTCGTTGACGCTGACACCGTGGAAGTCGAAGCAGCCATCGCTCAGGCTGACATGCTGCCGGTTCACGGCCAGCAACTGGGCATAGCCGTCGCAACACAACAGGGAGAGGGAGCGCGCCGGCCCCGCCACGAAGGGCTGGAAGATCCGGCCGCCGCACCGATGCGCCAGGGTCCAGTCCTCGGCGGCCTCCAGGCTGGGGAACAGGCGGGTGTCCTGGCAGCCGGCGCCATCGTCGGGTTTCATCACCACGGGGCCGTCCTCGATCATCAGGTAGGGCGAGGCATGGGCGGGAATCACCGCGACTCCGCGCGCCGCCAGGTGTTCGGCCGTCGCGGTCTTGCTGGCGGCGATGCGCACCCCCCGCGGCCGGCTGCCGAGGAGCCGCTTGCCGGCCCGCAGCACCGCTTCGCTCAACGCCTCCAGGAGGCCGCCGCTCTCCGGCGCCACCAGCCACACCGCATCCGCGGCCTCCAGGCAGCGGCGGAAATCGTCGGCGAAGGTGGCGACGCGGGTGGCGATCACCTGGGCCCCGGGGATCACCGGCATGGCCAGGCGATCGTCGCGCAGGCTGATGACTTCCACCCCGGAGATGGCGGTAAGATCGTCCAGCATCGCTCGCCACATCAGTTCGCCATCCGCCAGAAAAGCGGACAGCGCGGCGCCGGCGCAGCCCCCGCCCGTCACGTGTTCATAAACGAAAATCTTCATGTCCATTCCTTTACGGCTGATTCCCGTGCTCGATCTGATGGCGGGCCAGGTGGTACATGCCCGGGAAGGGCGGCGCGACGACTACCGCCCGCTGGTCTCCGCCTTGTGCGCATCGAGCCGTCCGGCGGACGTGCTGGACGGGCTGCTGCGGCTGTACCCGTTCCAGCACTGCTATATCGCCGATCTGGATGCGATCCTGCGGCGCGGCGACCATCGCCGCGAGATCGCCACGCTGCGCGCCGCGTTTCCGCGACTCGAATTCTGGGTCGACGCCGGCCTGCCCGATGCCGGCCGCATCGCCGCCTGGCCGCGTGAACTGGGGCGGCCGGTGCTGGGCAGCGAGTGTCTGGACAGCGTGGCGGCGGTGCGGGCGGCGGCCGACGGCATTCTTTCCCTGGACTTTCGCGGCGAGGCCTTTCTCGGGCCGGCCGCCCTGCTGGACGAGGTCGCCTCCTGGCCGGACGACCTCGTCGTGATGACGCTGGAGCGGGTGGGCGGTAGCCAGGGCCCTGATCTGGCGCGCCTGTCGGCTGTGCGGGCGCACGCACCGGAAAAGCGGTTTTACGCGGCGGGCGGCGTGCGCGGGTCCGCCGATCTGGCCGCCCTGGCCGTGGCCGGGGCGACCGGTGTGTTGCTGGCGTCCGCCCTGCATGATGGCCGGCTCAGCCGTGCCGACCTTGCCGCTTGCCATGATCCCGCGCCTGCGGGCGCAGGGCCTGCCGCCAGGGCGACTGGCCGAGTCCGGGATCGGTGAAGCGGTGCAGCAGCGGCTGCGAGCCCTGCCGCTGCCAGGTGTCCAGATCCGGGCCGGTGTAGCGGCACCAGGACTGCGGCGTCTCGTACAGCGTCAATTCCACCATGCCCGGCAGGGACTCGATCAACTGCTCCCAGATGTAGATGCTGAGCAGTTCGGTGGTGGAGCGCCAGGCCAGTTCCGGGCCGGCGTAGTTCAGGGTGTGGTGGTCGAAGCGCTCCACCACATGGGCATTCACCACCCGTTTCAGGTAGCCGTAATCCAGCACGCAGCCGGTGGCGGGGTCGATCCGGCCGCGCACGGTCACATGCAGCAGGTAGCGGCCGCCATGCAGGTTGCTGCACTTGGCTGGGTGGTCGGTGAGGAAGTGGGCGGAATCGAACACCACTTCCTTGCTCACCGTCACTTCCGGGGTCTCCGGGTGAAAGCGCGCCCAGACGCCGGGCATGGCTTCCAGTTCCGGGCGCAGCGTGTCGAGCAGGCGCTCGCCATCGGCGCGGGTGAGGGTGCGCAGCAGCGGACTGCCGGCATCCAGGCGCCGGGTGGCGACACCCAGCTCCTGTTGCAAGAATTGGGCTGCCGCTTCGGCCTCGTCAGACGAGACGAAGGGCAGGAATAAAAATCCGGCATGCCGTTCGGCGGCATGGGCCAGATAACAGGCATACCGCAAACGTTGTTCCGGAGGTGGCACCCTGGCGGGAAGCCAGGGGCCGACCAGATTGCGCTTCTGGGTGGACAGGCGATTCTTTGCCACCACCCGATGCGTGCCGGGGGCGTAGTGGTACTCCTGCCGGAAGTGGAAGCCGTAAGGCGACAGCCTGGCCATATCCCAGAACAGCAGATCGAGCCAGACCACTTCGCCTTCCACATGACACAGATTGCCGACGTCATGGACCTTGCCGGCCATGCGCAAACCCGCCAGGACCGCCCGCGCTGCTTCGTCGGGAACCGTGCCCGCCAGTAAAGGCGGGTCGGCTTCCAACTCCCCGATCCTGTCCGCCGTGAGCAACAGATCGAGGGGCAGCGCATGGCGAAGGGCGTATTCCTGGAGGGTCAGCCCGCTGCAGGCGAGCAGATGCCCGGTATCCAGCGTCGCCAATTCCGCGTTGCACTCCCGACAATGCACCATTACGTCACCTCAGCAATCAGATGTGAGCGGCAAACGGGTGGCCGGCCGTGCCTTTCTGGGCAACCACTTCAGCGGCCGTGGGCGTGCCGGCGACGGCACGCTTGATCGACTGCTTGGTGGCTTCGTAGTTGTAGTCCTGGATCTTGGTGTCGTCCTCGGCCTGCCAGTGGATGAACACGCCGACGCTGATGAACAGGTTGTCGGCCTCGTCCATCGGAATGGTGCCGTCTTCCACGCAATCGGCCACGGCCATGGCGACGCCACGCTGGGCGGGGCCGAACATCTGCACGGCCTGCTTGGCGCCCTTGATGGTCACCTTGTTGAACATCATGGTGTTGGGCTTGCAGGGCAGGTTGGGGGCGACCACCGCCAGCAGGCTGGTGAAGCCGTCCTTGTTGTTGACCAGCCCGTTGCAGAACGCGGTCTCGGCGGCGCTGCCGCGAGGACCGATGATCAGGTCGATATGGGCCACTTCGTTGCCATCGCCCACCAGGGACTCGCCTACCATCACGCGATCAATCTTAGCCATCGTGTTTCTCCTTGAATTGCACAGACTCGGTCGATTTGGAGTGGCCAGCCAGCGCCGAGTCGTCCGTCGGCTGGCCACTTGTTGCAAAACCTAGTCCACGCGGCAGGACGTCAAACCGCCCGCCCGAGGTTGTCGGTTCGGCTGGAACGCGGTTTCCGGGGCCCGCAGTCGATCGAGCAGCCAGGTGGCCACACTCAGATCGGCGCTGGTGCCGGGGTTGATGCCGGCGGACTTGAGTCGCCGGTCGAGTTGTTTCAGGGGCAGGCGGGCGTCGGCCCAGTGGCCGCACTGGCGCAGTTCGGCCTGGCACAGGCGCGCCATCTGGCGCACCCCTTCGGCGACGGCCGCGCCGTGTTTGCGCGCGATGTGGCTGTCCGGGAAGTCGGCCAGGAAGCCGAGGAACAGCGTGCTCATGCGCTGGTCTTCCAGCCGCCAGCGCGCCCGCGCCTCGACCAGGGTGCCGCGGCAGGCGGCGAACAGGTCGGCGTAGCCGTTGGCGTACTGGCGGGCGATGCAGTCGCGCCGCGAGGCCTCCCGCATCGCGGTCAGCAGCGTCGTCTCGGGCGGCTTGTTGACGTCGTGGCGGGCGCTCTTGCCGAGACCGCCGGGCGCCGCCAGACGGATGGCGCGAAACACCCAGTCGGTCTGCTTCCGGTCGAAGGCCTTCAGGCTGCGCTGCAGGGCATCGGCGAAGCTTTCATCGGCGGCGCGCTGTTGCGCGGCATGGATCAACGGTGCCGTCAGCAGCACGATGCCCAGGTTGGTGTTGCAGGCCACCGCGTCGCGCGTCGCCTCGATGGCGCGGTAGACGCGCTCGCCCAGCCCCAGCATGCGGTCGGCCAGATGCGGCGCCGCGACTTCGGCGCTGGTCAGGAAATCGCGCGCGGTCATGCCGTGGCCGGGCGATTCGATGCCGACATTGCCCGGTTTGAACGCCAGCACGTCGAGTTCGCACGCCTCGCGGAAGGCGCTGGCGTGGGGGTCGAGCAGGAACGGCGCGTTCATGCCCGACGCTCCCGTGCCGGCTGGCGCAGATGCCGCTCGATCAGGTCGGCCGCCAGCATGTCGGCGATGTCGCCGGCGACGACGCTCTGCAGGCCGCGCCAGGCGGGGATACTGTTGACCTCGATCACCGTCAGGCGGCCGTCGCGGTCGCGCATCAGGTCGACGCCGGCATAGTCCATGTCCAGCGCCCGCGTCGCGGCTTCCGCCAGGCGGTACAACTCGGGGTCTTCCGGCGCCGGCGCGCAGTCGGCGCCCTGGGCGACGTTGTTGATCCAGGTGGCGCCGCGCCGGGTCATGGCGGCGCGGCTGACGCCGCCCACCACCAGCACCCGGTAGTCCTCCCAGCCCGCCGTCGCGTCATTCGGGCCGACGTAGCGCTGCAGGTAGTAGGCGCTCTGGCAGTCCGCGACCGGCGGCAGGTCGCCAGGCCGCGCCAGCCGGCGTAGGCCCTTGCCCTGGGAGCCGAACAGCGGCTTCAACACCAGTTCGTTGCCGCGCGCCGTCTCGCGGATCAGCAGCGCGCGCGCCTGCGCTTCGGTCTCCATCACCCAGGTGGCGGGCGTCGGCACGCCGGCCAGCTTCAGCAGCAGGCTGGTCATCGCCTTGTCGACGCTCTTTTCGATGGCGCGGGCCGGGTTGTAGACCGGCACGCCCAGCAGCGGCAGCACGTGCAGGAAATCCAGCCGCAACACCACCTGCTCCAGGCTGCCGCCGGAGACGCCGCGCACGAAGGCCGCGTCCGGCAAGCGGTCCGCGAAGCCGGGCAGGATGACGCCGCCGGCGTCCAGGTCCACCCGGCAATCGGCCAGGGCGACGTAGCTTGCCGCGAAGCCGCGCCGGGCGAAGGCCGCGCGCAGGCGCTTGCCGTGCCAGCCGGGGTCGTCGGTGAAGATGGCGATGCGGCCGGTCATGAAAACGAGCGCTCCAGCAGTGCGCCGTCGAGGCGCCCGGCGCGGAAACTGCGGCCGGAATCCAGGCAGGTGACGATCACCCGGGCCGGGGCGAACAGCAGCGGGTCGATCTTGTAGAAGTCATGGCCGGCCGCCTTGAACACCTGGGCGAAGGGCTGGCCGTAGTCGGCGGAGGCCGAACTGGGCAGGCGCCGGGCCAGGTCCTCGGCGGCGGCGTCCTCGCCGGACACGAACAGCTGCACGCGGCCGCCGAACAGGATGGCGTCGTTGGTGCGGCCCATGGCGGTGAGGAAATCCGGCGAGGGCGGACAGACCGGCGCCGTGCCCATGCCGTCGACGATGTGCTTCAGCTCGAAGCCGAGGAAATGCGCCTTGTGCAACGCCACCTCCAGCACCCGCGCCACCACCTGCACCGACCCCGCCAGGCTGGTGGTGGGGGTGAGGATCAAGGTCAGGTTCTCCGGGGCGACGCCGCACTGGTCGGCGATGCGGTCGAGCAGCGCCTGCGGCGGCGTCTTGTCGGTTTCCAGCACCAGGCAGGCATGGTCGGCCGCGTCCTGGTAACCCAGTTCCGCGTACAGCGCCTCCTTGCCGGCGAGGGCGCGGCCCGGGCCGGAGCCAAGGGCGAAGAAACCGCCCTTGCCCTTGCCTTCGGCCAGGCTCCAGCCGGCGTACTGGCTGCCCAGGCAGGCCAGCACCGGCTGCGCGGTGGACACGGAGAGTTCCCAGGGCCAGTCGGAGAAGGTGCCGGCGGGGTTGAGCTTGACGCGGCCGAGGCCGCCCAGGCAGATCTCGGCGATGCGGCGGCCGGCTTCGATGCCGCCGGTGGCGCGGATGCCGGCATCGACGATGCGCACGCCGTTGTCCTGACGGGAAACGCCGAGGCGCAGTTCGCCGGCGCGGGCGACCAGATCCTCCAGCAGGGGGTGGGCCAGGCGGTTGATGCTGATGCGGGTGTCGGCGGTCATGGCGTTCTCATGCCCAGGCCGGCTTGCCGGCGAGGGGGGGTAACAACGGTGGCAAGGACGACGCGCCAGCGTCGTCGCGAAGGGGGGAGTGGGCGGGCTGCAGGCGGCTCAGGCGGCGCAGGATGCTCTGGCGCAATTCGCTCGCCCAATGCCCGGCGACGAAGTGGTTCTCGCCGCCGGCCAGAACCGTGCAGACCGGTTCACCGGGCGCGATCACACCGCCGTCTTGCGGAATGTCGGAACACCAGTCCGGCCAGAAGAAGCACTTCGGCACGCGCAGCGTCTCGCCGCTGTAGACCACGGCTGACGCGAGGCCGCCGCGCAGGGGCGGCAGGCTGGCGGGAAGGCGGCCGCGGCAGGCCTGGACATGCAGCCGGAACAGCGAGGGCATCGGCGCCACATCCCACAATTCCACCGTCGCCGTCGGGCGCGGGTTGAGTTCCAGCAACCACCAGTCCCGGCCATCGACCACGAAGTCGATGCCGTTGAGGCCCACCAGGCCCAGCGCCCGGGTGAGGGCGAGGGCGGCGTCGAGCAGACCGTCCGGACAGCCCCGGGCGTCCCCCGCCAGTCTTGCGGCGCCGGAGTAGGCCCAGGCGCTGGGGGCTTCCGCCGGCGCCGGCAGGGCGCGATTGCAGCCGACCGCGCGAATGTCGCGGCCGTTGGCGAGAAACAGCAGGGACCCGGCCTGGCCCTCGATCCGGCGCTGGAAGTAGCCGCCGGCGCGGTTGCCGGTGGCGGAGGCGAGGAGAATGTGGGTACCGCCGCAGGCGCCGGCCAGCTTGGACAGCCAGTTGAACGAGCGCGGCGGCCGGGTGAAGCTGATCTCGGGATGCGGGATGCCCAACTGTTGCAGGAGCGGGAAGAAGTGGCCGGGGTCGCCGGTGCGCGCCAGCACCTCGGGCGCGTTGCCGACCAAGTGCCGCCCTTGCGCCAGCCGCGCCAGCAGGTCCGGGCACGATTCGAAACCGGAGCCGTAGACCAGGCCCAGGCAGCGGTCCGGCGGCGCCAGGCGTTCGGCGGCCGCGAGCAGCGCGTCGGCCTCCAGGCGGTAACCCGTGGTCGCGTCGACTCGTGCCCAGTCGCGGCTCAAGCCGCGCGTGTCGCGGTCGGCGTAGGCGTCGATGACTCGCGCCGGTCGCTTGGCCCGTGCCGCCGCTTTCGCCAGGCCGCGGCCGGAGAGGGAGGCGAGCAGCCAGGCGCGGCCCTGGTGTTCAGCCGACACGACGACGCGCCTCGATGAAGGCCTCGGCGAAACCGAGATAGCGCGGCTGCTCCGCGCGCAGCATGGCTTGCAGCAAGGCCTGCTGCACCTGGTATTTCACATTGCCGATGGCCAGCGGGCCGATGCCCACGGCATGGCCGGATGCCGCCGCGAGCGGCGTGGCGTCGTCCATCACGCCGATGCCGGCGATGCCGGCGGGCGGCACCGCGTTGATGTCCGCCGCCACCCGCAGCGCCGGCGCCCGGGCGAGATGCGCGGCGGTGAGGACCTGCACGCCCGCCTTCGCGGTCGCCAGCGCGATCTCGGTGTCCGCCAGCAACGCTGTCCTGGCGGTTTCGCTGCTGCCGTCGATGGCCCGCACCTTGAGGCCGAAGCGGGCCTCGATCTGGTCGGCGACCACCTGGGCGCGCGCCAGGCCGTCGTGGCCGGGGAGCGTGACCTCGGCGCCGGCTTCCGCCGCCAGCATGGCCGCCACCATGCCGACCGGGCCGGTGCCGCCGAAGATCGTCAGGCGGCGCCCCGCCAGCGGCTGGCCGTGCTGGCTGGCCAGGGCCTGTTCCACCTTGGCGATCATCGCCGCGGCGGTGGTGTAGGCGCCGCTGGGATCGGCGAACACCGAGACCTCGAAGGGCGGCACCATGGCCTGGCGGGCGCGCTGCAGCATGTCGTTGGCGAGCATCGCGTCACGGCCGCCGATGAAGATGCCGGTGCGCTTCGCGCCCTTCGGACCGCGCGAGAAGATCGCGTCCTGGGTGAAGTCGCCGATGGCGTCCAGACCGACGCCGGCATAGGGAATGACCGCGTTCCAGCCGGCGTCATAGGCCATGTTCACGTCGAACGGGCTGACCCGGTTGCCGGGCGTGGCGAAGTGCAGGAGATAGGGTTTTTCCATGGGAACGTCCTGTTCGTTGTTCTTATCCGGCGCAGGCGCGCGCGGAACGCCTCTCGGCGAAGATGTCGGCGCCGCGGTTGCGGGCGGCGCAGACCATGAATTCCAGGCCCTCGGCGGCAAACGCCTGGCGCGCGGCGCGAGCGAGTCCGTGCGCCGCCAGTTCGGATTCGGCGAGGGCGAAACCGGTCGGCCCCCAGGAGCTTTGGCCGATGCCGGCGGCGCCCTGCTCACGCAACCAGGTCAGCGCGCGGCTGACCCGGGGGCTGGCGTAGCGGCCACCCTGCGCCGGCGCGAAATGGTCACCGACCACTTCCTGGATGCCGCTCACGGCGGCGCCGAAACCCTGGATGTCGCGTTCCACCAGGGCGGGCAGCGCGCCCATCAGGGCCAGGCGGCAGAGATGGCCGGCGCGTTCCTCGCTGAAGCGGGGGAGGGCGGCAAAGGCCTGTTTTTCCTGTTCCCCGTGCAGACCCTGGAAGGCGCGGTCGAACACCAGCACGAAGCGCCAGGCGGCCGGGAAATCCTGGTGGGCGATGACCGTCGGCGGCGCGTCGACGCCGCCGCGGCCGCCGTCGATCAGGAACCCGCCGCGATCGAACAGGCCGAGGCCGATGCCGGAGCGACCGCCACGGCCGAGGCTGCTGGCGATGTCGACGGGCGACCATTCGATTGCAAAGAGATGGGCCAGCGCGGTGCCCACCGCCAGGGCCAGTTGCGTGCCCGAGCCGAGGCCGGCGTGATCGGGAATCGCGTGCTCCACGTCGATCCGCGCGCCCCGCTCGATGCCGAGGGCGGCAAGGGCGCGGCGGCCATACTCCGCCGCGCGCCCTGACTGCGGCCCGTGCGCGCTGACCTGTTCGGCGTGGCGCACCCTGACCTGTACCGCCAGTCCCTCCAGGGCCAGGCCCAGGCTGCCGAAGCGACGGCCCAGGCTGCCATTGAGGTCGAGGAACCCCATGTGCAGCCGTGCCGGGGCACGGACGGTGACGCTGGGTGACAGGGAAGCAGGCATGGCGTTGGGCTCGGAAAGACTGGGTCGTGTAGCCATTAGCAAAGCCCATGCCATTAAAAAAACACTGTCCAATCAAGCTGATAGCGTTTCTCCCCGGGTTCTTGCGGGTGACAGAGTGTCACCCGGGTTGCGCCGTGGCCGTGACAGGCGGTTCACCGCGCGATGACCTGGACAGGCCTGGAAGATCTTGATTTGCAAGGGGCATGCCGGCCCGGCCGAGATGGCACGATCCCTGCATGAAGGATGGGCTCATACCTTGGTGAGCTGTCATGGCTGAACGCGATCAAACTGTTGTGTGTCCTTTTTGTGGCCTGTGTTGCGACGATCTGTCACTCGCCGTGACCGCCGCTGGCCTGAGCATCGAAGCCGGTGGCTGCGCGCGCGCCGGGGCGCTGTTCGACGTCCCGGCGCGCGGGGAGGCTCAGGTGCGCGGGCGGCCCGCCTCCCTGGAGGAGGCCTGCCGCGCCGCCGCGCGCCTGCTCCTGTCCGCGCGGCGGCCGCTGATCGGCGGCCTGGCCTGTGACGTCATCGGTCATCGCGCCGCCATCGCCCTGGCCGAGCGTCTGGGCGGCGTGCTGGAGCACATGAATGGCCGCGCCCAGTTCCGCAATACCCTGGCTTTCCAGGATGGCGGCTGGATGACCACCACGCTGTCGGAGGTGCGCAACCGCGCCGACCTGATCGTCCTGGCCGGCACCGATGCCGCGGACTTCCCGCGTTTCTTCGAGCGCTGTGTCGCGCCTGAATCCCAGTTTGGCGAGCCGCATCCCCGCGTCGTCAGCCTGGCAGGGCCCGTCTCCTCCGGGTCGGGACAGGCTGGCGACGCGGATCTCGCCCTCGCCTGCCCGCCGGAGCGGCTGGCCGAGGTCTGCGCGGCCCTGCGCGGCCGCCTCGCCGGCCATCGCCTGGATGCGGTCGAGGTAGCCGGCATCCCGATGGCGCGGCTCGACGAACTGCTGGCGTCGATGCGGGCGGCGCGCTACGGCGTGCTGGTGTGGAACGCGGCGGAACTGGATTTCCCGCAGGCCGAATTGGCCGTACAGGCCATGGTGGACCTGGTCAAGGACCTCAACCGCGCCACCCGCTGGGCCGGACTGCCGCTGGGCGGCGGCGATGGCGGTGTCTCCGCCGCCCAGGTCTGCACCTGGCAGACCGGCTACCCCTTGCGCGTCGCCTTCGCGGCGGACGGCCCGCATTACGAACCGATCGCGCATGCCGAAGCGACCTTGCTGGCGGATGCCGCGGTGGACGCGCTGGTGTGGATTTCCGCCTTCGATCCGGCCCGCGTGCCGCCGGCGGCGCCGTGCCCGACCCTCGTCCTCGGCCGCGCCGACATGGTGTTCGCGCAGCCGCCGGAGATCTTCATCCCGGTCGCCGTGCCGGGCGTGCAACAGGCCGGCTTCCTGCACCGCATGGACGCCGTGGTGGCGCTGCCGCTGTCGGCTCCGGCCGCCTCCGGCCTGCCCGGCGTCGCCCAGGTGCTGGCCGCCATTCAACAGGAGATGAACCATGCTGCGGCTTAAGGGCGGTCGCCTCTACGATCCCGCGCGCGGCATCGACGGCCTCACGCGCGACCTTTACATCGAGGATGGCCGCATCGTCGCCGTCCCCGGCCCCGATACGGTGATCGACCGCGAGATCGATCTCGCCGGCCGCGTGGTGATGGCCGGCGCCATCGACCTGCATACCCATATCGGCGGCGGCAAGATGAACATCGCCCGCGCCCTGCTGCCGGAAGATCATCGTCTCGACCGGGTGCCGGCGCGGCACCTGGGCGACGGCGGCGACATGCACGCCGGCTGCGGTCACGCCGCGCCCTCGACCTGGACCACCGGCTACCGCTATGCCGAGATGGGCTACACCGCCTGCTTCGAGCCGGCCATGCTGCCGGCCAATGCCCGCCACGCCCACCTGGAGATGGGCGACACGCCGATGCTGGACAAGGGCGCCTACGCCATGCTGGGCAGCGACGATTTCTTCCTGCGCCTGCTCTCCAGCGGCGCCGAGCAGCGCCTGATCAACGACTATGTCGGCTGGACGCTGGATGCCAGCCAGGCCATGGCGATCAAGGTGGTGAACCCGGGCGGCATCTCCGCCTTCAAGTTCAACGCCCGCAACCTGGACCTGGACGAAACGCATCCCTATTACGGCGTCACCCCGCGCCAGGTGATCCAGGCCCTGGCGCGCGCCGTGCATGAACTGGGGGTGGCGCATCCGCTGCATGTGCATGCCAGCAACCTGGGCATTCCCGGCAACGCCGATACCACGCTGGCCACCATGGCGGCGGCGGAAGGGCTGCCCATCCACCTGACCCACATCCAGTTCCACAGCTACGGCACCGAGGGCGAGCGCAAGTTTTCCTCGGAAGCGGAGCGCATCGCCGACGCCATCAACCGCATGAGCAACGTGTCGGCCGACGTCGGCCAGATCCTGTTCGGCCAGACCGTCACCGCCTCGGGCGACACCATGAAGCAATATGGCAACCACCGTCACGCCAGCCCGGACAAGTGGGTGGTGATGGACATCGAGTGCGATGCCGGCTGCGGCGTGGTGCCGTTCAGGTACCGCGACAAGAACTTCGTCAACGCCCTGCAATGGGCCATCGGCCTGGAGCTGTTCCTGCGGGTGACCGACCCCTGGCGCATCTTCCTCACCACCGACCACCCCAACGGCGCCCCCTTCACCAGCTACCCGCACCTGATCCGGTTGTTGATGGACCGCGGCTTCCGCAATTCCAAGCTGGATGAGATCAACCCCGAAGCGGCGGCGCACAGCCAGTTGCGCGGCATGGAGCGGGAATACAGCCTCTACGAGATTGCCATCATGACCCGCGCGGCGCCGGCGCGATCGCTCGGGCTGACCGATCGCGGCCACCTGGGCGAGGGTGCTGCCGCCGACATCGTGGTCTACCGCGACGACGCCAACCGCGAGGCCATGTTCGAAAAACCGGAATACGTGTTCAAGGACGGCCAGCTCATCGTCCGCGACGGCCGCGTGGTGCATGTGGTCAACGGCGCCCTGCACGCGGTGAAGCCCGAGTACGACAAGGGCATCGAGAAACCGCTGAAGGACTACTACGACCGCTACATGACCGTGAAGATGGAACACATGCGCGTCAGCGACGACGAGATCTGCGCCTGCGGCGCCAGCAGGCTGATTCCACACCGGTGCCAGGGGAGGGCGGCATGATCATCAACGGCGTCCACATCGACGACACCTACGCCGAGGCCTTTGGCATGAAGGCGACCCGCATCGTCATCACGGCGGACAGCCTGACCTGGGCGAAACACGCCGCGAACGCCGCCTTCGGTTTCGCCACCTCGGTCATCGCCTGCGGTTGCGAGGCGGGCATCGAGCGGGAACTGTCGCCCGAGGACACTCCGGACGGCCGCCCCGGCATCGCCGGCCTGCTGTTCGCGGTATCCACCAAGGAGCTGGCCAAGCAACTGGAGCGCCGCGTCGGCCAGTGCGTGCTGACCTGCCCATCCACCGCCGTGTTCGCCGGCTGCGACGGCGAGGAGGCCCTGCCCCTGGGCAGGAACCTGCGTTATTTCGGCGATGGCTGGCAGATGTCCAAGCTCCTGGCCGGCCGCCGCTACTGGCGCATTCCGGTGATGGACGGCGAGTTCCTGGCCGAGGAGTCCACCGGCCTGCTGCGCGCCGTCGGCGGCGGTAACTTCCTGGTGCTGGCGCGTTCCCATGCCCAGGGGCTGGCCGCCAGCGAAGCGGCGGTGGCGGCCATCGCCGGGGTGGCGGGCGTCATCACCCCGTTTCCCGGTGGCGTGGTGCGCTCCGGCTCCAAGATCGGCTCCAGGTACAAAGCCTTGCCGGCATCCACCAACGATGCCTTCTGCCCCACCCTGCGCGGTGTCGCCCGCACCGAACTGAGCGACGGGGTGGAAGCGGTGCTGGAGATCGTCATCGACGCGGTCGACGACGCCGCCATGCGGCGGGCCATGAAGGCGGGTCTCGACGCGGTCTGCGCGGCGGGCGCCGCGAACGGCATCGTCCGCCTGTCGGCCGGCAACTATGGCGGCAAGCTGGGCAAATTCCATTACCCCCTGCGGGAGATCCTGGCATGAGCGCCACCGTGACCCTGAGTTTGCGCGACGGCTACGATGGCCGCATCGACATGAGCGGCGTGTTGCCCGAGACCCTGGCCGGCAAATCGCTGGCCGAAATCGCGGCCACCCCGCTGTCGCTGGATGGCCACGCCATCGCCCTGGGGGAATTGTTCGTGGTGACGCCGGGCACGGGCGACACCCTGGTGATCGAAGCGGATGCCGGTCACCTCGACTGCCTGGGCAAGGCCATGCGCGGTGGCCTGCTGCGTGTCGAGGGTTCAGCCGGCCATTACGCCGGCCAGGATCTGCGCGGCGGCGAACTGCGCATTACCGGCCACTGCGGCGACTTCGCCGGCAACGGCATGCGCGGCGGCCTCCTGCGCATCCAGGGCAACGCCGGCGACTGGCTTGGCGCCGCCCTGATCGGCGAGCGCGCCGGCATGGCTGGCGGCGTCGTGGTGGTGGCGGGCGATGCCGGCGACCGCCTCGGCGACCGCATGCGCCGTGGCCTGGTCCTGGTGCGCGGCCGCGCCGGCGCGGCCTGCG
>CAYMUY010000026.1:0-59547 GCA_964393825.1 uncultured Thiobacillus sp. | reverse complement strand
TCAATTGGTCAGTTGTTCCCGCGGCGGCACTCTCTATTGCCCGGATCTCCACCTTTCGGGTGATCGTGAAATATCCGGGTTAGTCGGCCGTATCCCGGGTACCGGGCTTCGCCAGGCGCATGGCGTTGAGCACCACCAGCAGTGACGACAGCGACATGCCGATGCCCGCCAGCCAGGGCGTGACATAGCCCAGGGCCGCGGCGGGAATGGCGATGACGTTGTAGAGCACCGACCAGCTCAGGTTCTGGTGGATGATGCTCTGGGTCTTGCGTGCCATGCGAACCCCGTCGGCGAGTCGACCAATTTCCGTGGACAGCAGCACCATGTCGGCGGCGGCCTGGGCAGCTTCGGCACCCTGGTCGACGGCGATGGAGACCTGTGCCTGCGCCAGTACCGGGGCGTCGTTGACGCCGTCGCCGGTCATCGCGACGATGGCGCCGGATTGCTGCATTGCTTTCACCGCTTCCAGCTTGTCCTGCGGCAGCATGCCGCCGCGGGCGTCTTCGATGCCCAGGTCGCGCGCCAGGGCGAGGACGTTTTCCGGGCGGTCACCGGAGTAGAGATGCAGGCGAACGCCCAATCCCTTCAACTCGTTGATGAGTTGCTTTGCCTGCGGGCGCGGCGCGTCACCCAAAGCGAACCAGGCCAGCACACCCTCGGCGTCGGCGAGACCGATCAGGGTGGCGCTGGCTGGCAGGTGGTCGATCGGTGGGGTGGCGCCAATGAAATCGGGTGCGCCCAGGCGCCAGGCGACGCCGGCGATGGTGCCCTCGACACCGCGACCGGGGTGGTACTGGAGCGCTTCGGCGTCGAACCGGGTGTCGCCGGCGGCCTCGCGCAGCGCCGCCGCCACCGGGTGGGTGGCGCCCTGTTCCAGCGCGTGGGCAATCGCCAGGGCCTGCTCGCGGCTGCCACGCATGACGACCATGTCCAGCAGGCTGAATTCGCCGGTGGTCAGGGTGCCGGTCTTGTCGAACACGAAGTCGGTCGCGTGGGCCAGGGTTTCCAGGGCATGGCCGCGGGTGGACAGCAGGCCGACCCGGGTCAGCCGCCCGAGCGCGGCGGTGAGGGCGGCGGGCGTGGCCAATGACAGCGCGCATGGACAGGAGACGACCAGCACCGAGACGGTGATCCAGAAAGCGCGCGAGGCATCCACGAAATACCAGATGCCGGCCACGCTGGCGGCGACCAGGAGCAGACCGAACACGAACCAGCCGGCGACCCGGTCGGCGATCATGGCCAGGCGCGGCTTTTCCGCCAGTGCCCGATCGAGCAGCCGGACGATGCCCGAGAGCACGGTATCGGCCCCCACTTTCTCCACCTTCACCACCAGGGGACTGTCGAGGTTGAGGGTGCCGCCGATGATGCCGCTGCCGGCGTGTTTGGCGACCGGGTGCGACTCACCCGTGAGCAGGGATTCGTCGACATTGGCATTGCCCTCGGCCACCGTGCCGTCGGCGGGAAAGCTGTCGCCGGGGCCGACCATCACGAAGTCGCCTGGCGTGAGTTTCACCGCGGCGACGGTTTCCTCCGCGCGGCTGCCGGGGAAGCCCGGCAGTTTCACCGCGGCCGCCGGGATCAGCCGGATCAGGCTCTCCGCGGCTTCTGCCGAACGCTTGCGCGCGTTCATTTCCAGGAAGCGGCCGGTCAGCAGGAAGAAGACGAACATGGTCACCGAATCGAAGTAGACGTGCTCGGCGCCGGTGAAGGTGCCGTAGACGCTGGCGGCGTAGGCGGCACCGACGCCGAGGGCCACCGGGACGTCCATGCCGGCGCGTTTCAGCTTCAGATCGCGCCAGGCGCCCTGGAAGAAGGGCAGGGCGGAATAGAACACCACCGGCGTGGTGAGGATGAGGCTGGCCATGCGCATCAGGGCCTCGAGATCCTTCTGCATGAAGTCTTCGTAGGCCAGGTAGGTTGGCACTGCGTACATCATCACCTGCATCATGCCGAGGCCGGCGATGGCCAGGCGGCGGATGGCGGTGTTGCGCTCCTTGCGGAATAGGTCTTCCTGGCGGCTGCTGTCGAAAGGGTAGGCCAGGTAGCCGATGTGCTGGATGCTGGCGAGGATGTCGGAGAGATGGATGCGGCTGTCGTCCCAGCGCACCCGCGCGCGCCGGGTGGAGAAATTGATGTCGGCCGCGAGCACGCCGGGCAGGCTGTGCAGGTGGCGCTCGTTGAGCCAGACGCAGGCGGCGCAGACGATGCCTTCCAGGATCAGGTTGGCCTCGCGCTGTTCGCCGTCGGCTTTCACGAAGCTCTGCTGTACCTCCGGCAGGTCATAGAGCTTGAGGTTTTTCAGTTCCTCCAGCGCCGCTTCCGGGGTCTTCGGCAGGTCGGTGCGCAGACGGTAATAGTCGGCGTTGCCCGAGGCGATGATGGTCTGCGCCACCGCCTGGCAGCCGGGACAGCAGGTGGGTTCGACGCGTTCCTGGTAATGGATGGGGTAATGAGCGCCCGTGGGCACCGGTTCGCCGCAATGGAAACAGGGGGAGTCAGTCATGGCGCGGCATTCTATTACAGGGATCGGAGCCCGATCCGGGTCGAAGCGGAGGGGCTGTGTCGGTTACGACGCGGAGCGTCCGACCGTTCAGGAGCCGAGTTCGGCGAGGATCTGGTCGAATAGTTCCCAGGCCAGCATGGCATCCGCCTCGCTCACGACCTGGATGGCGTTGCCGAGGCTGACCATGACGAAATCACCGACCCGGGGCGCTTCGTCGCGCAAGGCAAATAACGATACGACGCGCAGCACGCCCTTCGCTTCACAGCGCGCGGTGAGACCATCGATGAACTGGATCCGCATGGGAATGGCGAGGCACATGGCCCGCAGTTTATCGGCTCGCGAATGTTTCTGGAAATGATCCTGGCAGCGTTTTCGCCGGGTCTCACCGGAGAATTGGGTCACTTGTAAATGATCAATGTCGTGAGGCTTTAATTAGCGTCTGGTTTATCTGTAGAATGCGCGGTTTGTTGGGCCGGCTAGATGCGTATTCGACCTGAATGTCCTGAATCGAATGCGCCCGCCGGCGATACTTTCATCCCTCAGGCAGGAAAGATGTTATGAGTGACAAGAGCGTTGATCCCTCCAAACGCCGCTTTCTGGTGACCATGGCCTCGGCGGCCGGCGGCGTTGCCGCACTGGGCGTCGCGACGCCCTTCGTCATGAGCATGATGCCCAGCGCGCGCGCGAAAGCCGCTGGTGCCCCGGTAGAAGTGGACCTCGGCAAGGTCGAGCCGGGCATGCTCCTGGCTGTGGAATGGCGTGGCAAACCGGTGTGGGTCGTCAATCGCACCAAGGAAATGCTGGACATGCTGTCCAAACATGATGCCCGCTTGACCGATCCGAAGAGCGAAGTTCCGCAGCAGCCGGAGTACTGCAATAACCCGACTCGCTCGATCAAGCCGGAATACCTGGTGGTCGTGGGCATCTGCACGCACCTCGGTTGCTCACCGACCTTCCGCAAGGAAATCGGTCCCGCCGACCTGGGCGCCGACTGGCCGGGTGGCTGGTTTTGTCCCTGCCATGGGTCGCGATTCGACCTGGCCGCGCGCGTGTTCAACGGCTCGCCCGCTCCGACCAACCTGGTCATTCCGCCGCACAAGTACCTGTCCGACACCAAAGTGCTGATCGGTGTGGACCAGGGCGCAGCCGCCTGATTGCAATCAAGGGGACTTGAATAATGGAAAAGTTGCTTAACTGGGTGGATGAGCGTTTCCCGCTCACCGCCACCTACAAGGCGCATTTGTCCGAGTACTTCGCGCCGAAGAACTTCAACTTCTGGTACTACTTCGGTTCTCTGGCCCTGCTGGTGCTGGTGATCCAGATCCTCTCCGGCATCTTCCTGACCATGCACTACAAGCCGGACGCGCAACTCGCTTTCGCCTCCGTCGAGTACATCATGCGTGATGTGGATTTCGGCTGGCTGATCCGCTACATCCACTCCACTGGCGCCTCCATGTTCTTCGTGGTGGTCTACCTGCACATGTTCCGTGGCCTGATCTACGGTTCCTACCGGCAGCCGCGTGAATTGATCTGGCTGTTCGGCGTCATCATCTACCTGGTCCTGATGGGCGAGGCGTTCATGGGTTACCTGCTGCCCTGGGGCCAGATGTCTTACTGGGGCGCTCAGGTGATCGTCAACCTATTCTCCGCGGTGCCGTTCATCGGCCCGGATCTGTCGGTCTGGATTCGTGGTGATTTCGTGGTGTCTGACGCGACGTTGAACCGCTTCTTCGCCTTCCACGTGATCGCGCTGCCGCTGGTGTTGCTGGGCTTGGTGGTCGCTCACCTGGTTGCGCTGCACGAAGTGGGCTCCAATAACCCCGACGGCATCGAGATCAAGAAGCTCAAGGGCGAGGACGGCCATCCCCTGGACGGCATTCCCTTCCATCCCTACTACACGGTGAAGGACATCCTTGGCGTGGTGGTGTTCCTGATGGTCTTCACCGCCATCGTGTTCTTTGCTCCGGAAATGGGCGGCTATTTCCTGGAAGCCAACAACTTCATTCCCGCCGACTCCCTGAAGACTCCGGAACATATCGCTCCGGTCTGGTACTTCACTCCTTACTACGCCATCCTGCGCGCGATTCCGCCGATCATGGGGTCACAGTTCCCGGGTGTGGCGGCGATGGGCGTGGCCGTGTTGATCTTCTTCGCGCTACCCTGGCTGGACCGGTCTCCAGTCAAGTCGATCCGTTATCGCGGCCCGAAGTTCAAGATCGCTCTCGCCTTGTTCGTGATCGCCTTCGTCGGCCTCGGCGTGCTCGGTATCCTGCCCTCGACACCGCTCTATACGCTGATCGCTCAGGTGCTCTCCGTCGTCTACTTCGCGTTCTTCCTGCTCATGCCCTGGTACACCAAGAACGATACAACCAAGCCGGTTCCGGAAAGGGTGACCCAATGAAAAAACTGTTCTTCCTGCTCCTGGCCCTGCCGACGGCCGTCTTTGCCTCCGGCGCCGCCGTTCATCTGGATCACGCCCCGGTCAACCTGAATGATCAGGAGTCACTGCAGCGTGGTGCCAGGGTATTCGTGAACTATTGTCTCACCTGTCATAGCGCCGGCTACATGCGTTACAACCGCATGGAAGACATCGGCCTGACCGAGGCGCAGATCAAGGACAACCTGCTCTATGCTTCCGCGAAGCCGGGTGAACTCATGCATGTGGCCATGCGGAAAGAGGATGCCAAGGCCTGGTTTGGCGCACCGCCTCCCGACCTGTCCGTCATCACCCGCTCGCGTGGCGCGGACTGGGTCTACACCTACCTGCGCGGTTTCTACCGTGACGATTCACGTCCCACCGGCTGGAACAATACCGTGTTCGACAAGGTCGGCATGCCACATGTGCTGCACGACCTGCAGGGTCAGATGGTGCCGGTCTATCACACCATGCACGGTGAGGATGGCAAGCAGCATCAAGCCATTGAGCGTTTCGAACTGGTCAAGCCCGGCAAGTTGACCCTCGCCGAGTACGATGCCCTGGTGGGCGATCTGGTCAACTATCTGGACTGGATGGGCGAACCCGCCAAGGCGAAGCGTATGAATACCGGTCTGTTCGTGATGTTGTTCCTGGGCGTGTTTTTCATCATCGCCTTCTACTTGAAGAAAGACTTCTGGAAAGGCCTGCATTGAGCAGGGCGCACTCGTCATGATGATTCTATATTCGGGTACAGCGTGCCCATTCAGCCACCGTTGCCGCATCGTCCTGTACGAAAAGGGCATGGACTTCGAGGTCCGCGACGTGGATTTACATGACAAGCCCGACGATATCGCGGTCATGAATCCCTATAGTCGCGTGCCCATTCTGGTGGAACGCGACCTGACACTGTATGAGTCCAACATCATCAACGAGTACATCGACGAGCGTTTTCCACACCCGCAGTTGATGCCCGCCGACCCGGTGATGCGTGCCCGTGCCCGTCTGTTTCTCTACAACTTCGAGCACGACCTGTTTTCGCACATCGGGGACCTCGAGCACGGGACGACCAAGGCCGCAGAAAAGGCTCGCGGTATCGTTCGCGACAACCTGACCCAGATTGCGCCGATTTTCGCCAAGCAGAAGCACATGCTCGGTGAGGACTACTCCATGCTGGATGTCGCCATCGCCCCCTTGTTGTGGCGTCTGGAGCACTATGGCATCCAACTGCCGAAGCAGGGACTCCCGATCCTGAAGTACGCGGAACGGCTCTTCTCCCGCCCAGCCTTCATCGAAGCACTGACGCCGGTCGAGAAGGCGATGCGCAAGTAATCCTGGTTCCGTGGCCATCCAGAATCCTCCTTCCTTATCGCAACAACCCTACTTTCTCCGCGCGCTCTACGAGTGGTGTGTGGATAGCGGGTTGACGCCGTATCTGAGCGTGCGTGTCGATCACCGGACCCGTGTGCCGCAGGGGTATGTGAAGGATGGCCAGATCATCCTCAACCTGGGGCCCAGCGCGGTACGCAATCTCAACATGGACAACGAGTGGGTCACCTTCTCGGCTCGTTTTGGGGGTGTATCGCATGCGATCGAGGTTCCGGTGACCAATGTCCTGGCGATCTACGCGCGTGAGACAGGCGAGGGCATGGGTTTCTCCGGTGAAGTGGCCGCGGAGGGTGGCGATCCCTTGTCGGCGGCGGAGAACCTGACGGTGGTCGAAACGCTTACCCAGACCGACGACCCGGGCGACGACGAACCACCGAAACCCCCACGTGGCCGGCCGCAACTGCGCGTGGTCAAATAAGCGGAAACAGTCAGTCGCCGGCCGTGGCTGGGCTGGCTAGCACGATATAATTTCAGCCTTGCCGGCATAGCTCAGTTGGTAGAGCAACCGCCTTGTAAGCGGTAGGTCGTCTGTTCGAGTCAGACTGTCGGCACCAAATATATCAGTAAGTTAGGTAATTCGTCATTAAGTGCAAAATGAACCGGGGTCACACTGGGGTCACAGCCGACAGTGCACAAATTATTCTTGCTCGCTTGTAAGCCGGGAGTGACCGTATTCGTGGTGACAGTTATTTCCAGGTGACCTGGGATGTCCCGGAAATGGGGATGGTTCGTAGGGCAGAGAAAAAAGAAGGCGCCCGCTGGGGCGCCTTGAAGAAGATCGCCATTGCGGCGATCAGGGAGGTGCCGGGATTATGAAGATCGGCACGCAACGTGACCAGCGAGAAAGCAAATCCGGTCATCACGCTTTTCCCGGCCTTGCTGGAACCTCAATGCACATACACTCGTCCGCGGCGGGACTGCTATGATTTCTCGATCCGACAACAACCCGCAGCGTGGAGGCACCTACATGAACAAATCCGAACTCATCGAAGCCGTCGCCAGCAAGACCGAGATGACCAAGGTGGCGGCCGGGCGGGCCGTGGAGGTGGTGCTGGACACCATCGCCGAGGCCGTGGCCAAGGGCGACTCGGTTTCCGTGATCGGCTTCGGCACTTTCGAGTCCCGCAAGCGCGCCGCCCGCTCTGTCAAGAATCCGCGCACCGGTGAGGTCCTCAAGATCGCCGCCACCACCGTGCCCGCCTTCAAGTCCGGCAAGGCCTTCAAGGACCGGGTGGCCGCCGGTAAGAAAGGCAGCAAGAAAAAGTAATTCCCGGGTGTCCGGGTGGGGACACCACCACAAGGAATTGACAACACCGGGGCGGCGAATCCGGCGCAACCCTGGTAGAACATTGATCGCGCCAGGCAGACCGATTCCGGGCCCCAGCCGGCGCGCCAGAACCAGGGAGAGCAGCCGATGGACTCGCCAACCGGACCAGATTACGTCTTCTGGTCCAAGCTCGATGCGTGGAGCCATCGCGACGCCGCCCTGCTGCTGTGCGGCTTGGATCCGGATCGTGTTCGGGGGTCAGGCATCCGTCTGGATGGCCGGGAGTTGCCGCCCGAATTCATCGAGGTGGCCAAGATCTACCGCATCTTAAAGAGTGCCACCGATGCGGGTCCGCATGGCGTCCACCCCTTCACCGTCATCGAGCACGCCCTGGGCAAGGGGTTGCCCCTGCCCGGTCCCTTGCTGGAAGCGGTACGCGAACGTTTCCGTCTGGAACGCAAGCGCGCCGGCCGGGATCTCGAGGACACCCTGGCAGAGGCGGATGAGGCCGCCCCCCACCCACGCAGCAAGCAGTTCCTGCTACGCCTGATCTATGTCCTGGCCACCCAGGGATACGGCCTCAATCTGGAGATGCCCTACAACGATGCGAGCGACATCGCCGACGACGCCGAGCGGCTGGGCCTGGCGCTGGACCGGGGCACCATCGCGAATTACCTGAGTGAGGCGCGGCAACTGGCGGAAGTCCTGGGCCTGGTTGCGTAGCGACCAATTCTCACGCCATGGCCTGCGTTCAGGCCGCCGGGTGGTTTGATCCCACCCCACCCCGTACTACCGGGCCGCACGCCGCCAAACGGCGATTACTCCCGACGCACGTCCCCTATCGCAGTTCTCCGTACCTGCACGACGTGCAATGACCGTCACCGGTCGTGCCGAAATTTCCCTTATTTATCAATGATGACCATCCGTTGAACTGACTGTTCGCCTTGACCGGATGCCTGCCATCCGCAGCGGACACAGCAAGGAAGTTCTTCCTTATCGTCTCTCCCATGCGTGGATGCGCTGGGCAATAACCGGAGGTCAAACATGTCTCAATCGGCAACAAATCAACCCGAACCCCACCCGATCCTGGCGAGCCTGATGCGTTCGGATCTGCTCACCACCGAACAGGCGGCCGCCTACCTGGGCCTCAACCCTCGCACCCTGGAGGTGTGGCGGTGTACCAAGCGGCATGAGATCCCCTACATCAAGGTCGGCCGTTTGGTGAAATATCGCCGCGCCGAGCTGGAGCTCTGGCTGAAGCGCCAGACTGTCGGCGAAACCACGGCCTGATGGGATGCAACATCCCATGACGCCGGTCCTGGGAACCGTCGGTGGCATCTGCCCCGACGGCCTCATCCGGATTGGGGCGAAGACATGATCAAGCTCGCACTTGTGAGCACCAAGGGCGGGGTGGGCAAGACTACCCTGGCCGCAAACCTCGGCGCCCTGCTGGCGGACATGGGGTTGCGGGTATTGCTCATCGACGCGGACGAGAAACCCTCGCTTTCCAAGTATTTCCCCCTGCGTTCTCTGGCCCCCCATGGCCTCACCCAGGTCATCACCCGGGGTGTCGTGACTCGTGAAGCAATCTCCGAGATCGACCTGCCGCACCTCTCCGGCGCTCTGGACATCGTGGTCTCCGACAGCCCCGAGATCAACCTCTCCGACTGGCTCTATGCCCGCATCGACCGGGCGGTGCGCCTGAAGCTTGCCCTGCGCTCCCCCGAGGTGCTGGCCCGCTACGACTGCGTCATTCTGGACGCCCACGGCGGCGCCGGCGCCGTGGAGGACGCGGTGGCCCTGGCTGCCGATCTCCTCATCTCCCCGGTGCGGCCCGATGTGCTGAGCGGCTCGGAGTTCATGGACGGTACCTTGCGCATGCTGGAGCGCCTGGATGCCTCTAGTGCCATCGGCGCGGGGTTGGGGCCCATGAAGGCAGTGATCAACTGCCTGCGCCGCACCAATAACTCCCGCCTGGTGGCCGACACCATCCGTGCCAACTTCCTCCGCGCCCAGGGCCGGGTCACCGTGCTGGACACGGTGATCCCGGACGCCAACGCCTACCAGGCGGCGGCCACCGCCCAGGTGCCGGTGCATCGCTTCGATCGCCAGCGAGTTGGGGCCAGCGCCTGCCCGTATGAACTCATGCATCGGCTTGCCTGGGAGCTGATCCCCTCGCTGCAAGGGGTGTACGCCGGAGGGAACGGACACGCGAGGGCACAGGCCGCCTTCCCCCCGCACGAGGCCGCCCATGTCAGATGAGCGGGAGCACAATACTGGCCCGGTCCCTGCCATGGGTCTCCCCACGTCAGCCACGGACGAGCTCCGCCAGCGCCTGCACACCCGCCTGACCCTGCCCGGCCCGGCGGACGCCGCCGCCAGTCTCCAACGCGGCGACGACCTGGACGGCGCCCGCATCCTGGTACCGGTGTTGGACATCCGCCCATACGACCGCAACCCCCGCCGCGCCCTCAACCCCCGCTTCGACGAGATCAAGGCCTCCATCCGCGCGGTGGGGCTCCTGACCCCCTTCAATGTCACCCGCCGCCCCGCCGAGACGCACTACATGGTCTCTGGCGGCGGCAACACCCGCCTGGCTATCCTTCAAGAACTGGTCCGGGAAGGCGAGACCCGTTTCGAGCGGGTGGAGCTCACCTTCAAGGCCTGGCGCGGCGACGCGGAGGCCATCGCTGGCCACATCGGCGAGAACGACCAGAGAGGTGAGATGAGCTTCTGGGATAGGGCCGCCGGCATCATGGACATCAAAGCCGCCTTGGAGGTCCAGACTGGCAGCCCCCTATCCTTGCGCCAGATGGAAGCCGAGCTCAAGCGCCTGGGCCTGCCCGTGGCCCTGGCCAACCTCAGCCTGATGAAATTCGCCCTGGAGCGCCTCGCCCCCCTGGGCCAGCGACTCACAGGGCTGGACGTCAAGCGCATCCAGCCACGCATGAACCTGCTGAGGCGACTGGCGGGTCTTTGCGAGATCGAAGAGGCAACGTTCCAGGGACGCATTATCGACCCGGCATTGCATGAACACGTCCTCGCCCTGGGGCCGGACGTCGGGGCCGCGGCAGAACACCTTCTGCGGCGCTGGGAGGCCGCCCTGGCCATGCATCTCGGGATCGAGGGCAAGCGGCTCACCCAGATGCTCGCCGCCCTGGAGAAGACCCCGGGCGCGCAACGGCAGGACCTGGAACTGTGTGGCACCCAATCCACTTCCCCCTCCATGCCCCAGGCTGGGACGGGCTCTAACGCCATCCCTGGCCCCATCACCCAAGCCACCGAACCGGGCCCCCAGCCCACCCCGGAACCTCCACCCATCATCCCGGAGCAGCTTTCTCCCCAAGACTTGGGCCACCTGCTGCGCAAAACGGCCGAACGCCTGGCCCGGGCCGGTGGCGTGGCGGGCTGGTTTGCCCCCCTGGACGGGCTGCCCCTGGGCTACTACATGGAGGCCGCCCCGCTGCCCCAGGACGAGGAACAGGACCTGCGTGGCACCCTCTGGTGGCTGCTGGCGGCCGCCTCCGGGCAGATGGACCCCAACCTGGCCCTGAGCCTGCCCGAGGCCTCCCGCTGGCGGCGGGTGTATCTGCGGGAGGCGGGTATGGACGAGTCCGCCTATCCCTTCCTGGTGGAGGACGACCTCCTCGCCCATGCCACCCGGGACGGCCTGGCCGCTATCGATCCCTGGTCGCTGCTCAACCTGCTCCAGCACGAATCCCTGGTGGCGCAATGCCTGGAACTGGCGCGGCTGGCCGCCCGGGCGCGGACCGCCGATCCCATTGCCTACCGGCACCTGCTGGAGCCCATCCACCGGCGGGGCAGTGGATGATCGCCCTGGAAGATCCGCACCAGCGCCTGCTGGCCTTGTCCGTGCTGCTGGCCCGACTAGAGCAGGGCGAGCTGGCTGAAGCCGCCGAGACGGGACTGAACGTCCGGATGGTGGAACGGCTGCGGGGCCTGCGCGCCACCGAGCTCATCCGCCTCGCCGCCATCAAGCACCTCAAGATCGGCATCCGGCTGGACCCCGTCAGCCTCGACTACGCCCTGCGTATCCTGGACCGGCTGAACTCGGAATCCAGCCTCCTGGAGCGCTGCATCGCCCACCAAGCGCCGCGCGCCCTGCTGGCCGAGCTCTTTGGTCCCCACGCGGTGACTCTGGCCATCCGCCACCGCCTACGTCAGGGTGAACCGGCGCCACGTGGCCGGCCGCCCTTGCCCGACCCGGAGACCCGGGACCGTATCCATGCCCGCTGGCATGCCCTGCGAGATGCCGCCCTGCATCCGGCCGAGCGTTACCTGGCCCTGGCGGAGGACTACCCGGGATTCACCCTGGCCAGCCTGCACGCCGTGGTGCACGAGTTCGAGGCGCGGCCATGAGCGGCGGCATGCGTCCACCGTCCGGCGCCGCCCTCCGGCCCATGGACACGGCCCTGATGCTGGACCTCCTGGACGAGCCCATCGTCTTCCACCGGGCCTACGTGCCTGTGGCCGGCGGCATCACCGCAGCCCTGTTCCTGTCCTACGCCGGTTATGCTTACGAGTCTCTCCCGGAGGACAGTGACGGCTGGTTCCTCCGCACCCAGGCCGAGTGGGAGCGGGACACCGGCCTCACCCGCCGGGAACAGGAGACCGCCCGGCGCCAGCTCCGGGAACGGGGCCTGCTGGAGGAACGCCGGGTGGGCATGCCGGCGGTGCTCTGGTTCCGGGTCAACTGGCGACGGCTGGGCGAGGCCCTGGAACAAAAGGCAGCCGAGAACTGGTCGGAGCGTCTCGGTGGCTGACGATCCGCGCTCACGCCTGCAGGAGCTGAACCGCCTCAAGGCGCTGCTGGACGGCGACTACATCACCTACTTCCCGTCCCTCACCCCCCTCTGTGGCAGCCACAAGGCCGCGGCCCTGCTGTCCGTGGCCCTCACCTGGACCCGCAACTGGCTGCGACATCACCCCGAGCGCGACGGCTGGTTCTGGAAGAACCGGGCCGAGTGGCAGCGGGAGACCGGTTTGTCCCGGCACGAACAGGCGGGCGCCCGGCGTGTCCTGCAGGCGGCGGGGCTCCTCCTTGAAAAGCGGCGCGGCATGCCTGCACGCCTGCACTTCCGGGTCGATCTGGACCTGCTGGCCACGCGGCTCGCCGAAGCAGCCCAGGCCAGCCTTGCCGCCTGGGACTGGGACGATCCCTTGCTGCGCCGGCTCCTGGGCCGGCCGGCGGCCCTGTACCGGCGCCTTGCCCTGGTGGCGGGATCGCTGTCCGGCGGCCTCCTGCTCTTCCATCTGTTGCTTGCCTGCCGCAAGGACCTGGCCCTGGGCGGATCGACCACGGGCTGGCTCAACTACTACCCCGACCTCATCGGCCGTCACTGCCGGCTCACTCGCCATGAAGTGGACAGTGCGCGGACCCGGCTCGCCGGCCAGAGTCTGCTGGAGGCGCGCTGGGCCAGCGGCCTGCCCGCCCGGCGGGTGGTGCGTCCGCGTCTTGACCGGCTGCTCGCCGCCCTGGAGGACGATCATGACGGGATTGACGCAAATGGGTATGACAGTCTGGCGCCCTGCGCCATCCAGGGGAAGGAGAAAGCGGCCCTCCTGTCCGGCGCTTCCCGCCATCCTGGCAGCGGACAAAGCGGCCAACAGGGAGGCGATGAATCGGCCGACAGGGAATCCGGAAAGCGGCCAACCGGTCGGCCGGTTTCCGGAAACTTACCATCTGGCGCCAACCCGCAGCAGGAGGCGCCTGGCGGCCCGCCCTCGCGAGCGGGCGAAACACTTCAAGAAGTTAACACCAACCCACCCCCAGCCCCCTCCCCAGGGTTGCCCATCGCAGCACCGCTCACCACGGACAACGGCTGTTGTGGGAGTAGGCGCGAAGAGAGTGCCGAAGCGGAACCCCCCCTGGTCTTCTCCGGCAGACTGCTGCCCGCCGAACAGGCGGTGGCCCGAACCTGGCTCGCTGAGCTCGCCCCCGAACTGCGCCAGCTGGTTCTGGACGAGCATGCCGGCATGGTGCGGGGGCGGGAGATCCGTAATCCCCTGGGCTATCTGCACACCCTGATCCGAATCGCCCGGGCAGGACGCTTCCTGCCTACCATCGCCTACCGGGTCGCCCAATCCCGCCAGGAGGCCGAAGCACGGGCCACCGCCCGGCGCCAGGACCGGGAAGCGCTGCGCCGGGGCCTTGACCCCGCCGCCCGCCTGGCCGCCCGAGAGCACTTGGTGCGTATGCGGACGCAGCTGGGCATGGGCGTGCAAGGGGTCGGGCGATGAGGAAGCTTCCGCGCGGAAGAAGTGTTCGCACTGCGAACACCCGGACTACCGCAACCCCCGTCCAACGATTGCTGTTCGCACTGCGAACACCCTGCAAGTCCCCAAGCTGGCGCAGCCGACCCCGACCGGCATGGCCCTGGCGCAACCTGAACACGAAAGGACCGCGATGAACCCAACCTCCACCCCGACCCCACCCCTGTCGCATCCCTTCCCCGACGGCTACGATCTGGAAGCGGAGCGCATGGCGCTGGCCGACCTGCTCGACGCGGAGCAGCCTGACGAGTCCGACCCCCGCTGGCCGAGGGTGATCGAATACACCGAGCGCCTGCGCCAGTTCGAGGGGATGCAGTCGGCCTGGCGGCTGCGCCAGGGGGCGGACGCAGTAGTGCCGGACACCGAGGCCGCCGTCCAAGCGGGCGGGCTCATCGACGAGGCGCCGGACGCCATGGTGCTGCATACCCAGGAGGCCCATCGGCTGTTCATGGGCCGGTCACGGGATCCCCAGGGCCAGCTGCAGCCCATCGTCGGTGGCAAGCGGGTGGCTGCGGCCCTGCGCTCCATCTGGTACCTGTCCGGCAACGACAACCCCTACGCCGACTGGGCGCTCATCGACACCGGCGAGCGCATCCAGAGCCTCAAGGTCGCCCTGGACGAACTGGGGCGGGAGTGCGAGCAGCACCTCGAGGCCGCGGCCCGGAAGGGACTGATCTTCTCCATCCTCAAGTCCCGGGAGCCGGTCTCCCTTGAGCTGGGTTTCCGTTCCCCCTACGGCTACACGGTGGCGGGACTGATTGTGGAGTACGACTACCGGGTGCGGCAGGTGAAGACCCTGGTGCGCAAGGACCTGATGACTGACGACGAGGGCCGCAAGCTGATCCGGGAGGTGACCCGACGCATCCGGGGGGTGTTCGAGACCCCGGTGCGCTTCGAGCGCTACCTGATCCGGCAGGAATTGCGCGATCTGTCCCGCAGCGACTGGCTGCCCGGCGCGGATACGGAGGCGGCCAAGCGGGTCAAGGCGGTGAATGGCATCTTCGGTGAGGTACCCAAGCCGGTCTTCACCGGCAGCGTGGCCCCGAGGCACACCCGCCGGCGGGTGAACCTCTCCGAGCAGGAGCTCGCCCTGTTGCAGAAGGTGGCGGAGGGCGCCCTGGATCGGGAGTTCGCCGGTAATCCGGATAGGGAAGGTGCCTTGCTGTGAGTCCCGCCAAGTCTCATGGAGAGGTTGTCAGCACCTGGGGAGTGGACATAAAGGGCTTTAAGGGTAAGGGGGGCCAAGCGGAAGCCTGGGCCAGGCAAGCCCGCGCCCGGCTGGATGGCATCCATGCCGCTATGCGGGCCCTGTCCCGGGAGACCAGGGCGGTGGGGGGACATGACTTCACCCTGGCGGTGCATGCCCGGGGCAGGAACAGCCAGCTCGCCCTGCGCTGGCGGCTGGCGGGCCGGCCTGCCCGGCACGTCACCTGGCAGGCCATCGCGAGCCGGGTCGATGGCCTGCCGCCCGCCCTGGCCCAGTGGTATCGGCGGGCCCATGGGGCAGCGCTGCTCCTCAACCTTCAGGAGCAGGCCGCGCGCCATGAGCTGCGGCTGGCCAAACGTTGCCAGGAGGAGGCGAGCTTGGCGAACCTGGGCCATGAACCGGCCCGGCACAAGTCATGAACCCCCGCGATCCACTTGGTGTTCGCACTGCGAACACCCAGATGCTGAAGTCAACCGCCGGACCCAGACACGGGTTCGGCCTCATCCAAAGGCATTTGAAAGGAGCAAACATGCCGAACATCTATCAAGGCACGGGCAACCTGGGCGACAGCCCCGCCATCAAGACCGTCCAGGTCAATGGCGAGGACCGCAAAGTGGCGGAACTGCGGGTCTTTTTTGATATTTACCGGCCCGACGGCCAGGGTGGTGTAGAGCAGACCGGTGGCCACTGGTTGGATGTCTCCCTCTGGGACTACAAGGCCGAGCAGGCGGCCAGGCTGCTGCGCAAGGGGTCGCGGGTGCACGTGATCGGCCGTCTCGAACTGGACACCTGGGCCGACCGGGAGACCGGGGAGCCCCGGGAGAAGCTGCGTCTGGTGGCTGATGACGTGCTGTTATCGCTCACGCGGGTTAAGGGCGTGGAGTTCGAGGCCAGGCGGGGAGAGGATGAATGCAACGCAACCTGAGCGAGCAGATATGACAGCTACCTTGGAGAGAGCTGTCACATCGGGGTGCTATGCTGTCCGGCGGGCCATCGGCCAATCCGGACCGTCGTTGGTCAGTCCGCTCAGGGCCGCAATGCTTTGGTTAACCGCCGCTCGGGCGGTATCTGGGGTAAACGGCAGCTTCCTTATCCGGCGATCTCACACTCACGCTTCAGACACACCGGACAATTCTCGAATGCTCCAAAGGCGGCCCTCTGAGTACAGCGGTCACCTCTGAAGCCTGGTGACTAAGTGCTCGTTGGCAAAAGAAAGCACTTCAGCCAGTTGAAATATTCGAGGTCCTTAGTCGTAGAGCGTTACTCACTACCGATACAGAACTGAAGCTCATGGCAAGGGCTGCGATCAGGGGTGAGAGCAGCAGACCGAACACGGGATACAGCACCCCGGCGGCAATGGGTACCCCCAGGGCGTTGTAGAGAAACGCGAACATCAGGTTCTGCCGCATGTTGCGCACGCTGGCCATGGAGAGTTTCCGGGCGCTGACGATGCCGCGCAGGTCGCCCTTGACCAGGGTGACTTGGGCGCTGGTCATGGCCACGTCGGTGCCGGTGCCCATGGCGATACCCACGTTGGCTCGAGCAAGTGCCGGGGCGTCGTTGATGCCGTCGCCCACCATGGCGACGATGCGGCCCTGGGCCTGGAGTTTAGCTACCAGGGCATCCTTGTCCTCCGGCTTGACCTCGCCGTGCACCTCCTCGATGCCGAGCTTCTGACCGACGGCACGAGCGGTGGTGAGACCGTCGCCCGTGGCCATGATGATGTTGAGTCCACTGGTGCGTAGGCTATGCAGGGCCTCTGGTGTGGAGTCCTTGATCGGATCGGAGACGGCGAGCAGGCCAGCCGCATTGCCATCCACGGCCAGAAACATGACGCTGGCCCCCTCCAGCCGCAGGGCCTCGGCCTGCTCGCCCAGAAGCCTCCAGTCGACACCGACCTCCTCCATCATCTTGGTGTTGCCGATGGCGACATGCTTTCCATCCACCATACCTCGGACACCGATGCCCGATGAGGACTCGAAACCTTCCGGTGTGCTGAGGTGGTATTCGCGGCGGCGGGCTTCTTCCACCAAGGCATGGGCCAGGGGATGCTCGCTACCCTGGTCCAGGCTCGCGGCAACGCGCAGGACTTCCGCCTCATCCCAGCCCTCCGCAGCCACCAAGCCATGGAAGCGGGGCTTGCCCTCGGTGAGGGTGCCGGTCTTGTCGACGATGAGGGTGTCCACCTTGCGCATTGACTCGATGGCGGCGGCGTCGCGGAACAGCACGCCGTGACTGGCGGCCTTGCCGGTGGCCACCATCACGGTCATCGGCGTGGCCAGGCCCAGGGCGCAGGGGCAGGCGATGATCAGTACGGCCACGGCGTTGACGAGGCCGTAGACCCACGATGGTTGCGGCCCGAACAGGCCCCAGACAACGAAAGTCACAAGCGCGATGACGACCACGCCCACCACGAAATACCCAGCCACCACGTCCGCTAGGCGCTGCATGGGGGCACGGGAGCGCTGGGCCTCACTGACCATCTGCACAATCCGGGCCAGCACCGTTTCCGTTCCGACCTTGTCGGCGCGCATGACCAGGGCGCCGCTGGTGTTGAGGGTGGCACCGATGAGGGCGTCGCCAGCCGCCTTGGAGACGGGGATGGGCTCACCGGTGAGCATGGACTCGTCCACCGCACTGGAGCCCTCCAGCACCACGCCGTCCACCGGCACCTTCTCCCCGGGTCGTACCCGTAGTCGGTCTCCGGGGTGGACCTGGGCCAGGGGGATGTCCGCTTCGCTGCCGTCGTCATTCAGGCGGCGCGCGGTCTTGGGCGCCAGGCCCAGCAGGGCGCGGATGGCGGCACCCGTTTCGGAGCGCGCCTTGAGTTCCATGACCTGGCCGAACAGGGTGAGGGAGATGATGACGGCGGCGGCCTCGAAATAGACCGCCACATGGCCATCGACCTGGAATGAGGCGGGGAACACGCCCGGCGCCACCGTGGCGACGACGCTGTAGGCATAGGCGGCGGCGGTGCCCAGGCCGATGAGGGTCCACATGTTGGGACTGCGGTGCGCGATCGACTGCACGCCGCGCACGAAGAACGGCCAGCCGGACCACAGCACCACCGGCGTGGCCAGGACCAGTTCCACCCAGGGGCGGGCGGCGCCGAGGAGGGGGTCGAACAGGCCGCCGGACATGGCGATGGCCGTGACGACGACCGTCATCGGCAGGGTCCACCAGAAGCGGCGCCGGAAATCGGCCAGTTCGGGGTTCTCCTCCGCCTCGGCCGAGGGCGCCACGGGCTCCAGGGCCATGCCGCATTTTGGGCAGGTGCCGGGGCCGATCTGGCGCACTTCGGGGTGCATGGGGCAGGTGTATTCCGCGCCAGCCGAGGAAGCCTCCGAAACTGCTTGCTCCGATTTGTCCGGGGCCAGGTAGTGTCCGGGCTCGGCCTGGAACTTCTTCAGACATCCCGAACTGCAGAAGCGATAGGTTTGCCCCGCATGATCAGTATGGTGAGGCGAATCCGGCTTGACGGTCATGCCGCAGACCGGATCCTTGTCGAGGATGTGGGCGTGGGCCGGTGCCATACCAACTCACCGCCCGTATTGGGTGTCGTGGCGGCCTGCTCCGGGCGGCGGAGCGGAACAGCAGGAATGAGGGGTGGAACGGGCGTGGGCTTCGGCATTGGCCTGTTGCCAAGCCTTGAAGTCGGCCCAGATTCGTTTCAGCCAGTTCAGCATATCAATCTCCTCATGTGTGTCAGCGGTGGGACCGAAAGGCTCATCCCACGGGTTTGGTTCTCTCCAGTTTGAACAATCTTCCATCCTGCGCCCGGCACGTTCCCCGCAAATCGGGAAGATGGCTGACCCATTCACACTCCAGACGGTCACCTTCCCTTGAGGTCAGTGTTGCTTGTCCCTGACTGATATGGCGCCGATGGATTTTCGGGACATTGCGATACGGGCCACGGCATTCGGAATCTGACAGCAGACATCGGTTCATTGTCCAATCCCCCTCATAGCGTTTCCCATCCAGGGTCACCTCGATGGCATTGGGTTGCAGCCAACGGAGGTATAGGGTGCCGACGGCCTGTGTCGTGTCATCCGCATCCTTTAGCGCTACGTTTGACGCGCAACCGGTTAGTAACAGAACGGAGAGAATGGTCAGTAATTTCATGGCGATGTCATTTCTCTCTCAAGAGGCATGCCGGGTCGTCCCAAGGGCTTGCTGCTCCCTGTCGGGAGGTTCGCTTGGCTCAGCCTGGCCTTGGGGGCGCGCATGGGGCTCGGTGAAAAGGTGAATAAGCAATGCTGCCAGGATGATGGGAACAAGCCAGGCCAGGCCCATCCCCAGCCAGCCCCAGGTCATGCCGATAGGTTCGTATCCGATCATGGTTGACTCCACTCGCTTTTCACCGCGCATCCTGGCTAGCGTGGGCCAGGATGCCGTGGCGCTTCCCGGTCGATCATAGGTCGTTGAGGATGGAGCCATAGGTGTCGCCACTGCCCTTTTCACGCCCGGCGGAGACGTGGATGTCGCCGGCCTGGACGTCCAGCACGGCCCAGCCGTAGGTGTCGCCGCTGCCGCGTTCGAACTTGGCGGACGAGAAGCTGGTACCGACGAAGCCGCTGGCATGATCGTTGAGGATGCTTTGTTGCATGTCGGGGTTGCTGTCCCAGTCGTGGGCCAGGGCGGATGAAGAGGCGATGGTCAGAATGGCGAGAGGGATGAAGAAGGTTTTCATGGTGTACTCCTTGTTTATGGGGTGGGCTGAAGCATCATTGAATGAAGCGTCGGCGTTTTCTATGAGCCGGGGGCGCTTAGAGATCATTGAGGATGGAACCATAGGTGTCGCCACTACCCTTCTCGCGACCGGCGGAGGCGCGGACATCGCCGGCCTGGGCGTCCAGTACGACCCAACCATACACGTCGCCGCTGCCACGCTCGGGCTTGGCGGCCGAGAAGCTGGTGCCGACGAAGCCAGCGGAGGTGATGTCGTTCAGAATGGACTGTTTCAGATCCGGGTTGTCGTCCCACTGCCCGGCGAAAACGGAAGTGGTGGCCAGGGCCAGGATGGCGGTACCGAGGATAGTGTGGGTGCGTTTCATGATCGACTCCTATGTGGTTTCAGAAGGACATCACTGCTTGTGATGTTGGAGTCAGTATGGGCAAGGGATACCCACAGGAACCTGATGGCGGGATTACAAATGTGTCATCGTCCGTTGATGAAAATAACCAGGAAATCCGCCCCTGTTAGAAGTTCCGTACCTTGAACGCCGCGTCCGAACCTGGGAAATTCTGCCCTGTCACACTCGAAACCACGATCGAAGGGTGCCAGATGTCGCATGGACTGATCACGATTGGATTCCTTGCCGTCCTGCTATTGGGGCCTGCCGCACAGGCCGGCGAGCCGGACTGGACGGCTCGGGTGTATCAGCTGGTGGTCACGCGCACGGATGGCGGCAAGGAGTTCGGTTCCGCCGTACCGCTGGCCGGTGACCGCCTGGTGACCAATTGCCATGTGTTGCGGGATGCGGCGCGGATCGACGCGTTGGTTGGCGGCACCGCTCAGGCCGTGCAGGCCGACTTGCGCGATGCCTATCGTGACCTGTGCTTTCTTACCCTTCCCGGGCATCGGGCAGCATCCATGCCCATGGTCGACGTGGGGGAAACCCGTGTCGGCATGGAGGTCGTGGCGGTGGGCTATCCGGAAGGCAAGTTCGCCGTCAGTCACGGCCGCATCGTCGGCTTGCACCATTGCGAGTGCGATGGCGGCCGCGTCATCCAGACTTCGGCGGCTTTCGAGCGGGGCGCCAGTGGCGGCGGCCTGTTCGACCGGGAGGGCCAGTTGGTGGGCATCCTCACCTTCAAGGCGAAGTCCGGCGGCAACTTCCACTTTGCCCTGCCCGTGGGCTGGTTGCGGCATGTCGCCGCAGAAGGCCTGGAGCCGATTGCCGGCAGATCGAGTTTCTGGGAGCAGCCGGGACACGAGAGCGGTTACTTCCTTGCGGCCTGCGATCTGGGTGCCCAGAAGAAATGGCATGCCCTTGACCGTCTGGCCACGGAATGGACCCAGCAGGAGCCCAATAACCCCGAGGCCTGGATGGCTTTGGGGCGTGCCTGCAAGGGTTTGTCCAAAAAAGATTGGGCCGCCAAGGCCTTTCAGCGTGTACTGATGCTGGAGTCCACCCATGCCGAGGCACAGTGGGCGCTGCAACAACTGGAGTTTGAATTGGGACGCAGCCTGTTGGCGCCGGACCAGTTGTGATGTGCCTCAGGGTTCCAGGGAACGCTGCTCGATGTCGTGCCAGACGGCATACACATCGTCCGACCAGAGTGATTTGATGTAGACGACCACGTCGTCGACCTGGGCGTCCGATAGGACATCCTTCCAGGCCGGCATGTTGCCGCTGCCACCCGGGCTGCCGTGCTTGATGACCCTATGCAGGATTTTCGTGGGGTGGTGCCAGGCGTGGGCGGAATCGTCAAGGGGCGGTGGCGGGTATTTGCCGTCCGGCCCCCGCTCCCGCCAGTCGCCCGGCTGTCCCTTGCCCCCGGGGCCATGGCAGGACTGGCAGTACTGCTCATAAACGGCCTTTCCGCGCGTCACCTGCTCCGGATCGAAATTCCGGGCCACCTTCGGCGGTGGCCAGTTGCCTTTCACAGCCTGCGGGGTGGCCGGCGCGGCGGTTGTGAGTGCTTTCTGTTCCGTAGGGGTTTCCTGTCCGCAAGCGGTCAGCGATGCCAGCAGCAGGGCGGTCCATGTTAGATGCTTCAGCATGTCTTTACTTCCTCCTTTCCATTCACGATCGACAATAAATCATTCCGGTTCCCGCCACCCCTTGAAGGGCTTTCCATCACGGAGTGGCGGCACAGGTGCCCGCGTCCGCCACGGGCCATACATGGAAGTGGCGCCCTGCCTTCTGCCCCACGCCGACCGCCCCCTTGTCCAGATACAACGCCCAGGCCCAATCAGGCTCGTACAGGCTGGTGGTGGAGGACCAGTAGGCATCGCGCACGTCGCGGAAAGGGTGCCCCCGCGACAGAGCTGGGGTGTGGGCTTCGCAGTCCACGAGAGATTCCAGTTCGTTGATGTTGGGCAGCCGCCAGCCGTAGGCGCCGAGGGAGGTGGCGTTCAGGGCCCGTACCGCGCCCAGCGCCTCCATCCAGGCGACCGGGCCGCCGGCCAGGTCAGCCCCGCGCAGCCAGCGCAGGCCGGTGAGGGCATCGACGACACTCTCTCCCTCGTCCGCAAAACGTGGCCAGGGCCAGGGCTGGCCCGATCGTGTCTCGCCATCCTGCCCGCTGCCCCCGCAAGGGCACGGGCTGCCATGGGCGTCGTGGCAAAGCGTCTGGCCAGAGGCGGCAAGCACGGTGCAGCGGCCCCGCGCGGGCCAGACCAGGAAGGACTGGTCCTTGCCGCCGAAGAACATGCGGCCGCCGTCCATGTCCACATACCACGCATGGGCGGGACTGATGGCTGCGGTAGTGGAGGTCCAATACCAGCCTGGAAACACGTTGATGAAGGGATGCGCATCGGGCAGCACGGGACGGCCGGTCTGGTGGCTGACCAGGCTTCTCAGTTCCCGGCGGTTTGGCAGACGCCAATCGGCATGGCCCAGCAGGCGCGCCTCGTTCATCCGCGCCATAAAACCCAGCGCCTCCATCCAGGTGAGGGGGTATTCGGGCAGATTGGCGTCCCGCGTCCACTCCAGCCCGGTCAGCCGGTCCAGAACCCGGCCGCCTTTTTCCTGGAAACGCGGCGCGGGCCACGCCAGGCCTGCCCGGAATTCCCCATCCTGGCCGCTGCCCGCACAGGGCATGGGACGGCCATCCGTGCCGTGGCATCCGTCCTGGCCTGTTTGCAGGCACGAGAGCACGTGTCGCAATGAAAATATCGGCACAAGCCTGATGATGTTCGCCTTGGCCTGTTACCGGCCGGCCGGATGGGCATGATCCTCGATGCGCGTCATGCCTTTCATGTGCTGCTGGGAGAGTGCGGTCAGCCCATCATGACGGCCCTCCTCGTTGTAGAGCACATCGATGACCAGTCCCCGGCTATCGAAGACCAGGGTGTAGCCGCGCGCCCCGTGACGTGCCTCGGTTTCGCGGACACGCTGCTTGTCTCCCGCCGGGGTGCCATAGGCCACCGCCTTGGGTTGCCCACCCACATCGTAGACCCAGCCGACCATGCCATTGGGCAGTTTGACCTCGCGGTGGGACTTACCGTGGTGGCTGAAAGCCGCCTGCCGGGTGATGACGCCCAGCGGATAGGCGCGCAGGGTTTGCTCGATGTCCGCCTGGGGCGTGAAAGCCGGGGGCATAGGCAGCTTGTCGGCCAGGCCGAGGCCGGCCGTGGCACTGAGCAGGGTGGCCAGGATCATTGAGTGGATTGTTCGGGAGGTCATGTCTGTTCTCCTTTGCTGAAGGTTGGGGTTCCCCCGCTAGAGGGGGAGTGAATTGCCCGTTGCAATCATGCTGACGCATTTCTGGGCCACCATCGCGCGCAGGGTCGTTTCCTCGGCTTGAAAGGCTTCCACGGCAAGCGGGTCGAACTGGCGGCCCCGCATGCGCTGGATTTCTGTTCTGGCCGCGTCGAAGGGCAGCCCCCGGCGGTAGGGTCGATCGGACGTGATGGCGTCCAGGGTATCGATGACCGCGAACAGC
The DNA here is from genome assembly GCA_964393825.1 of uncultured Thiobacillus sp. Lineage (GTDB taxonomy): Bacteria > Pseudomonadota > Gammaproteobacteria > Burkholderiales > Thiobacillaceae > PFJX01. Next base: position 35,861 of record CAYMUY010000026.1, on the reverse strand, counting down.
CGTGCCCACAGTGGGATGGCCTCGCCCTTGAGCCCCCTGGGGTAGCCGCTGCCGTCGAAGCGCTCCTCATGGCAAAGCACGATCTCGGCGGCTTCGGACATGAATGGGGCGCTGGACAGGATGCGATGGCCGATGTCGGGGTGCTGGCGCATGGTGGCCCACTCTTCCGCATCGAGTGGGCCATGCTTGAGCAGGATGGCATCGGGGATGCCGATCTTGCCGATGTCGTGCAGCAGCGCTCCCCAATAAACCTGACGCAGTGTGTCCGCCTCGCTGGTGAAGCGCTTGGCCAATACCAGGGTATGGCAAGCCACCCGCCTGGAGTGCAGACCGGTTTCGTGTTCCCGCGCATCCAAGGCCTCGGCCAGGGATTCGGCCAAGGCTAGATAAGGATCGGCGGCTGCGGCCTGGGTTTGTCCTGGCCTCTCTTTCAGGTAGCAGGGCTCACAGCGGCAATCCTCCCCGAGGGCGGAATCCGGAGGAAGGTGGATTCTCGTGCCGCACGCCGCACAGGTTCCGTTGAAGGCAGCGTTCATCTGTTCTGAAATCATGATCTGCCTCTGCTTTCCATGCCCGTAATGACATAGGCCGAAACTGATCCGAAAAAGAGTAGTCCGGCCATGGCCCAGAACAACGCGCCACCAAGCAGTGTGAACAACCAGCCGGCAGTCGCCGAACCAACGGCTTGCCCGAGGCTCGCAGTCGCGGTCTGTTGACCAAGCGCGGCCCCCTGCGCAGCACCAGCCGCGAGCGACACCAGATAGGCAAGTGCCGGGATCAGAAGGCCCGAGGCCGATGCAAACAAACCAACGGCCAGCAGCGACAACGAGAATGTGGATGCATACGGCAACAGTCCAACACCCGCCGCCATGGCCAGGAAACCCGGCGCCAAAAGCCGGTCTCCTCCTTGCCGGCGGATCAGATGGGGTAGCGCCCATGTTTGCACCAGAATCATGATCAGGCTGCATTCGGCGAACAACCAGCCGATCTCGCGCGGACCGAGATCCAGAATCAGCCGCCCATGCAGGGCGATGCCCACTTCGAAACTGCCCAGACCGAGCATCACCAGCAGTGTCAAAGCCTGCAGCCAGAGGAAGGGTGATTCCTTGACTTCCGGCGCAACAGAAAGTGAGCGGCTTCGGCTCCCCTCAGGGATTCGCCGATATGCGAGGAACCATAACAGGCCACTTAGCGCCGCCACGGTATAGAACGGCCCATTCTGGTAGCCGGCATGAGTCATCCAGCCGCTCATCGCCGGACCGAAAAGGAATCCAAGCGCACTGGCTGCATACAGCCATGCGAAGCTGCGCGCCCGTATGTCCGGGACCTGCTCATCGCCAATCCAGGCGAACATGACCGGCACGATGGCTGCGGCGAACAATCCCGCGAGCCCTCGCATGGTGTAGGCCAGCGCCAGATTTGATGAAACCGAGAACACCAGTATGGCCACGCTGAAGCCGGCGAATCCGAGCAGGATTACGGCGCGGCGGCCGATACGATCAGATACACGTCCCCAGAACGGCGCAAACAGGAACAGCGAGAACATGTACGCGGCGGTCAGTAGGCCGGTATGCCAAGCAATCGATTCGTTTTCTCCGGCGCCCAGAACACGCGCCAAGAAGAATGGCAGTACGGGCAGCACAATGCCGAAGCCCATGGCCACCACGAACACTGAAGCGAGCGGCAGAGCGAGTCCGCTCGGGGCGACAAGGCCGGCGCCTGAAGACATGCTCATACGGCCCTCATGGGCGCGATCCTGCTCAGTTGCCGTTCGACTCCGCGCGGCCAAGCCTCGCGTTCCTGAACACGGCAATTCCCGCCACCGCGGATAGCAGCGAACCGATCACGACACTCAGCCGCGCACTGCGAAATGCCTCCGGGGCAGAGAATGCGAGGCCGGCGATGAACAGACTCATGGTGAAGCCAATTCCAGCCAGCAGCGCCACGCCATGCATCTGCCGCCAGTTGGCCCCCTCCGGCAGCTTCGCGGCGCCGGATCGCACGGCGAGCCACACGGCGCCCAATATGCCGAGTTGCTTGCCAACGAGGAGACCCAGCACGATGCCCAGCGAAGTTGGTGAGAACAGCGCGGCCAGGGTGGATGCCGAGAACGCGATACCCGAATTGAAAAACGCGAACACAGGCACCACGCCGAACTCGACCCAGGGGCGCAGGTGCTGTTCGATTTCCAGCGATGGCGAAAGGGACTGGCCCTGTTGCGCCTGCGACGAATTCAAGGGGATCGCCAAGCCGATAGCCACTCCGGCCAGGGTCGCGTGGATGCCGGATTTCAATACGGCGACCCAGAGGAACGCACCGACGACCACATAGGCCGCGGTGCGGGTGACATTGAAAAAATTGAGGCCGATGAGGGCGGCTATCCCGAAAGCCGCCATCACCAGCGACGGCGTGGCCAGTCGCTCCGTGTAGAACAGGGCGATGATCAGGATCGCCCCCAGGTCGTCGAAGATCGCCAGTGCGGTGAGAAACACCTTGAGTGAGGCCGGCGCTCGAGTACCCAGGAATGCGAGCACTGTCAGGGCCAGCACCGTGTCGGTGGCGGTAGGGATCGCCCAGCCGCGCATGGCTGCCGGGTCGCCGGCGTTGAACGCGGCATAGACCAGCGCCGGCGCCGCCATGCCGCCCATGGCCGCGAAGGCAGGCGCCGCGATCGCCCTGGGGCTGGACAAGCGGCCCTGCGTTATTTCGCGTTTGAGTTCCAGGGCGATGAGCAGAAAAAAGAACACCATCAGGCCGTCGTTGATCCAGAGGATGAGCGGTTTGTCGATGGCCAGGGTTCCCACCCTCACCATGACCGGGAGGTGGTGCACCAGTTGATAGGCATCGCGCAGGGGTGAGTTGGCCAGGACGAGCGCAAGCAGCATGGCGGCCAGGGTGAGCAGGCCGGCCATCACATGCGGACGAGATGGCAATGTCACACGCACGATCGGTTCCCACGATGCCGGTTTTCCTGTCCGCACCTACGCTAACGCGAGTGTTGCCCGTCAGTGCCGCGTCCGGCGAAGGCGTTGTAGATCGGCACCCAGACCAGGGCGAAATACCAGCCATAGCCGTAACTCTCCACCAGTCCCAGGAAATAGCTCTGCCAGCTGATCCACTCGAAACCGGGCAGCAGCTTCTGCCAGGATTCGTACATGGCATGGGCGGGGAACAACAGATCGAAAGCCACGCACAGGGTGAAGGTGATGGCCAGGAACAGGCTGGTGGCGTGCCCGACCGCGGTTAAAGAGATGCCTGATTTCATGCTGTCCCTCCTTTCTCGCCGCTCGTGGCCTGCAGGTACTTGTCCGGTTCGGCTTCGAACTTGTCCAGGCAATCGCGGCTGCAGAAGCGGTAGGGCTTGCCCTGGTGCCCCTTACTGTAGCCCTGGTCCGGTGAAACCGTCATGCCGCACACGGGGTCCTTTTGTTCCTCCTGCGCGATCCCGTCGTCGCCTTCGTGGCCGGCGTGGCTCCCATGTCCACCACCACAACCGTGGCTATGCCCGTGGCCCTTATGTCCTCCGCAGCCGACGCGCATCATGAAATAGAACAGGGCGCCGATAATCAGAAACCACAACAGTCCTTCCATATTTGCCTCCTTTCCCGCCGCGCCAACACGCGCGGCGCATCACCAAACCCGTGTGACCGGACGTGTCAGGCCTTTTTCGCCGTCATGCCGGCCAGGTGCGGGATAAACGCGGGCGTACGGCCGGCATACTCCCGCCAGGCCGCGCCGAAATCCTGCTGTGCCATGCGGTCCTCCCCGCGGGCCAGCCGCACGTACATGAACAGCAGGACAGGGAACATCAGCAGGGTGAGCAGGGTCGGCCACTGCACCAGGAAACCCAGCATGACCAGGATGAAAGCCACGTACTGGGGGTGGCGGATGTGGGCATAGGGGCCGGTGGTGGCCAGTTGATGGCCGCGCTGCGCCGCGTAGAGCGGCCCCCAGGCCTTGGCGAGCAGGATGAAGCCCGCGCCGATCAGGAGCATGCTGAGCACGTGGAAGGGGCCGAAGTGCGGATTGGCGCGCCAGCCGAATAGCATCTCCAGCAGGTGCCCCGCGTCGTGCGAGAGCCAGTCCACTTCGGGATAACGGCTCTGCAGCCAGCCGGAGAGGAAATAGATGGTGAGGGGATAGCCGTACATCTCCGTGAACAGGGCCACCAGGAATGCCGAAAAGGCGCCGAACGACCGCCAGTCGCGCGTGGTGCGCGGTTTGAAGAAACTGAAGGCGAACAGGATGAAGACCGCCGCGTTGACGATCACCAGCGACCACAGGCCGTAGTCGGGGGAGGCGTTCATCTCGTGCCGCCCGCATCGGGATCTTTCCCGCCATGGCCACTGTGCCCGCCATGGAAGAGGTGCAGCAACGGGCAGGCCGCCAGCAGCAAGAAAGGCAGAAAGCCGAGCAAGTGCGCGCGGTGCTCGGTGAACAGGAAAAAGCCGGCGATCACCAAGAACCCCGCCAGTACCCAGCCGCTGCGTGAAAAGCTTTTCTTCGGTTGCGGGTTCATGATGGCGTGTCCCATGGCCTGACGGCAGCCTTACTCGATGAGACTGTCCCGCACGCGTTGCAGGCGCGAACGGACTTCCTGGCCCAAGGCGTGGATTTCCGGCCTGTCGACGAGTTGGAGCACCGCCGCCGGGTCCATGAAGGCGACGGTGGTACCGTCGTCCCCCTCGCGCACCACCACGTTGCAGGGCAGGAGCAGCCCGATGTCCGGCTCGGCGCTGATGGCCTGGTGCGCTAGCGGGGGATTGCAGGCGCCCAGGATGCGGTAAGGCCGGCCATCGACGCCCAGCTTGGCCTTCATGGTGGCCTGTACGTCGATGTCGGTGAGGACGCCGAAGCCTTCTGTCTTGAGTGCCTCCGTCACTCGCCCAACAGTGGCACCGAAGGGCGTGTGCAAGGTGATCGAAAATCCGTACATCGTGTGCTCCTGTTGTGGGTTACTTGCCGTGCATGGCGTGGCCGCGTGGCGGACGGCATTCCAGGCTGTCCGCCTCGCATTGCTCGAGGTAATGGACGAAGGCACGCCGCAGTCTTTCCGGCCAGCCTTCGCCCAGGGCAAGGCCGGTTTCGCCCAGACGAGCCCCAATCTGCTGTTCCGTTGCCTGCAGGAGGTCATAGACGATTTCCAGCCGCTCACCGCTTACGCTTGCCGACTCCACCCCCATCATTTCCATCAGCGATGCCACAAGCCTGTCGGCCTGCTCGGCTGACAAGGGCACGCCAAGCAGGAGTGAGCGCCGCTTGAGCACCACGCGCCCCTCCTGCTTGGGCGCGGCTTGCCCGGGATGGCCGATGTAGAGATGCGGATTGGCCACGAACCGCTCCTGGCACTGCGTTGAGCAGAAGGCGTAATGGATGCCCTGGTAGACCGTATCCAGTTGCCTGGCGTCCACCTCCATGCCGCATACGGGGTCCTTGACCAGGGAACTCATCGCTCAGCCTCCCAAGTCGGCGCGGCGCTTCAGGTATTCCTCGCGATCAACCTCGCCACGGGCATAGCGCTCCTCGAGGATTTCCAGGGCGCTCCTGCTGCGGCCTTCTCCCTTGTCGCCAAGGAAATAGCGGATCACCAGGAAAAGGAGGATGAGCGGCACGACCCAGACCAGGATCATGCCGAGTCCGCCACCCCATCCCATGCCGTAATGGTCGAATCCGTACATGTCATGTCCTCCAATCTGAAAGTCTTGCCGCCTGGGAGTGGGTTACTTGGCCGGCATGCCCATGCCGCCCTGCATGCCAGGCCCCATTCCACCTTGCATGCCCATGCCCTTCTGCATCATGTCCAGGCGCTGCTCCATCATCTGCATGCGCCGGGCCATCATGTCATCCTGCCCGGCCATGCCCATGCCGCCTTGCATGCCTGGGCCCGAGCGCTGCTGCATCATCATCTGCATCATGTCCATGCGCTTTTCCATCATCTCCATGCGCTTGCCCATCATGTCGTCCATTCCGGCCATGCCACCCCCCTGCATGCCCTGGCCCATCATGCCCATACCGCCTTGGCCACCCATCATTCCCATGCCACCCTTGCCGCCCATCATGCCCATTCCCATTCCCATGCCGCCGCCCTTGGCATCCGCCATGGGACAGGGGCGGTCTTTCATCAAGGCCTCCATGTCCTTCATCTGTTCTTCCATCATGGCCATGCGCTTGCTGGGGTCACGCATCTGGCGCATGTCCATCATGCGCTTGCGCATCATCTGCATGCGGTCTGTGGCCTCCGGCGTGGCGGCCTGAGTGGCCGTCTGGGCCTGGTCGGGATGGTGGCCGCTGTGTTCATCCTTGGCCGCGTCGGCGGCCATGGACAGGGCAGGCATGGAGAGGGCGCCGGCCATGGCCAGCATCAGGGTGGTGCGTTGCATCGATTTCATGGTGAGCTCCTTGCGTGGGAAAAGTGATTTCATTTGACGGTTTCGATCCGGGTCACGGTCAACATGCCGTTCATGCGGTCAGCGCGGAAATGGACGTTATCGCCTGGCTTGACCTGATCCAGCATGGCGGGGTCCTTCACGCGGAAGATCATGGTCATGGGGGGCATGTCCAGGTTCGCCAGTTGGCCGTGCTTGATGGTGAGCTTGCCCTGGGCCTTGTCCACCTTCTTCACGGTGCCTTCGGACATCATGTCGCCCATGGCGGCATGAGCGGAGCCGCTGCCATGGCTCATGTGGTTCATGTCGGCCAGGGCGGGCAGCCCGAGGGGGAGGGTCATGACCAGGATTAAGGTGGAGAGCGAACGTTTCATGGTGTTCCTTTCAGTGAGGGAAGTTAGGGAATTTCAATAGCGGGCGTAGGTCCGGGTGCCGCCTTGCTTGTCCACCAGCAGGACGTCGTAGCGGTCCTTGTGGCCACCCATCTCCATGCCGGGCGAGCCGGTGGGCATGGCCGGCACGACCAGGCCGCGGGCATGCGGTTTTTCTTTCAGCAGGCGCTTGATCTCCCGAGCCGGTACATGGCCCTCCACCACGTAGCCCGCCACCTCGGCGGTGTGGCAGGAGCCGTGGCCGGGGGGGACACCCAGGCGGTACTTGTGGCTCACCACGTCGTCGGTGTTGTGAGCCCGTACTTGGACGCCGTTGGCCTCCAGATGGTCTATCCACTTGCTGCAGCAACCGCACGACGGGCTCTTGTAGACATCGACCACGGGCAGGGATTGGGCCGCCCAGACGGAAGTAGAAAGACCTGCCAGGAACAGCAGCGGGAGCATTTTGGTCTTCACGCAAAACTCCTTTGTTGAAAGTGGTTCCAGTATGGAAGGGGTCGGGCTACGCCAGCCTGACGGGGGGATGACAAATCCGTCATGTTGGTTTGGCGTCAGTGAACGTGATCGCCATGGTCATGGTCGTGGCCTTTGTCGGCCGGCTCCGGCTCGGCATGCGGCGCACCGGCGTGGGAATGACCGTCGCTGGCCTCGACCAGGGACTGGTATTGCTCTGGGGAAAGGCCGGGCAGTTTTTTCAGGAAGGCCACCAGATCCCAGATGGCCGCGTCCTCCATGCCACCCTTGGACCAGGCTGGCATGCCGGAGGCCTTGATGCCATGCTTGATGATCCAGAACTGGCGAGCCGCCCCTTGCGAGCCTTCCGTCGCATTGGCACGGGTAAGGTCAGGCGGGATGGGGTAAAGACCCCGGCGGATTTCAGAGTTCTCCTCGCCGGGGACTAGGTGGCAGTCCGCGCACATGGCGGCGTAGTTGCCCGCCCCCTGGCGTTGCCGCTCGGCAGCGTCCAGGTCCATGGGCGGCGTGATGTCCGTGCTCCTCCTGGCGATGGCGCGTTCCCGGGCAGTCTCCAGCAAGCGGTACACGATCGGGCCATGCGGCGTATCAGCGGATACGTCCGCCAGGCCCGAGTACACCACTGCGCCACCCGTCAGGCCGAGGACGCCCAGGGTGGCCACGGCGCCGATCCAGGCTTGGTTGAGGTTCGACATGGCGGTCACCTCAATGGTTGTGGCCGGTGGGTTTCACCGCCTTCAGGGTTTGATCATCCGCAGTGGGGCCTTCACGGCGTTCCGTTGCCAGGGGCTCGCCGGTCCATTCGTAAGCCACCGTGCCCTCGGGGTGCTTGTACCAGCCCGGGTCGGAGTAGTCGCCCGGCTTCTGGTCCTCGCGCACCTTCACCACGGTGAACATGCCGCCCATCTCGATGGGGCCGTACTGGCCCCAGCCGGTCATCATGGGCAGGGTGTTGTCGGGCAGGGGCATCTCCATCTCGCCCATCTCCGCCATACCAGCGGACCCCATTTCCATATAGTCTGGCACCAGCTTGCTGATGGTCTTCGTCACCTCTCGCTGGTCCACGCCGATCATGGTGGGCACGTCGTGCCCCATGGCGTTCATGGTGTGATGGGACTTGTGGCAGTGGAAGGCCCAGTCGCCGGCCAGCTTGGCGTCGAACTCGATGGCGCGCATCTGGCCCACGGCCACGTCGGTGGTCACTTCGGGCCAGCGGGCCGTCTCACGTACCCAGCCACCATCGGTACAGGTCACCTCGAAGTCCACGCCATGGACGTGCAGGGGATGGTTGGTCATGGTGAGATTGCCTGACCGCACTCGCACCCGGTCCCCCTGGCGCACCACCAGAGGGTCGATGCCCGGGAAAACCCTGCTGTTCCAGCACCACAGGTTGAAGTCCAGCATAGTGTTGATCTTGGGTGTGGCAGCTCCGGGCTCGATGTCGAAGGCGTTGAGCAGGAACACGAAATCCCGGTCCACCCGCATGAACTCAGGGTCCTTGGGGTGCACCACCAGGAAGCCCATCATGCCCATGGCCATCTGCACCATCTCGTCGGCGTGGGGGTGGTACATGAAGGTGCCCGATTTCTTCATCTCGAATTCGTAGACGAAGGTCTTGCCCGGCTTGATCTGGGGCTGGTTCAGGCCGCCGACGCCGTCCATGCCGTTGGGCAGGAGGATGCCGTGCCAGTGGATGGTGGTGTGCTCGGGCAGCTTGTTGGTGACGAAGATGCGGATGCGGTCGCCTTCCACGCACTCGATGGTGGGGCCGGGGCTGGAGCCGTTGTAGCCCCACAGGTGGGCCTTCATGCCCGGGGCCAGTTCCCTCACCACGGGCTCGGCCACGAGGTGGAATTCCTTGACCCCGTCCTTCATGCGCCAGGGCAGGGTCCAGCCGTTCAGGGTCACCACCGGGTTGTAGGGGCGGCCAGTGGCGGGATGCAGGGGCGGCTGGGTGGCCGGGTCGGTGAAGATGGGGGCCTCGGGCAGGCTCGCGGCCCCGGCCCGGGATACAAGACCCGCGCCCAATAAAGCGGCACCGGAATTTCTCAGAAATGCTCGGCGATCCATTCGTTGTTCTCCTTGTCGATTCAGTGTCCGCCGCCGGCATCGGCGGTCATGGCGGCACCACCGGACAGGCTGACGCTACCCGCGCCGCTGCCAGTCATGGCCATTTGAAGGTTGCTCTCGGCTAGCCAGAAGTCCCGCTTTGCCTGGATGGCAGCGTTGACGTTGGCTACCTGGCGTCGGCTGTCGGCAAGCAAGTCCCAGACGCCGATGAGCATGCCGTTGTAGCGCAGCAGGTTCTCCTCGGAGATGCGCCTGGCCAACGGCACGATTTCGTCCTGGTAATGGCGGGCCAGGTCATGGGCCGTGCGGTAGGCGCCATAGGCATCGCGCACCTCCGACTCGGCGTTGACGGCCATCTCGGCCACCCGGTGCATGGCCTGGGTGTATAGGGCCTCGGCCTTGGCGGTGCGGGCCTGGCCCCAGTCAAAGATGGGCAGCGAGACCTCGATCTCGTAGCCGCGCAGGTGGGGGCTGCCTTTGCTGTTGTTGTTCAGGTAACTCGCCTCCAGCACGTTGACGAAGCGCGTGGACCGGGTCAGGCCCAGGCTTTTCGCCAGGCCCGTGATCTCTGTCTTGGCCATGCGCAAGTCCAGGCGGCTGTCCATGGCCTGCTGGACCAGGTCTTTTTCAGCCAACGGCTCGGCGGGCAGGTCGGGCAGCCGGTCAGGCAGGTTGAAATGCCGCGCCTGGCCGGACAGGCCCAGCACCCGGGTCAGGCGTTCGCGTGCTGATGTTGCGTTCTGACGGGCCCGGGCCAGCTCGGCCGTGGCCTCGGCATACATCAGCTGTTCTTTCTGCTGGCGCAGGCGGCTGAAGTTGCCCACGTCGGCCATGCGCCGTGCCAGTTCCGAGCCAGCCTGGGTGGCGGACAGGACCTGTTCCTGGTACTTGGCACTTTCCTGGGCCGCCACCGCGTCGAAAAAGGCCTGTCGGGTCGTTTGCGCCAGATCGAGGGTTGCGTTGGCGACGCGCAATTGGGTGACTTCGAATCGGCGACGCTCGATATCACTGCGGGTGGACAAGGTCATCAGGCCCAGTAGATCGAACAGAAACTTACGTCCGTAGTCCACATCCCCGCCGCCTGACGTGCGTTCGAAGCTGAATACGGGATTGCGTAGCCGACCGGCCTGCACCAGGTCTGCTTCGGCAATGCCAAGACTCGCCATGTCCGCTTGCAGGCCGCGGTTGTTGAGCACGGCGATCTTGACCGCGGATTCAGCGGTGAGCGACTCGGCCAACAGGCGTTTCACCTCTTCCGCGACATGGGAGGAGTCCTGTTCGGTGCGGATCGGCTGGGCCGTCACCGCCATGCGTTCCTGGGTGATCGAGGTGACCTTGTCCAGGCCACCATCCGGGCTGAAGGAGGCGCAACCGCCCAGCACGCCCAGGCTCAGCAGCAAGGTGGGCAGTTTGGCCCTGCGCATCAGGGAAGCTCCGGCGATTGGGTACAAAGGATTCATGGCTGGCCTCCCTTGTGATGGTGGTGGCCACCCGTCTCCATCGATCCGGATTGGGGCGCTGAACTGTCTGCCCCTTTCCCGCCAACGGCACTGGCGGGCGCGACCATCATGTGGCCCATGTGGCCGTGCATAGGCCCCATAGCCTCGTTGGCCATGCGCCAGTCGGCTATGGGTGCCTCGCGGTAGGGGGTGTAATCGGCGGTGCTGGAACGGTATCCATCCTCGGGCGGTGAGGCCGCAGCCGCTGGCATGGCCACCGTCAGGATGAGGATGGCAAACATTGTTTTCATGGGGGCTTCCTCCTTGCAGGTCACGATGTTGTGAACGTGAGGCCATCCTGAATGTGTGACGCCAACGCGAACATGACGCGCGGATTACAAACCTGTCATGTCCATCAATGGGGCCACGGGCTGTGGCAGGATGTAGCCATCTGAAAGTCATCTGCCACATGAAAATCCTGATCGTTGAAGACGAACCCAAGACGGGCGACTACTTGAAACAGGGGCTCACCGAGGCCGGTTTCGTAGTTGATTTGGCACGGGACGGTTGGGATGGGCTGGAGTTGGCCCGAGCCGGCCAATACGATGTGGCCGTCCTGGACGTGATGCTGCCCGGGCTGGACGGCTGGCAGGTATTGGACGGCATACGTCGGGCCGGCCTGGAGACACCAGTGCTGTTCCTGACGGCACGGGATCAGGTCGAGGACCGGGTCAAGGGCCTCGAACTGGGTGCCGACGACTATCTGGTGAAGCCCTTCGCCTTTGCCGAACTACTCGCCCGGGTGAGGAGCCTGAGTCGGCGCGGGCGTGCCGGCCTGGAGCCGACGCTGCTCAAGGTGGCTGACCTGGAACTGGACCTGCTGCGCCGGCGTGCCAGCCGGGGCGGGCGGCGCATCGACCTCACCGCCAAGGAGTTCGCGCTGCTGGAACTGTTCATGCGCAGGCAGGGAGAAGTGCTGCCCCGATCCCTCATCGCCTCCCAAGTATGGGACATGAACTTCGACTCCGACACCAACGTCATCGACGTGGCGGTGCGCCGCCTGCGGGTGAAGATCGACGAGGGGCACGAACTCAAGCTCATCCACACCGTGCGCGGCATGGGCTACGTATTGGATGACAGTGAGCGTTGATTACGAATTCGAACATCGACAAGGAGCCCCCCTCTTATGACGACTACAACGGATGAGGTAAACGCATTGTGCTTCGGCTGCGTGTACTACCCGCCCAATCTACCCCACCACGCCTATGCTCAGGCCGACTGGGACATGCTCCAGGCCAAGTCATGTTCTTTTGAACTTGAACCAGCCAGCCCGCATTGTTTGGCCAATCGAAAAACGAGTTGCTCCCTCGTGGATCTGACGCCTAAGACCACCTCGCCATGAAGTCCCTATCGCTGACAGCTCGTATCAGCCTCTTGTTTGCCATTGCGGCAAGTGCGGTCCTGCTGGCAACGGGTTTATTTCTGTCACGCGCCGTCGAAATGCATTTTATCGAATCCGACCGGCATGAACTGGATGGCAAGCTGGAGCTGATTCGCCACCTGATCGAACGCGCTGACAGTCAAGAGGCCATGGCGCAGTTGCCGAAACAGCTGGATGATGCGCTGGTCGGACATCATGGCCTGTTCGTTGCGGTGACGGACGCCGATGGGGCCGTCTGGTTTGCCACGCCAGGCGCACCCTTCCCGGCCACCTTGTTGAATGCCAGCACCTGCTCCACCCAGCAGGCTGAGTGCTTGGCTGGTGGGCTCCGACAATGGCGTCTGGGGGAACATAACTACCGGGGCAAGGTCGTGCCTGTCGTCGCAGGCACCTCCGAAACCCAGTACGTCGCGGTGGCCCAGGATATCGGACATCACGAACTGTTCATGGCACGTTTCCACCTTACCCTGGGGCTGGCCATGACCCTGGCCGCCCTGGCGACCGCAGGGCTGGGGTGGTATGCCACCCATCGTGGTCTGGCTTCACTACGACGCTTCAGTGACCTTGCGACAGAGATATCGGCAGAACAACTCATGACCCGTTTGCCGGAGGAAGGCAGTCCTTCCGAGTTGAGAAAACTGGCGCAGTCGTTCAATGCCATGCTGGCCCGACTGGACGATTCCTTCCGGCGCTTGTCGGAGTTCTCGTCAGACATTGCCCATGAACTGCGGACGCCCATTTCCAACCTGATGACCCAGACACAAGTAGCCCTGAGCCGCGCCCGCGGCGTCGATGAATATCGTGGCGTGTTGCAATCCAACGTCGAAGAATATGAGCGCTTGGCCAGGATGACGGACGAAATGCTGTTCCTCGCCAAGGCCGACAACCGGCTCATCGTGCCGAACCGGGAGACGGTCGACCTTACGCGAGAGGCCCAGGACTTGATCGAGTTCCACGGCATCGTTGCCGAGGAGCATGGCATCCAGATACTTCTTGAAGGCGAGGCAAGCGTACCCGGGGATCGCCTGATGCTGCGCCGGGGCCTGTCCAACCTGCTGGCCAACGCCATCCGCCACACCTCAACTGGCGGCAGCGTGACGATTCGACTCACCTTAGAGTCGGATCACGCGGTCATCGCCGTGGAGAACCCCGGAACGATCTCCCCGGAGAAGCTTCCTCACCTGTTCGATCGTTTCTATACGGGCGACCCCGCGCGCAGTTCTGGAGGCACGGGTCTCGGGCTCGCCATTGTCCGTTCAATAGTTGACGTTCACGGAGGCAGAATCTCAGCTTCCACCACGGCGGGCCGAACGGTTTTCGAGATGTGGCTACCGATGAAGGTGATTTGAGAACATAGCCAATAATCTGCCCGATGGGGCCGGTGGCAAAACGTCTCGAGCTCGGCCATTACAGACAGATAACACGATTGAATCTTGCATTTGCACCTGCTACATTCTAAACATCGTTAGATTGTTAGACATATGAACAAGCGCCAACTCAAGGACCTGCTCTACGAACAGGTCGCCCGCATCGGCAAGGCCACTTCCAGTCCCAAGCGGCTGGAACTTCTGGAGATACTCGCTCAAGGTGAGAAGACCGTCGAAGTCCTGGCCGCAGAGGCCAACATCGACATCAAACTTGCCAGCGCCCACCTGCGGGTCTTAAAGGAGGCGCGCCTGGTCGAGACTCGGCGCGAGGGTCGCTTCATCGCCTATCGCTTGACTGGCAGCGATGTCAGCGACCTCTGGGTCAATCTGCGTACCGTCGCCGAGGAACACCTGGTGGAACTGAAGGTGGCCATGGACCAGATCTTCTCGACTCCGGAGAAACTGGACGCCGAGACCCGGCGCGGCCTGCTGGAAAAAGCCCGGCGTGGTGATGTGGTGGTGCTGGACGTGCGTCCCTCAGATGAATACGCCAATGGGCACCTGCCTTACGCCCGCTCCATGCCGCTGGAGGAAATCAAGAGACGCCTGGCCGAGTTGCCTGCGGACAAGGAGATCGTCGCCTACTGCCGTGGCCCCTTCTGCATGCTGTCCGCCGAGGCGGTGCAACTGCTGCGGGAGCATGGCTACGACGCCCACAAGATCACCGACGGTTTGCCGGAGTGGCTGGCGGCAGGACTCCCCATCGAATCCGGAGAAACCTGATGGCCAGGTATCTCTTCATCCTCAACGATGCGCCCTATGGCAACGAACGCCCCTACAACGCCTTGCGCCTGGCCGGGACGCTGGCCAAGCAGGAAGGAGAGCAGGTGCGGCTCTTTCTCATGGGGGACGCCGCCCTCTGCGCCAAGCGGGGACAGCAGGTGCCCCAAGGGTTCTACAACATCAATCTGATGTTGGGCCGGGTCGTCCGCCACGGAGAGGTGGCGGTGTGCGGCACCTGCATGGATGCCCGCGGCATGACAGATGCGGAACTGCTGGAGGGCGCGCGGCGCTCCACTCTGGAAGAGCTTGTCCATTGGACCCAGCAGTCCGACAAGGTTCTGGTTTTCTGAATCACACCCAACGAGGAGACAACGATGTTTTTCCGCCAACTTCTGGCCAAGGAGGCCACGCTTTCCTACCTGTTCGGCTGCGCTTCCTGCCATGTGGCCGTAGTCGTTGATCCGGTTCTGGGCGACGAGGATTGGTTCCTGGCCGAGGCGGCCAAGCAGGACGTGAAGATCACCCACGTCATCGACACCCATGTTCATGCCGACCACTATTCCGGGGGCCGAGCCTTGGCCGAAAAGGCGGGCGCGAAGTATTGTCTGCACGAATCCAATGCGGGACGGGTGAAGTATCCCTTCGAGCCCCTCAAGGACAACCAGCGCATCGACGTCGGCAACGTCTACATCGACGTCCTGCATACCCCCGGCCACACGCCGGATTCCATCTGCGTGCTGGTGACGGATAAGCGTCGTGCCGAGGCACCCTGGTTCGTGCTCACCGGGGACACCCTGTTCATCGGTGCCGTGGGACGGCCCGACCTGGCCGGCAAGGAGACGGTGATGGCCGTGCAGATCCACGAATCGATCCACCAGCGCCTCCTATCTCTGGCGCCCGAGGTCGAAATCTATCCCGGCCATACTTCCGGCAGCGTTTGTGGTGCTGGCATGTCCGGCAAGCCCGGCTCCACCCTGGGCTTTGAAAAACGCTGGAATCCCATCCTGGCGCTAGAGAAGGATGACTTCGTCGCCTCCCTGACCAAGGAAATCCCGCCCCGGCCAGCCGAAATGGATCGCATGGTGGCCTTCAACCTGGGCGCTTGAGATGACCGTTGCCCAGGAAGTGGCGGACTACCGCTACGGCATCCGTCACAACATCGCCCAGTTCGGCCATCAGTTGATTCAGGTCTTCCTGGTGGGGCTCACCATCGGCATGACCCGCACGGTGGTGCCGGCCTTGGCTGAATCCGAGTTCGGCGTCGCCAAGGGTTCCTTCATGATGTTGATGGCCTTCGTGGTGGCCTTCGGCTTCGTCAAAGGCACTCTCAACTTCGTTGCAGGTCGATTGTCCGAGCGTATTGGCCGTAAGCAAGTGCTGTTCTGGGGCTGGGTCGCAGCGGTGCCAATCCCCTTCATCATCCTCTACGCCCCGTCCTGGGACTGGATCGTGTTCGCCACCGTGCTGCTCGGTATCAACCAGGGATTCACCTGGTCCATGACCCAGACCGCCAAGCTGGACCTCACCCGGCCTGAACAGCGGGGCCTGACCATCGGTCTGAACGAGTTCTCGGGCTACTTCGGCGTGGCGGTGGCCGGCATCGTCACAGGCTACATGGCTGCCGGCCTTGGGCCACGCTTGGGACTGTTCGTGTTCGGTCTGGCAGCGATACTTGTCGCAGGACTGCTGACCCTGCTCTGGGTGAAGGACACCCTGCCTTGGGCCCACGCCGAGGGCAAGAAACACGCCGCCGGCCAGGTCACCGGGCCAAAGCCCCGTTATCCCACCAACATCGACGACCAGCCCACGACCTGGGAGGTGTTCACGCTGATGAGCTGGCGGGATCGGCGCATGTTCGCCCTCAGCCAGGCTGGCCTCGTGGAGAAGTTTGTCGACGCTCTGGTCTGGGTCTTTTATCCCGTGTTGCTCTATGAGCGCGGTCTGTCTCTGGCTGGCATCGGCTGGGTGGTGGGGGTGTACGGTTTCGTCTGGGGCATGTCCCAGTTCTTCACCGGACACCTTTCGGACAAGATCGGTCGCCAGAAGCCCATCATCTGGGGTATGTGGCTGTGCGGTGCTGGCGTGGCCCTCACCCTGCTGGGCGAGGGCGAAATCTGGTGGTCCTTCGCCGCCGCCGTCACTGGCTTCGGCATGGCCCTGCTGTACCCCAACCTGTCGGCAGCCGTCGCCGACATCGCTCATCCCAACTGGCGGGGCAGTGCCATCGGCATCTACCGCTTCTGGCGCGACCTTGGCTATGGCATCGGCGCCCTATTGCTGGGGGCAGTAGCCAGCCTAGTCGGCAACATCGAGGCCGGATTCTGGTTCACGGCTGCGGCCATGCTCGTATCCGGCGTCATCGTCTGGTGGGTGGGCGAAGAGACCCACCCACGTCTTAACCCTGCCCGGCATTAACCCGCAAACCATGGAGAACTTCATGTCCAAGACCCTGCTTGCCCTCGTTGCCAGCATCGCCCTACTGGCACTGCCCGTCCATGCCGCAGACAAGGCCGCCGCAGCCGAAACCATCGAGGAGTACATGGACTTCACTGAGTACGGCAGCAGTCTGATCTGGCCAGAGCAAATCCCAGAGGAGGACTGGAAACGTATCTTGGTCATCGACGCCCGTGATGCTGTGCAGTTCGCCAAGGACCATATCCCGGGCGCGCGAAACATTGACTGGCGTCGGATTCCGGCTAAACGTTACGATATCCCCAAGGACGGACTGGTGGTGATCTACTGCAACTCCGGCTCCCTCTCCGCCCAGGCTGTGTTCGCGCTCCGTCTGCTCGGGTGGGATAACGTCAAGGTGCTGCAGGATGGCTTCGAAGGCTGGAAGGCTAAAGGTGGCTTCGAGGCAAACAAACGGGCAAGTCATCCTGCAGGGCACTAGGGCGTGAGTGTGAGTACGCGCAAGGGTACCCGGACCTCCATGTTCCTCTCAGGCCAACGCTAGCAATCAGGCGATGCACTTAGGGGCAAGTTGGAACCTGCTGCGATCCCTCGTCATCCAGGAAAATCGGTCATTCGAGAGGCCGGACTGCATCTGAGGCCTGCCTGACACCGTAGGCGCGCTGTTCGGCCAAATCAGGCATCAAATCGGATGACAGGCGCAAGCCTCCCCATGCGCCGCAGCAACCAGTTCATGCAGAATCCCACACTCGCTGGCCCTGTGATTCTCCCCGCACTGAGCCCGCAGTGAGATAAGTTGTCTCTCCAGCGCGTGCAAGCTGGTGAGCCGAGCCTGTACTCGTGCCAATTGCTCGTCGATCAACCGGTTGATGTCGCCACATTGCTCCTCTGGATGGGCGACGAAATCCAGCAATCGCCGGATAGACTCCAGCGGCATGTCCAATGCCCGGCAATGACGGATGAAGGCCAGCCGTTCCAGATGCTGCTGCTGGTAGGCCCGGTAGCCGTTGGCCTCGCGTCCGGGCTCCGGTAGCAGCCCGGCCTTCTCGTAATAGCGGATGGTCTCGATTTCTACACCTGTGGCTTGCGCCAGCTCGCCTATGCGCATGGGTGACTCCCATCATCAACGGCATGACTTTACCCTCTTGACCCTGGAGTGGCTCCAAGGTTTCCAATGTGGCCATCCCCTCACTGCAAGATGTGGCCATGCCAGGTTGCTCGTGTTCTGGAAGCTGTGACGCTTCAACTACCGCCATTTCGCCGCGATATCGCCGGGCACTGTGGATAGCGCTTGTCCTCAATGCTGTGATGTTCGTGGTGGAGATCGGCGGCGGCCTGAAATCCGGCTCGGTTTCGCTGTTGGCCGACGCGGTCGATTTCGCGGGGGACGCCGCCAACTACGGTCTCTCCCTGGCGGTGCTGTCCATGGGCCTGGCCTGGCGTGCACGGGCGGCCTGGATCAAAGGCGTCACCATGGGCGCCTATGGCGTTCTGGTGCTGGCCAAGACCGTCTGGGCTGCCGCGCTGGGCATCCCACCCGAGCCGCTGACCATGGGTTTGGTGGCCCTGCTGGCCCTGGCGGTGAACGTCGGCGTGGCGATCATGCTGTATGCCTGGCGCAACGGGGACGCCAACATGCGCTCCGTCTGGCTATGCAGCCGCAATGACGCCATCGGCAACGTAGCGGTGGCGCTGGCCGCCCTGGGTGTGTTCGGCACCGGCACGGCCTGGCCCGACCTGCTGGTAGCCGGCGTGATGGCGACACTGGCGCTGACCGCCTCGGTCTCGGTTGTACGCCACGCGCGCGCTGAGTTAGCATCCCCGGCATGCGCAAGCTCGTAGCCATCCTTTTTATGCTCCTCCTGCCGTTGCAGTGGTCCACTGCGGCAGTGGCGGCTTATTGCCAGCATGAACAGGATGGCAAGGCCCAGCAGCACTTCGGTCACCACGCGCATGAGCATCAGGCCAGCGCTGCCCAAGCCGATAGCGATCCCGGCAACAGCGATTTCGATGCCGACTGCCCGAGTTGCCACGCGCATTTCACGCAGGCCGTCATCGACGCAAACCCGCCCCTGCTACCGGCGTCGCAAGGCCGCGATGCCATGACCTATCGGGTCTTCCTGCCCACCCCGCCGCCAGGCTCCCTGTTCCGCCCCCCTCTAGCCGACCTCGCCTGAAACTCCGGCAGGTTGGCGCGTTCCTCGATCCCCTCGTTGTCGCGTGTGCCTCGCCGGGTTTGACGTAAGCATTTACGCGCATTCCGGCTGCCCTCCACTTGGGTGGCTGCAACAGGACGAGGCTTCAAATGAACATTGCGTGCTGCTTGGGAGGCCGTGTTTCCCTCTTGCTGATGGCATGGGGCATCCCGCTTGCCGCCCTGGTTTCCGCTGCCTGGGCAGTGGAAACCCCGCCATATCTCAACCAGGCCTTCGAGGCCGCCTGGGCACGCCAGCCGGAGGCGCGTGCCGCCGGGGCACGGCGCGATGCCGTCGGGGCACGCCGGCAAACCGCCGACAGTTGGCTGGCGGAGCCGCCCAGCCTGGAGGTTTCCTATAAGACGGACCAGCTCAATCGTGACCACGGTAGCCGGGAATTCGAAGCTGGGCTTGCCATGCCACTCTGGTTGCCGGGCGAGCGGGCTGGCCAACGCGCCCTGGCCGAAGTCGAAGGTGCCGCGCTGGAGGGTCAGTTGGAGGCTGCACGACTGCGCACGGCTGGCGAAGTGCGCGAGGCCTGGTGGTCCCTGGCCCTGGCGCGCATCGATCTGGAGGCCGCCGAAGGACGCAGGAAGAACGCCGAGCGGCTGGCAGCCGACGTGGCCCGGCGGGTCAAGGCGGGTGACCTGTCACGGGCCGATGGGCACCAGGCCGATGCCTCTGTGGCAGGGGCAATCGCCGAAGTCGCGCGAGCGCGCGGGCTGTTGGCCGAAGCTGCCAAACGGCTGCGCGCCCTCACGGGCGAAGTGGTGCGGGACGCTGTATCCACCACCGCCGAGCCCACGCCCGCCCACGTCGTTGCAGGAGATGCCCATCCGCTCCTGAAGGAATGGTCAGCCCAGGTTGAAACGGCCCGCGCCGCCCGGAAGCTGGCCGGCGTGCAAAGCCGTGCCAACCCGGAACTGCGGCTGGCGACCACGCGCGACCGGGCCAATGCCGGGGATGCCTGGTCCCAGACCCTCACCCTGGGTGTGCGCATTCCCTTCGGCTCAGACAGCCGGCAGCGGGCCCGCGTCGCCACGGCCGCCGCCGAGGAAACCGAGGCGGAGTCCCGGTTGGCCGTCGAACGGGAGCGCGTCGCCGCCGGGATCGACGCCGCCCGTCAACGTGAAGAGTCGGCCCGCGCCTGGCTGGCCGCCGCTGAACAGCGGGCGCGGCTGGCCAACGAGACACGGGGCTTCTTCGAGAAATCCTTCCGCCTGGGTGAAACCGACCTGCCCACCCGTATGCGCATCGAGGGTGAGGCGGCCGAGGCCGAGCGCGATGCCGCCCGTGCCCGCGTCGAACTGGCCGCCTCGGTGTCCGCCTTGCGCCAGGCCATGGGCCTGCTACCCGAATAACCAGGAGAACAATCCATGAAACCCACACACCTGCTGGCGGCCCTGGTCCTGACCGCGTCCATGGCGGCCTGGGCCGGAGAGGATCACGACCACGGCGACGCCCCTGCCGCTACGTCTGGCCCCGCCTTGCCGCGCTTCGCCGCTGCGTCCGATCTCTTCGAACTGGTTGGCGTGCTCGAAGGTACCCATTTGACCCTCTGGCTCGACCACGCTGCCGATAACAGCCCGGTCAAGGACGCCAAGCTCGAACTGACGCTGGGTGGTGTCAAAGTACCGGTGGAGGCCCATGGCGAAGGGGAATTCGAGGCCACCCTGGCCAAGTCCCTCGCACCGGGGGAAATACCGGTGGCCGCCACCATCAGGGCCGGCGAGGAGACCGACCACCTGGCTGGTGATCTCGACATCCACGAAGAAACCGGGACAACCGAGACTGACCATGTCCACGGCTGGCAGGAATATGCTCTCTGGGCCGCTATCGCCGGCACGGTCCTGGTCGGCCTGGCCTGGCTCATCCGCCGCCTGCGTAGCCGCCGTCCGGGAGGTGCCGCATGAAGCCCATTGCCATTCTGGCCATGCTCTGCCTGGCCCTGGTGTCTGGCGCCCATGCCGGCGAAGGCCACGACCACGGCGACGCCCCCGCCGCCATTAACAGCAACGGTCCCAAGCGCTTGCCGGACGGCGGCGTGTTCCTGCCCAAGCCGGCGCAACGGCAGATCGGCGTACGCACACTGCCGGTCGAGGAAGCTGTGTTGCCCCGCGCCTTCGAACTCTCCGGCAAGGTGGTCATGGATTCCAATACTGGCGGCCGAGTGCAGGCCCTCATCGCCGGCCGGCTGGAGCCCGGACCGCGCGGCTTTCCCAACATCGGACAACGGGTCAGGAAAGGCCAGGTGCTGGCCTGGGTGGTGCCTTCCGCCGGTATGATCGAGCGCTCCAACCAGGCCGCCCAGTTGGCGGAGTTGCGTGCCGCCAAGGGCTTGGCCGAAAAGCGTCTGGCCCGCTTGAAGGAACTGGCCGACACCGTCCCGCGCAAGGACATCGAGGCTGCCGAAAGCGAGATCGACAGCCTCACTGGTCGCATCGCTGCCCTGGGCGCGGGACTTTCCAACCGAGACGCCCTGGTGGCTCCCGTGTCAGGGGTCATCGCCATGAGCAACGCCGTGGCCGGCCAGGTAGTCGAGGCGCGCGAGGTGGTGTTCGAGGTGGTCGATCCCAACCGCCTGCGCATCGAGGCGCTGGCCTACGACACCAGCCAGGCCCAGGACGTGGAGTCAGGCAGTCTGGCGGTGGGCGAGGTTCGGGTGCCTTTGACCTTCGTCGGTGCCGCCCGCAGCCTGCGCGAGCAGGCCTTGCCGCTGTTGTTCCGGGGCGAGGGCAATGCCTTGGCCAACTTGGCGGTGGGCCAGCCGGTGAAGGTCTATGCCCTATCCAGAAGCACGGTGCAGGGCTACCGCGTGCCGGCGGCGGCACTGGTGAAGAATCCGGCCAACCAGGCCATCGTCTGGGTCAAGATCGCACCGGAACATTTCGAGCCCCGCACGGTGACCGTGGAGCCCCTGGACGGCGCCAACGTGGCGGTGACCGCCGGACTGAAAGCGGGTGACCGGGTGGTGGTGCGCGCCGCGACCCTGGTCAATCAGGTCAGGTAGGGGCGCTGTCATGTTCAAGTGGCTACTCAACAACAGCCTGAGCAACCGGCTGCTGGTGATCATCGCCAGCCTGGTGGTGATGGCCTACGGCGCGTTCACCCTGACCCGCACCCCTGTGGATGTATTTCCCGACCTCAACAAGCCCACCGTCACCCTAATGTCTGAGGCCGGTGGCATGGCCCCGGAGGAGGTAGAGCAACTCATTACCTTCCCGCTGGAGACCACCATGAACGGGCTGCCGGGGGTGGAGAGCGTGCGCTCGGTATCCAGCGCCGGGCTGTCCTTCATCTACGTCACCTTCGACTGGCGCACCGACATCTTCCGCGCACGGCAGATGGTTTCGGAGCGTCTCACCTCCATGGAAGAAGGCCTGCCCGATGGCGTGACCCCGCGCATGGGGCCGATCAGTTCGATCATGGGCGAGATCATGCAGATCGCCATCCCCATCGACACGGAAAAGATCACACCCATGGAGGTGCGGGAATACGCCGACTGGGTGCTTCGGCCCCGCCTCATGGCGATCCCCGGCGTGGCGCAGGTCATCCCCATCGGCGGCGAGGTGCGCCAATTCCAGGTGCAGCCGGACACCGTGCGCATGGCGGAGCTGGGCATCGCCCACGACCAGCTCGACGACGCCCTGCGCGGTTTCTCGTCCAACACCTCGGGCGGCTTTCTGGAACTCAACGGCCGCGAATACCTGATCCGCAACTTGGGCCGCACCTCCCGCCTGGAGGACCTAAAGAACCTGGCGCTGACCAGCCGTAACAGGCAACCCATCCTGCTGCGCCAGATTGCCGGGGTGACTTTCGCCCCGGCCATAAAACGTGGCGATGCCGGTTTCGAGGGCAGGCCGGCGGTGATCCTGGGCATCCAGAAACAACCCACGGCGGACACTATCGGGTTGACCCGGTCCATCGAGGACGCCCTGGGCACGCTGAAACAGGGCCTGCCGGCGGGTATGGCCGAGCCCCGCGTCACCTTCCGACAGGCCAGCTTCATCGAGGCCTCCATCGATACCCTGCAAGGCAAGCTGATCGGCGCCTCGGTGTTCGTCGCGGTGATCCTGTTCTTCTTCCTGGGCACCCTGCGCCCGACCGTGATCGCGCTCACCGCCATCCCGGTATCGATCTTCATGACCGCGCTGGTGTTCAAGCAGTTCGGCATGTCCATCAACACCATGACCCTGGGCGGCCTTGCCATCGCCATCGGCGGTTTGGTGGATGACGCGGTGGTGGGCATCGAGAACGTCCTGCGGCGGCTCAAGGAAGAACGAATCAAACATCATGAGCACCGCCTGCACCCCATCGAACTGGTAGCCCACGCCACCCTGGAGGTGCGTTCGGCCATCCTCTATGCCACCCTCATCATCGTGCTGGTGTTTCTGCCGCTGTTCGCCCTGCCAGGCATGGAGGGGCGGCTGTTCGTACCGCTGGGCGTGGCCTTCATCGTCTCGACTCTAGCTTCCCTGGTGGTTTCGGTGACGATCACCCCGGTGCTGGCGTTCTATCTGCTGCCGCGCATGAAGTCCCTCGACCACGGCGACACGAAACTGCTGGCTTGGCTCAAGGTGCGTTATCGCGGCAGCCTGCAATCCGTGCTGAACCGACCCCGTGCGGCCTTGGCGGCGGGGGCCACGGCAGTGCTGGTGGCGGCGGTGGCGGTGCCGTTCTTCCCCACCACCTTCCTGCCGCCGTTCAACGAAGGCACCCTGCTCATCGGCCTGCGCCTCAATCCTGGCGTGACCCTGGCCGAATCGTCCGCCCTGGCCCGACAGGCCGAGGTGCTGGTGCGCCAAGTACCCGAGGTGGTCCACGTCGGACGGCGCAGCGGTCGCGCCGAACTGGACGAACATGCCGAGGGGGTGCACGTCAGCGAACTGGATGTGGGCTTGAAGCCCGCGACCGAACTGACCCGGCCGATGGACGATATCCTGGCCGATATCCGCGGGCGCTTGGTCAACCTGCCGGCAGCCATTGGCATCGGCCAGCCCATTTCACACCGTATCGACCACATGCTGTCGGGCGTGCGCGCCCAGATCGCCGTGAAGCTCTTCGGCGATGACCTGGACACCCTGCGCGCCCAGGCGGAGGGGCTACGGGAGAAACTCGCCGGCATCCCAGGCCTGGCTGACCTGGAAGTCGAAAAGCAGGTGCTCGCACCCCAAATCAAGGTGCGCATCGACTACGCGGCGGCAGCCCAATACGGCGTACCTACGCCGCAGATCCTGGCCATGCTGCAAGGGTTGGTGGAAGGTGAGCGGGCCACCCAGATCATCGAGGGTGGGCGGCGCTTCGCCCTGGTCATGCGCCTGCCGGAGTCGGCGCGCACGGTGGAGGGTCTGGGCCGCATCCAGTTCAGCACCCCGAACGGCAGCGTGCCCCTGTCACGCATCGCCACCATCGAGGACAGCGACGGCCCCAACCAGATCAGCCGCGACGACGGCAAGCGCCGCATCGTCATTTCCGCCAACGCCCAAGGCCGGGCACTGTCCGAAGTTGTGGCGGACATCCGCCGGGTGGTTGGAGACACGAAGCTGCCGGAGGGCTATTTCATCACCCTGGGCGGCCAGTTCCAGGCCCAGGAGGAGGCCTCGAAGCTGGTCGGATTGTTGTCCGTGGTCTCGCTGACGCTGATGTTCGTGGTGCTCTACAGCCGCTACAAATCGGCGCGGCTGTCGCTGCTGATTATGGCCAACATCCCGTTGGCCCTGGTGGGGGCCGTGATCGGGTTGTGGTTGTCCGGCCAGCCGCTCTCCGTGGCGGCGCTGATCGGCTTCATCACCCTGGCCGGCATCTCGGTACGCAATGGCATCCTGAAGGTAAGCCACTACATCAACCTCATGCGCCGCGAGGGAGAGGGCTTCGACCACAAGATGATCGTGCGCGGCTCCCTGGAGCGTCTGGCGCCGGTGCTGATGACCGCCCTGGTGACCGCCTTTGCCCTCGCCCCGTTGCTGTTCGAGGCCGAGCGACCTGGCACGGAAATCCTGCACCCCGTGGCCGTGGTCATCTTCTCCGGCCTCATCAGCTCCACCTTGTTGGATACCTATCTCACCCCCGCGCTGTTCTGGCTGTTCGGACGCCGGGACGCCGAACGCCTGATGGCCGACCGCGAGGCCGAGGCGCTTTGATAAACAAGCCCAATCGATTCAACTCGAAGAAAGGACACACCATGAAACTTAGTCATCTCCTCACCATCCTGGCCTTCGCCCTGACCGGTTGTGCCTCCAATGTGGCCCTCAAAGATGCCAACGATGCCACACAAGCCGTGGGCACGCTGACATTGACTTGGCTTGTTCACAATTCCATGGAAGTGACGCTCGATGGCAAGCGTTACGTGGGCGAATGGGAGAGTGAGCGTTGTTTGAACCTGGAATGCCGAGGGGTCTACCGCAATGTGTCTCGCATTCATCGTCGGCATATCCGGGAAGGGCAAGCCGTATTGAAAACCAAGGACGGGGAGCGTTTGGACTGCGAGTGGGTGAGCCATCTACCCGATGTTCAGGGCACATGTCGGGCTCAGGACGGCAGAGTCTTCAAGTTGGTGGATGACACGCTGGCCAAGTAAAGGGAAGGGTAGGCGGGAGTGGTGCCCCCCATTGCTCCCCCAGGACCGGATGGTGGTTTGACGGCCATGCAGCAGCGCGATGCAAAGCACAGCGGCTCCATTACTCTGCCATGCTGGAGCGTCGGCTGTGCATCAGATAGCAGCCATTGAATCAGCGTTGCCCAGATTGAGGCGGGTGCTGCCTAATTGAGGCTTCGGAGGCAGAAATTCACGGACGTACAGTCATGGGAACTGGCTATGGCCGTTCTGGCCGAGGACTTGCCCGATAAGGGGGCTCGGCACAATGATGGAAGAAGCGCATATAGCTGCCGTTTGCCGGATGCAGCTCTCCCATCCACCGAACCAGGCCTGCTCTAGCTTTCCCTGATATTCCCTATCCCCATGCCCGCGAAGCCCCGCTTGACAAGGCTTTCAGCCTTGGTAGCCTGAGAGTGTATTTCGTTGGCGGAGAACCGCTCGCTTGCACCGCACTGCACCCGTCGGGATCAGGGAATGATCCCGCCATTTGCCGCAAGGCGCCTTCGAGCCCGGTCAGTCCCTGAAACCGGAACGGTCGCAAGACCGGGGATTCCGTATCCATCCGTAGCATCCACCCAGCGGGGAACCCCTTCCCCGTCCGGGGCATGGTTCCCCTTTCTTTCTTCCGAAGGAGAGTTCCATGTCCCAAGCACAGTCTCAATCCCAATCCACCACCGGCAGATCCGCTGGCGAGAAGGCCTTCTTCGACCTGCACGTCAACGGGGTCGGCTATCTCAACCGCATCCGCGAGGTGAAACCCCGCAAGGGCCAGCCTTTTCTGGCCTGTTCCATCTCGGCCATGCGCGGCGACCCGAGCGACGTGGAGTACACGAAGTTCGACCTGCGGGTCACCGGAGGTGAGGCCAGGCGCATCGTCGCCATGCTGAAGCCCGAGGTGGACGGCAAGAAGCCCGTGGTCATCGGCTTCCGGATCGGCGACATCTACCCGGAACTGTTCACCTACGAACGGGGCGAGAAGATCGGTCAGCAAGGTGTAGCCATCAAGGGGCGTCTGCTGAAGATCGGCTTCGCCAAGGTGGACGGCCAGGCCGTGACACTGCCTGTCGAACCCACCTCGTCCCATACGGACAGCACTGCGCAGTAGGGCTGTGTTTTTCCCTTCCACCCACCCTGCCGGGGAACCGTCCGTTCCCTGACGGGATGCGGTCTCCCTGGTTGTTCCTTGGGGAGACCACCATGGAAGTCCATGAACAGATCGTCATGGAATGTCTGGGCTGGGGGTTCTTCATCGCCGCCTTCGATGAGGAGAGCGGCGACTTCGCGCGGGTGTCCGAGGAGTTCTACCTGGAGTTCGAGGCGGCGCAAGCGGCCTTGATGTCCGGGGACTGGACACCCGCCTGATGCGGACCCTCCATCTCAAACCATCGCATCGATCGCATTCGTCTTACCACCCTTGGCGGGCCGCTGCTTCCCGTCGGGGAGCGTGATGTCCGCCAGTTCATTCTTCGAAAGGAACACATCATGCTGCACGTCAACGGCACACTCACCGTCAAGAAAATCCACGGCGCCAAGGGCGCCTTCTCCGTGGGGGACCTCGTCACGGACGTGGGCACCTTCAAGGTCAAGGACGCGCTCCTGGACCAGTTCGAGGAAGGCCGCTACCAGGGCGAATTCGCCATCTCCAGCATCTATCTGTCCTCCTATATCTGGCGGGGCAAGGCGATGACGGATATCCGCGCCAACCTGGTGGACGTCCAGCTGGAAGAGGTGGGCGAAGCCGCACCGGAATCCGGCGCTGGCCAGGAAGAGCCCGATCCCATCGAGGAAGAGGCCACCCGGCCCCATGCCGCACCCGTTGCCGAAGCCGAAACCACGGTGGTCGTGGTCACGCCTGCCGGCCAGGTGGACTTGGATCCGAACCTGGAAGCCCTGGTGAAGATGTTCGGGGCGGACCTGGGCACCAAGGTCTGGAAGCGGGAAGGCATCAAGCTCGATCCCACCGTGGACCGGGGCCTGTTCCGTGAGCAGCGCGACCGCCTCAAGGAGCTGGGGTATCGCTTCGATGCCAAGGCGCAGGCCTGGGCCGTTGCTGGTGACTGAACCCTCCAGTCCATGATCTTTTGCCCGCCACGCGCGGGCTTTCCGATGGGCTTCCAAGAGGAAACCGATCGGAAAGCCCGTGCTCCGGGCTCTCAGCATTCCGGGCAGCGGCAGTCCACGCGCCGCGCCATTTGCGCATAGGCCAACGCCGACGCGCGCCCCGGTCAGGCGTCCCGGCCTCCACACGCGGACGCCCCGGCAAGGCCGGCAGGGGGCGCCGTATCCAAGCCACGTGTGCCCGTTTCATGCCCGAACCCAGGCGGGTTCCCTGAACGCTTTCCGGAGCGCTGAGGGAAACCGCCGGCTGTCGGCCACAGTCCGCCCGATCCCCGTCAAGGATTGCCTTCCAGGCTCGTCAGTCCCCGCAACGAGCCAGGCCCAACGGCCCGGGATTTCGTCCATCCAACCACCCCGCGGGGAGTCCGTTCCCCGCCCGGGGCCGGTTGTCTCCGCTCTTTCGAGGAGTTCAACATGTTCGATCTGCCCAAGACCATCACTTGGAAGCATCAGACCTGGCCGGTCCCTGACCTGGACCAGTTGGAAGAATGGATCATGGATTCGGTCTGCGAGACGCCCGACGGCGACTGCGTGGAACCGGATCATCCCGACAGCTGGTATAGCTGCGCCCCCGGCTCGGGAAAGACATCCAATCCGCCCCCCGAGGGGGCCAAGTCGTTCTTGGGGCGGCCCAGCGAACGACTTGCCAAGCTGCTCAACCTCATCTGAGGTGCGGACCATGGCACTGATCTTTCAGCGGCTGGCCCGCAATTTCATCAAGAACGGTTACTTCCCTACCGACGAGGTGACCCTGGCGGGGATCCTCTCCGCCCTGGACATCGGCGCGGGGAACGTCCGTATCCTGGACCCCTGCTGCGGTGAGGGCACGGCCCTGGCGGAGGTGAAGCAGCATCTCACCGACTGCGGCACAAAGGTGGAGGCCCTGGGCGTGGAGTTCGACGCCGAGCGCGCCTGGCACGCCAAGGGCTTGCTGGACATGGTGGCCCATAGCGACGTCGCCGACGTGTTCGTCACCGCCCGCTCGGTGGGCCTGCTGTTCCTCAACCCGCCCTATGGCCACACCGTGGCCGACCGGGCCGGGACCTCGGAGCGCGCCAGGGGTGACCGCCTGGAGAAGGTGTTCTGCCGCAAGGCCTTTCCGTGGCTCAAGTTCGGCGGCGTGCTGGCGCTCATCGTGCCCCACTACGTGCTGGACGCGGAGTTCGCGGAACTGATCGCCCGGGGCTTCACCCGCGTGGGGGTGTTCATGGTGCCTGAGCAGCGCTTCCGGCAGTGCGTGATCCTGGGGGTGAAGCGACGGTCCGAGCGGCCCGATCCCCAGGTGGCCGCGTTGCTGGAGGCGGTCGGTCGTGGTGAGCTACCTGAGACCCTGCCGGAAGTCTGGAACGAGGACCCCTACCTGGTCCCCGGCATCACCGAAGGTGCCGAGTTCGCCCTGCGGGCCATGCGTCTGGATGCCGCGCAACTGACGGCGGAGCTCGGTCGCCTGGCCGGCCACACCCTGTGGCCGAGTTTCCCGGCGCTGTTCGCCACCGCCCAGACGCCCAATCGGCCGCCGCTGCGCGCCATGTCCCGCTGGCATCTGGCCCTGACCCTGGCGGCCGGGCAGATCGGCGGGGTGATCCGCTCGAAGACGGGCCGCACCCTGCTCATCAAGGGCGATACCTTCAAGGAGAAGGAGACCCATGTGGAGTACGAGGAGCGCCGCGATGGCACCGTGGCCGAGACGCGCATCCTCACCGACCGATTCGTGCCGGTGATCCGGGCCATCGACCTGACGCCCGGCCCCGGCTACGGCGACATCGTGACCATCAGTTGAAAGGCAAGACCATGTCGGAAGACAGCAGGACCTTCACAGTCGAAGAACTGGAATTCATCCAGACGGGCCCCACCGCGCTGCTTGCGGCTGCCGCCCGGGGCGAACTGGACCTCAACCGCCTGGCCCGGGTGGAGCTCGCCTCGCGCGGGCTCGACTTGGACGGGGTCTGGGTGGGGTTCCAACGCGCCCGGGAGATCCACGGCTTCGGGCGCTAGACGTTCACCTCCCTTTGCCCCCTCGGGGGCCTTTCCTGAAGGCACGTCGGTGACTTGAGGAAAGGCCGCACCGGCCAACAAGTGTTGCACCGCCGGCTGTCGGTCACAGCCCGCTCGATGCCCGTCACGCATCGCCCTTCAAGAAACACGCCGGGCCGTCCCAAGTGTTTCTTGCACCCCCTCGGGGGGCGGGTTGGGCATAACCCAACCCTTGGGGGTCGTCCCCCAGAGGCTCGTCAGTCCCTGCAGCGAGCACGGCCGCAAGGCCCGGGATTCATCCATCCTTTCTTTCCACCCTCGCGGGGCCGTTGCGTCCCGCCCGGGGCAGTGGCGCTCCGCATTCTCCAAGGAGTACCCATGATACAACGCTGTTTCCATCTTTCCGTATCCAGCCCCGGCAACGACTACGGGCCGGATTTCCTGCTCGTGGACCTGGACCAGGCGGACGTTCGCCGCATCCGGGCACTCTGGGCCGTGTTGCAAACCACCGATGCCGATGGCGTCATGCTCCGGGATGAGCGGCCGGATTGGTATCTGGGCGATCCCGAATACGCGGCGGAGGAGATCTTCGCCTCCGGCCCGGACTTCGACCTGGACTCCTTCCTGGATACGGCATTCGCCCCAGTGAATGTCCAGGGCAGTCGCATGCTGATTGGCCGGGAAACAGTCTGCTGGGAATCCGAATCCTGTGGCGGCGATCTGTTCCGCTCCGAGTCGATCCCGATCAAGGCGCTCGTGCATGGGGTGGGTCTGTCGGGTGGCTCTCCAGCGACCAGCCCCCTGGAACGTCTCATCGAGTTCATCGATCAGGGCATGGAATTCCCCGATGCCCTCTGGCGGGTCATCCGCGAATTCGGCCTGACGGGTGCTGAAGTGGAAGAGCTGAAGCGGCGCTATGACCTGGCTGGAACGGGGCCTGCCTGACGAATGGCCGGCTGATGCTGGCCACTGTCCACCCTTTGTTGTTCAACCCCGGCGGGGCACCGATCCCCGAGGGGGCAGGGTGACTTCGCCTCTTCTCAGGAGTAATCACCATGAACACCCTATCCAATAACGACGCACCCCTCTTCGGCGAGGCGGACCTGGTTTTCACCTACACCCGCGCCCAGGCCATTGCCGATGGCGTCCTCGTGGACGTCAGCGAGGCCGCCCGCGAGGCCGGTTTCCGGTATCCCGTGGCACTGACCGCCCAAGTCTGGGCCGACTGCGTGGCCTGGGAACCGGAGGACTCCGACCGCCAGATCCACCAGGACCTGTCCGGGCGGCTCTGGGACGTGCTTTGGATGGCGTCCTGCGCCATCCGTGCCCAGCGTGGCGGGGGCAGTGTCTGCCGCCTGCCTTACCGGTTGTATGTTGTCCCCCGCGACGGCCAGTCGCAAGATGCTCAGGAGGTGGAGCTGCACGTGCACATCGGCCCCGGCGACGCAGGCGAGCCGGTCCTGACCATCATGCTCCCCTGGGAGGACTGATGCAGGCCCATCTCGACTACCTGCCGCCCATGACCAGTGCCGGTAAAGCGCTGCTCGGAGAGTGGCGGCTGACCGTGACAGAAGACGACGGTACCCCGGTGGAGCAGCTGCTCGCTGATCAGGGGACCTGTCTTGCCCGGGCCTTGGCCATGGGCCTCACTGTTATCTGGAGCCAGCGGGCGCGCAGGGCCGGCCGGTCTGCCTTCCGGGCATTCCGTCCCGCCACGCGCAACTGAAGTCTATGCCCCTGATGGGGCGCAATCTCAACCCGCCGGGGTGAAGTGTCGCCCCGGACATGGGGTCGCTTTCCTCCGGCTAATTCATGGAGGAAAGCATCATGGGATGGTTGTTCACCCAACATCAGACCCGCCGGGAGCTGATCCTGCGCCGCACCCGCGACCAGGACTGCGACGACGTCACCTACCGATGCCTCAGGCACACCGCCGTCGGCAACGTGCTGTGGACGGTCTGGGAAGTCACCCGGCCGGGCGATGAAGTTCGGCGCTACATCGGCTGCGACCTCATGGCCCGGGACCGGGGCTACGGCTGGGGCTACAAGGATCTGAGCGAGAGCATGGGTCCCTGTTACTACAGCTGCCCGCTGGCCTACCTGGACCTGGTGCCGCCGGCCAATCCGGAATGGCGGGAGCAGGTGCATGCCTGGCATGCCGCCCGCAA
This sequence comes from uncultured Thiobacillus sp., assembly GCA_964393825.1. Taxonomy (GTDB): domain Bacteria; phylum Pseudomonadota; class Gammaproteobacteria; order Burkholderiales; family Thiobacillaceae; genus PFJX01. The sequence continues at coordinate 4,047 of CAYMUY010000026.1, read as the reverse complement.
CCGCCGGGTGGCGGTGGGCGACGTCCTGGTCTTCGAGGGTCTGTCGATACCCGAGGCCCGGGTGGTCGAAAAACACGGCCGGCGCGTCATCGGCGAATACGCCGGTTGCCGCTATCGCCTGCCGCCCCGGGTACTTGCCCGGGTAGTGGAGCAACGCCAGGCCGTTGCCGTTTGAGCCGGTTCATTCAAGCGTGATTTATCAACCCACGAGGGGGAAGGACTTCCCCTCGTCGGGTAGGTCTTCTCCCCGCATCTGAAGGAGTGAAGTCATGACCCGCTACATCGTGCAATACCGTATGGATTACGAGCATCGGGTCCAGGTGGGTATCGAGGCGGACTCTCCCGAGGCCGCCATCGACCAGGCCCAGGCGGCCTTCGACAACGCCACCCTCTGGGAGGACACAGCGCAGCTGCCCCTGTTATTCGATGACTACGAGGAGCGGGACGGCCAGCCCCTGATCTTCGAGGTGGTCGCCGAGGTGGAAACCTGGCCGGAACCGGAAGCGAGCGTCTTGCACCAGCGCCGGGCCAGTGCCGCTGAACGTGCCTGCCGCCTGTTGGTGGAGGCCTATCGGCGTGGTGAGGAATCTGGCGGTTCCATCGCCTGGGAAGACCTGGACGTAGCCCATGCCGCTGCCCTGGAGGCCCTGGATGGTTGCTGCCGTCAACGGGTTACCGAAACCTTGCGCGTCTTCGTGGGCGTGGAGGGCGGCGTCGTCCAGGGTGCGACCGCAAACGTGCCGATGGAACTGATGGTGGTCGATTACGACTGCGACGGTGACCCTGATGCCATTCCAGTTCCCCAGACCGGTGGCGGCACCAGCCTGGCCAGCGTGGCCTGCCACCAGGCGCTGGTGGATCCGGACACGATTCGTGCCCTCTGGCGGCGGATGGCCATGGATTAGACCGTCATTCCAACCCTTGCCCCTCCCAGGAGGGGCCTTTCCAGGGCGGCCCGTGCGGCTTCCCCGCAAAGGCATCGGAACCGTGTTTCAACCGCCGGCTGTCGGCTACAGCCCGCCCGATCCTCGTCAAGGATCGCCCATTGCGGCTCGTCAGTCCCTGTAACGAGCACGGCCAACCGGCCCGGGACCTGAGTCTTCAACCAACCCCGTGGGGATACCGATCCCCGCCGGGGGCATGGTGTCTCCGCTTCTTTTCGGAGATCGCCATGCCCGTTGTCACCCAGATGTCCAATCTCGATCTGTTGTCCGCCCTGGTCGGCGCGAACACCGCCGACAACCTGTTGCAGGAGAACCAGGGTTCCCTCTATCAACTGTTCTGCCAGTCCGCCAATGTGGACCACCGGCTATCCGAATCCGCGCCCGTCAGGGCATGGGGCCGGGTTCGCCTGCGGCTCGACGCCGCGCGCGAGCTGGTTCGGCGCGGGCTGGAGGAAGGCCTGCGGCAGCGGGATACCCTCGCGTCGCCCCAGGCGGTGCGGGAGTACCTCCTCGCCACCTTGTCGCCCCTGGGCCACGAAGCCTTCGTGGTGCTGTTCCTGGACGCCCAGAACCGTCTGATCGCCGCCCGGGAATGCTTCCGGGGTACCTTGAGCCAGACCAGCGTCTATCCCCGGGAGATCGTAAAGATCGCCCTGGAGTACAACGCCGCCGGCGTCATCTTCGCCCACAACCATCCCTCCGGGGTGGCGGAGCCCAGCCAAGCAGACCGGTGGCTCACTGACCAGTTGCGTCAGGCCCTGGCCCTGGTGGACGTGAAGGTGATCGACCACTTCATTGTCGCCGGGCGGGAAACCTTGTCCTTTGCCGAGAGAGGGCTGATCTGAAGCCGCTCTCGGCCTTCCTTCTCAACCCCTGCGGGGAAGCCTTTCCCCACGGGGAGGGCATCTCCGAGTTGCTTTCAAGGAGATCGCCATGCTGTTCAAACTTCAGGAACTGTCCGACCTCTTCGCCGACGCTTGCGTGCGGGATGAAGCCGGGCAACTCATGTTCCTTTCCCTCTATGGGCGGGATACCGCCATCCAACAACTGCTTGCCGCCTTCACCCTCAAGGTGCACGAAGGCGGGCTCGACAGCTTTCATCTTCAAGAATCGACGGGTGAATCCCACCTGGTGCACGTAGGCAATGCGGACCGGTTGGAGAAATTCACCGGCAAGCTGCCCCGGGACAACCTGTTTGGCAACCTGATCCATCTGTGGCTCTACGACCCCATCCTCACCCGCTCCGACCGTAGCAATCGGGTGGCCTGGGTGCTGGTGGACGGGGACGGTGGTTCCTCGGGCCAGGAGGAGGCCATCTGGTATCGGGTCTGGGGTCTCTACAAGCTGCTCTCGCCGGTTCCTTTGCTGGATACCTGGCAGCAGGCTGTTATGTCCCGGACCGGGAACGAGGTGGTCACCCTGATGAGCGAGACCCCGTATCCGCCTCTGGGCCGCATCGCCGCCGCCCGGGTCGGCCTGCCTGACCACTTCCCGGAGATCGTTTCCGGGATGGTGAAGGCTGGCGCATTGACGCAGGAAGCTCCGGCGCCAGTGCTGGCCATGGCGGCCTGACTCGCCCCTGATCCCTCTCATCCACCCTCGCGGGGAAGCCTTCCCCGCCGGGGGCCGGTTTCTCCGCGTTTTCATTTCAAGGAGAAACCATGCCTCAAGTCGACAGTGAAATCCGTGTCGTCGATGCCTTCGACACGCAAGACCGTCACCTGACCCTGACCCGCTTTATCGAGGAGTTCGGCGACGGGTTACTGGACGCGGTGCAGTGCCAGAATCCAGCCGTCTATTCCGATCAGTTTGATCCCCACCGGGAATCAGTCATGGAAGGCCTACTGCGTCAGCCTTTTCCGGCCCAGCGGGATGTCGTCCAAGCCGTCACCCGGCTGCTGGTGGACGAGAACCAGCCCGCCGCAGTCATCAACGCCGAGATGGGTACCGGCAAGACCATGATGGCCATCGCCGCGGCCACCGTCATGCACGAAGAGGGCTACAGCCGTACCCTGGTGATCGCACCGCCCCACCTGGTCTACAAGTGGCGCCGGGAAATCCGCGAGACCGTGCCCGAGGCCCGGGTGTGGATCCTCAACGGTCCGGACACCCTGCGGAAACTATTGCAGCTGCGGGCCATGCAACGGCCGCCCTCGGTGCCGGATTTCTTCGTCATGGGTCGGGTGCGCATGCGCATGGGCTTCAACTGGAAACCGGCCTTCATCACCCGCAAGCTGGTGGTGGGGGAGGGCGATGACCGTCAGCGGGTGGCTTACGCTGCCTGCCCGAAGTGCGGAAGTCTGCTCACCCGGGGGGACGACGAACCGCTGCCCGCCTTCCTGGCCCCCATGGAACTCAACACCACCCGCCGCGCCTGCCCGGCCTGCGGGGAACGTCTCTGGACCCTGGTGCACCGCATCGGCCAGGCCAAGCCCAAGGCGGACATGCTGCGGGAGGCCCTGACCCAGATCCCCACTATCGGCGACAAGACCGCCCACCGGCTGGTCTCCGCCTTCGGCGAGGACATGCTCACCGGGATGTTGGAGGACAACGTGTTCGAGTTCATCAACCTGATGAACGCGGATGGCGACCTGTTCTTCAACGACCGGCAGGCACGGCGCATGGAGCGGGCCATGGCCAACATGGAGTTCTCGTTCGGACAGGGGGGCTACCAGCCCACCGAGTTCATCAAGCGCCAGTTGCCCCAGGGCTACTTCGGTCTACTGGTGGTGGACGAGGGCCATGAGTACAAGAACGAAGGTTCCGCCCAGGGCCAGGCCATGGGGGTACTTGCGCGTAAGTGCAGGAAGACGCTGCTGCTCACCGGCACGCTGATGGGCGGCTATGCCGACGACATCTTCTACTTGCTCTGGCGGCTTAACCCCAGGGCGATGATCGAGGACGGCTTCGGCTACTCCGCCAGGAGCAGCCTGGGCCCTGGCGCCATGCAGTTCATGCGCGAGCATGGGGTACTCAAGGACATCTATAAGGAGTCCGAGAGTACGTCCCACCGCACGGCGAGAGGGAAGAACATCACCCACCGCACTGCCAAGGGACCGGGTTTCGGGCCCAAGGGGATCATGCGCTACGTGGTGCCCTGCAC
>CAYMUY010000025.1:0-64413 GCA_964393825.1 uncultured Thiobacillus sp. | reverse complement strand
GGCGGCATCGCCAACATGAACTACTCCATCTCCAACAACGCGGAGTATGGCGAGTACGTGACCGGCCCCGCCGTCATCAACGAGCAGTCGCGCGCCGCCATGCGCCAGGCTCTGAAGAACATCCAGAACGGTGACTACGCCAAGAAGTTCATCCTCGAGGGCAAGACCAACTACCCCGAGATGACCGCCCGCCGCCGCCTGAATGCCGAGCATCCGATCGAGATCGTCGGCGAGAAACTGCGTGACATGATGCCCTGGATCAAGGCCAACAAGCTGGTCGACAAGACGAGGAACTAAGACGTCGGTTGGCGGTTGGCAGTGCGTAGGTCGGGTTGGTGATAGCGTAACCTGACGACTCGCCGCCGAATGTCGGGTTACGGCTGCGCCTAACCCGACATTCGGACTACAACCGCCAGATGCCAACATTCGCCCCATGAGCACCACACCCCCCAAGGCCCCCTGGCCACACCCCATTTTTGCCCGCGAGGGCCGCCCGTTCCTGGCGATCTTCGCCGTCCTTGCCCTGGTGACCACGGCAGGCGCGGGCTGGCTCTGGGCGTCCCCGTTCTGGCTGCTGACGATATTTGTGCTGCAGTTCTTCCGCGACCCGGCGCGTTCCGCGCCGGCCGGTGATGGCCTGGTGCTGTCTCCCGCCGACGGCCGCATCGTCGCGGTCGAGGAAACCGACGACCCCTGGCTCAATCGCCGCGCGCTCAAGATCAGCGTGTTCATGAACGTCTTCAACGTCCACTCCAACCGCGCACCGGTGGATGGCGAGGTGAAACAGGTCTGGTACACACCCGGCAAATTCATCAATGCCGATCTCGCCAAGGCCTCCACCGAAAACGAGCGCAATGCCGTCTGGTTCAAGACCGTGGACGGCAAGGATGTCACCAGCGTCCAGGTGGCTGGCCTCATCGCCCGGCGCATCCTCTGTTACGTGGAACCGGGCGCCGTGCTGCAACGCGGCCAGCGCTACGGCTTCATCCGCTTCGGCTCGCGCGTGGATGTCTACCTGCCCACCGATGCCCGTCCGCGCGTTGCGCTTGGCGACAAGGTGAGCGCCTCCAGCGATGTTCTGGCGCAGCTCTGAGCATGGATGAACGCGAGAGCGGTTCCCTTCCGGAACCGGAAGCCAGCGACGAGGAAACCAGCAGCAAGCCGCGTCGGCGTGGCATCTATCTCCTCCCCAACCTGTTTACCACCGGCGCCTTGTTCGCCGGTTTTTATTCCATCGTGCAGGCCATGAATGGCCGGTTCGAGCAGGCCGCCATCGCCATCTTCGTGGCCATGATCCTGGACGGCCTGGATGGCCGAGTCGCCCGCCTGACCAATACCCAGAGCGAATTCGGCGCCGAATACGACTCCCTCTCCGACATGGTGTCCTTCGGTGTCGCGCCCGCCCTGGTCATGTACAGCTTCGCGCTGAAGGGCATGGGCAAGCTGGGCTGGATCGCCGCCTTTGTCTACTGCGCCGGCGCCGCGCTGCGGCTGGCGCGTTTCAACACCATGCACGCAGTCCAGGACAAATGCTGGTTCCAGGGCCTGCCCAGCCCGGCGGCAGCGACCCTGGTGGCCGGCCTGGTCTGGGTCATGGTGGACAACCACGTCGCCAGGGGCGACATCAGCTGGCTGGCCTGGGGGGTGACCCTGTTCGCGGGCATCAGCATGGTCAGCAACCTGCGCTTCTACAGCGGCAAGGACATCAACCTGAAGAAGAGCGTGCCGTTCATCGTCATCGTCCTGTTCGCGCTCTCGATTTCCCTGGTCGCCATCGACCCACCCATCGTCCTGCTCCTGCTGCTGGTCGGCTACGGCCTCTCCGGCTATGTCCTCTGGGTCAGGCAACGCCTGCGCAAACATTCTAAGGTGGCCACGCCCGAGACATGAGGCGGCGCCGGTGGCAGGCTGATCCGGAACGGTCAAACCACCCGGTTTCTAGCCTCGCCGCGCACGAACGCCTCGATGTTGTCGATCAACTGATCGCCCAGTCGCTGCATCGCCTCGCGGCTGGACCAGGCGACGTGCGGGGTCAGCAGGAAATTGGGCAGGTCGAGGTCGAGCAGGGGATGACCGTCGCGCGGCGGCTCCGTGCTCAACACATCGAACCCCGCTCCGGCGATGCGCCGGGTCTTCAGCGCGGAGACCAGCGCCGCTTCATTGACGACCCCACCGCGCGCGGTGTTGATCAACACCGCGGTCTTCTTCATCAGACCGAATTCGCGGCTGCCGATCAGGTCACGCGTGGACTCCAGCAAGGGCACATGCAGGCTGATCTGGTCGGCGCGCGCCAGCACCTCCTCGAATGCGGTATGACCCGGCCGCGTCGCCTCCGCTCCCTTGTTCTCGGCGATGAGCACTTCCATGCCGAATGCGCGCGCGAGCCGTTCCACCCCGGCGCCGGTGCTGCCGTGGCCGATCAGTCCCAGAGTCGAGCCGGCGAGGTCGTGCATTTCGTGGTCGAACAGGCAGAATCCTTCCGACCGCTGCCAGGCCCCCTGGCGCAGCGTCTGCCGCCAAGCCAGCAGATTGCGGCGTAGCGCCAGCAGCAGCATGAACACGTGTTCCGGCACCGTATGCTCGGCGTAGCCCCGGATGTTGCAGACCGCGATGCCGCGCTCGCGGCAGGCCTCGAGATCGACGTTGTTGACCCCGGTCGCCGCCACCGCCACCAGTTTGAGTTTGGGGCAGGACTCGATCACCGCGCGGGTGACCGGCGTCTTGTTGGCGATCGCGATGCTCGCCCGCCACAAGGCTTCGGCCACCTCCGCCGGGGGGACATCCGGATGCTCCACCCAGGTGTGGTCGAAGTCGGGGAAGCGCAGGTCCGCGTTCAGCGTGGCGCGATCGAGAAAGACGACATATTCCTTCATGGGGGTGAGCGGTGATGGCCGGACGCTGATGATAACGACCGTGCCCGGGCGCCGATAGGGCGGCGCCGGGAAGGGTCTTGCCGCCGACTTGTTGTGCTTATATCGCCGATCCGGGAAACTGATTCGTCTCGTTGCGGACCAAGCAAGGGGATTGATCCCCAATCCCACCTTGTACTCGATAGGAGGAAACATGAAACGAACATTGCTCGGCATTGCCCTGCTGGCGGTCACTCTCCCCGCTGTCGCCGACCTGCCGGTGATCGTGAAGATTCCCAGGCTGACGCTGGAGGCCTCGGAAAAAATCGCCCAGGGCGCCGTCGCCGCCTGCCGCAAGGAAGGCATCCAGATCGGCGTCACCGTCGTCGATCGCAGCGGCGATCCCATGGTGTTCATGCGCGATACCCTGGCGCCCCGGGTCACCATCGAGATCAGCCGGCAGAAGGCCTATACCGCCGTGAACTTCAACGCGCCCCTGTCCACCATGGAAGACCGCTTCACCAAACCGTTCGCGGTGGGCAAGGTGGAAGGCCTGGTGTTCTCGGCGGGGGGCATCCCGATCGAAGCGGCAGGCAACATCGTCGGGGCTGTCGGCGTCTCCGGCGCAGCCACCGGCGAGCAGGACGAAGCCTGTGCCCGGGCTGGCATCAAGTCCATCCAGATGGATCTGGAGATGGCCGGGCCCTAAGCCCGGTCGGGTGGTGACCGCGTCTCCGGGCGCTTTGGGTGGCGTCACCCCGGAGCGCCCGGTTGTCCATGGTGCCGGGGGAGCGGGAAGACCAGGGCCTGGATGTTCGCGCTGAGCCGCGTGACTGGGCGGGATGGGATGCCGGCCGATGCTCGCCACGGTGTTCAAGGCTATGCCCATGCTTCTTCGATTCGCTGCGCGCCGGGGGCCTGACAAGGCGCTGGCGGCTAGGTATAACCGTTCCGTTTTCATATCGTGCCCCTGCCCCCCATGAATCGCCGGATTGGAGTTGCCCTGGTGTTACTGATCGCCGCCGCCTCGCTCTGGGCCTGGCAGCCCTGGCGCACGGCGGGTGCCGCGCCGGGCTTTCGCCTCGGCAAGGTGGAGCGTGGTGCCTTGTCGGCGGCGGTCTCGGCCAGCGGTGCCTTGAATGCGCTGGTGACGGTGCAGGTGGGATCACAGGTCTCCGGCCTGATCAAGGTGATCCACGCCGATTTCAATGCCGAGGTGAAACGCGGCCAGGTGATTGCTCGCCTCGACCCGGAGACGTTCGAGACCCGGGTGGCCCAGGCGGAAGCAGATGTGCGGGCGGCCGAGAGCGGGGTCGAGGTGGCGCGCGGCAGCTTGCTGGCGCGCCAGGCGGATGAGGCCAAGGCGAGAGTCGCGCTGGACGACAGCCTGCGCACCCTGGAGCGCAAGCGGTCATTGGTGGAGAAACAGTTCATCTCGCCGGCGGAACTGGACGCCGCCGAGGCCGCCGCCGCCACCGCGCGCGAGCAACTGCGGCTGGCGCGTGCGGAGGTCGGCGTCGCCCAGGCGCAGGTGGGCAGCGCCCAGGCGGCCACCGCGCAACGGCGGGCGGCCCTGCGGCAGGCGCGGGTGGAACTGGGGCATACGGTGATCCGCTCGCCGGTGGACGGCGTGGTGATCAGCCGTAACGTGGACGTCGGCCAGACGGTGGCGGCCTCGTTCCAGGCGCCGGTGCTGTTCGTCATCGCCCGGGATCTGGCGAAGATGGAAGTGAACGTGGCGGTGGACGAGGCCGACGTCGGCCGTGTGCTGCCCGGGCAGAAGGTGCGCTTCAGCGTCGACGCCTATCCGGGCGAACGTTTCGTCGGCGAGGTCAGCCAGATCCGCAAGGCGCCACAGAGCAACAACAACGTCACCACCTACAGCGTGATGGCTACCGTCGCCAATCCGGAACTGAAACTGCTGCCGGGAATGACCGCCAACGCGCGCATCCTGACCGAGGAGCGCAAGGCGGTTCTCAAGGTGCCCAACGAGTCACTGCGCTTCCGGCCGCTGGATGCAGAGGGCGTACCAATCAAGCTGGAAGTGCGCGGTCGCGAGGAGGGTCCCGGCCTGCCGGGCCGCCTCTGGGTGCTGGCCAGCGACGGCAAACCGGCGCCGATCAAGGTGCGCCTGGGGGTCAGCGATGGCAAGTCGACGGAGATTCTCAAGGGCGAGGTGAAGGAAGGCATGGAAATCATCCTCGCCATGGCCGAGGGCGCCGAGAAGCAGAAAAAACCGGCGCGGCCATTCGGGATGGGGATGTGATGCGGGGGGCGTGGAGCGCCGGCCTCCTTGCCGGCAACCGGCTGGAAGCCGGCGCGACAAGGGGGGTGTCATGCCCCTGATCGAAGTGGACAATCTCGCCCGCGACTATCAGGTCGGCGAAGTCACCGTGCCGGCGCTGCGCGGAGTGACCCTGAGTATCGAGCGAGGCGAGTTCGTCGCGGTGATGGGGCCATCCGGCTCCGGAAAATCCACGTTCATGAATCTGCTGGGCTGCCTGGATGTGCCCAGCAGTGGCCGCTACCTGCTCGACGGCGAGGCGGTGAACGGGCTGGGGCCGGACCGGCTCGCCGGTATTCGCAATCGCTACCTGGGTTTCGTGTTCCAGAATTTCAATCTGTTGCCGCGAGCCACCGCCCAGGAGAATGTCGAACTGCCGCTGCTCTACGCCAACGTGGCCGCCGCCGAACGGCATCGCCGCGCGCAGGAAAAGCTCGCCAGGGTGGGGTTGGCCGAGCGTGCCCATCATCGCCCTGCGCAGCTCTCGGGCGGCCAGCAGCAGCGGGTGGCCATCGCCCGCGCCCTGGTCAACGAACCGCCGCTGATCCTCGCCGACGAGCCCACCGGTGCCCTCGATACCCACACCAGCGAGGAATTGATGGCGTTGTTCCGGGACCTCAACGCCAGTGGCATCACCGTGGTGCTGGTCACTCACGAGCCGGACATCGCGGCCTATGCGAAGCGGCTGCTGGTGTTTCGCGACGGTGAGCTGGTCGAGGATAGGCAGGGACAGGGCAAAGCCGGCCCCGGCTTGCTTCCATGAACCTCCTCGACACCACCCGCTCGGCCCTGCGTTCGCTGCGCGCCAACAAGCTCAGGAGTTCGCTCACGGCGCTGGGCATCATCATCGGCGTCGCCGCGGTCATCACCATGCTGGCGGTAGGTGAGGGGGCAAAGCGGCAGGTGGCGGAAAAACTGAAGAGCCTGGGCACCAATATGTTGGTGATCTATCCCGGTGCCGTCACCAGCAGTGGTGTGCGTCTGGGTTCGGGCAGCCGCAACACGCTGACCGAGAGTGATGCCCACGCCATCCAGGAGGAGGTGGCGAGGGTGCTGGCGGCGGCGCCGGGCTTGCGCGGCACCGGCCAGGTGGTGAACGGCAACCTGAACTGGTCCACCCTTATCTATGGCATCGGCCCGGAATACCTCATGGCGCGGGAATGGCGGGTGCTACGCGGACGCGCGTTGGACGAGAACGACGTGCGATCCTCGGCCAAGGTGGCGCTGGTGGGGCAGACCGTGGCGCAGATGCTGTTCGGCGGCACCGATCCGACCGGCGAGACGATCCGGGTGAAATATGTGCCCTTCACCATCATCGGCCTGCTCGATGCCAAAGGGCAGAACTTCAGCGGCCAGGATCAGGACGACGTCATCCTGATCCCCATCTCCACCGCGCGTGGCCGCATCCTGGGCCAGGCGCAGGGGCGCAGCCGCACGGTGGGGCACATCTACGTGAAGATGAGCGATGGTGCCGACATGTCGCTCGCGGAGACGCGGGTGAAGGCGTTGCTGCGCCAGCGCCACCGCCTGCAGGCGGACCAGGACGACGACTTCAACATCCGCAACCTGTCCGAGGTGGTGGAAGCGGAGCAGGCGGCGTCATCGGTGCTCTCCAGCCTGCTTGCGGCCGTCGCTTCGGTGTCGCTGCTGGTGGGGGGCATCGGCATCATGAACATCATGCTGGTGTCGGTGACCGAGCGTATCCGCGAGATTGGCATACGTCTTGCGGTCGGCGCACGCCCGCGCGATATCCTGACCCAGTTCCTCGCCGAGGCGGCCATCCTGTCCCTCCTGGGAAGCCTGGTGGGCATTGTCCTGGGGGTGGGCGGATCGCTTGCTCTGGCGCATTTTGCCGGCTGGGAAGTGGTGTTGCAGAGCCAGGCCGTATTACTGGCCGTGGCCTCGGCCAGTGTCATCGGGGTATTCTTCGGCTGGTATCCGGCGCGCAAGGCATCCCGTCTCGCGCCCATCGAAGCCCTGCGTTACGAGTAAGCCATCATGAAATTGCCCATCATCTTAGCCGCCCCCCTGCTGGTAGCCCTGGCCTGGCCGGTTGCGGCCGCCGAGCCGAAGGCACAGGCGCCGTCGCCGTCGTTGTCCGATCTTGGCCGTTCCTTCAAGAATGCCCTGAGCGAGGAGGAAACCAGCCTGTTGATCGAGTACATGCGCGATTCGGTGCTCGCCGCCTTCAAGGACGAGGAGGTGACTCTGCCGCCGGACCTGGCGTTCAAGCTGGAAGTGCTGCAGCAACGGTTGAAGAAGGAGAGCAATTACTATCTGGACAATTTCCTGAAGCAGCTGGAAGCGGACATCCGGCGCTCCCTCAAGGAGAAAATGGAAGTACCGCCGCCGAAACCCTATACGCCCCCCCCCGTCCCCCTGCTGCTGCCGGCAATGAAGGCGCCGCCCCCCCCCATCATGCCCCCCGCCGCGATGCCCGCCGCGCCAACGGCACCCCCCCCGGGTTATGTACAAACCCCCTGGGGCTATCTGCCGTGGTTCTACGTCCCGCAGCCCAACTATGCGGCGCCGGGCTACACCCCGCCCGAGCCGCCCCGTTTCGTCGCGCCGGCCGCCAATAACAGCCAATAACAGCCGATAATCGCCGGCCCTGGCGCGCCCCGCGCGTCTTCATCGCCTCCCGCGTTTTGCGCGGGAAACGCCGTTTCCAGTCTTGCTCCACCTGAATGTCGCGACTCCCCGAGTTTTCCGAGAATGACGTCAAGCGCTGGTATGGCGCCGACAAGGTGAGTCTTGCGCGGGCGCTGCTGGATGCGGTCAGCCAGATCGAGGTGCAACCGCCACGGGTCGCCGCCTACGTCAAGGGGCGTGAGCGGCAGCCGTTTCGCGTGGTCATCAGTCTGGATCTGGCGAAGAACGGCAAGGCGCGCGCGATCTCCGGCTGTACCTGCGGCAATGGCTGGATGTGTGAACACGCCGCGGCCGTGATGCTTGCCTTGCTCAAGGACAGGCGCCTGACGGCGCCGACCACTCCGCCGTCCCGCGCCACCCGCGTGTCGACCCGGTCCGCGGCGAAGTCGCGGGCGGCAGCGGTGGCACCGGTTGCCCTGGTCGTCGCCGCGTCTGCCGAGTCGGCCACGGCGGCGCGCGTGATCGACGTCGAGCCGGAGCCGTTGCTGAAGGTCGGTACCCTGGATATTTACGATGTCGGCCGTTTCCGTCGCTACACCCATGTGGAGCGCCGCTTCGATTACCTGCATCCCATGTTCCGCTATGGCGAGGCCCTGGTCGACGCCGGCAGCGACGGCGATCTGTTCACCGCCAGCAACGGCGAAACGGTCAGGGTGCTCAGGCGGCCGGGTGTCGAGGCGGCCATGCTGCGTGCCCTGGAGGACGCTGGCGCCGAGCCGCTGCCGCCACACACCCTGTTCGCCGTGCGGCCGCGCCCGCCGCACTTGTGGGGGCTGGAGAGCCCGGCGAGCTGGCCGCAGTTCATGAACGAACACCTGCCCGCCCTGCGCGAGGCGGGCTGGTGGGTGGACATGCCCAGCGATTTCCGTCACCTGGTGGTGGACGTCGATGACTGGGAAGCCGACATCGTCGAGGACTCGGGGGGGTGGTTCAACCTGGACATGGGCATCGTGGTCGACGGCCTGCGCTTGCCGCTGGCGCCCTTGCTGTACGCACTGTTCCGCGATGATCCGCGCTGGCTTGATGCGGCGCACCTGAACAAATTGCCGGATCAGGCACCGGTCATCCTGACCGCGCCGCATGGCGTGCGCCTGCGCGTGGCGGCCGGCCGCATCAAGCCGCTGGCCCTGACTCTGATCGACCTGTTCGACGGACCGCCCGGACAAGGCCCGTTGCGCCTGTCGCGCCTGGATGCGCCGCGCCTGGCGCAACTGGCCCAGATGCGGCAGTGGCGCTTCGCCGGCGTCGAGGCCGTGGCGAAACTGGCACACGAACTGCAACATGGCGCCGGCATCCAGCCGGCGGTCGCGCCACGCGGCCTTGCCCTGACCCTGCGGCCCTACCAGCTGGAAGGCCTGGCGTGGCTGCAATATCTGCGCGAGCATGGCCTGGCCGGCATCCTGGCCGACGATATGGGGCTGGGCAAGACCGCGCAGACCCTGGCGCATCTGCTCCTGGAAAAGGAGGCGGGGCGTCTCGATCGGCCTTGCCTGGTGGTGCTGCCCACTTCGCTGATCTTCAACTGGAAACGCGAGGCGGAGCGCTTCGCCCCCGACCTGAAGGTGCTCTCGCTGCACGGCAAGGAGCGCGCCGGGCGCTACGCCGGGATCCCGCAAGCCGACGTGGTGCTGACCACCTACCCGCTGCTCTGGCGTGACGAGAAGGTATTGACCGCCGAGAAGTACCACATGCTCATCCTGGACGAGGCCCAGACCGTCAAGAACGCCGCCAGCAGGTCGGCGCAGGCGGTGCGCACCCTGAATGCGCGGCATCGCCTCTGCCTGACCGGGACGCCGCTGGAGAATCATCTCGGTGAACTCTGGACCCAGTTCGATTTCCTGCTGCCGGGCTTCCTCGGCGAGGCCCGGGGGTTCACCCGGACCTGGCGCACGCCCATCGAAAAACACGGCAATGAACTGCGTCGCAACCTCCTGGCGGCGCGGGTGCGGCCCTTCATCCTGCGCCGGCGCAAGGAGGACGTTGCCCGCGAACTGCCGGCCAAGACCCAGATCGTGCGCACGGTGGAGCTGGAAGGCGGCCAGCGGGATCTCTACGAAACGGTGCGTAGCGCGATGGATGCGAAGGTGCGGGAGGCGATCGCCGACAAGGGCTTCGCGCGCAGCCACATCGTCATCCTCGATGCCCTGCTGAAACTGCGCCAGGTCTGCTGCGACCCGCGTCTGGTCAAGCTGGAGGGCGCGAAGAAGGTGAAGGAGCGCGCCAAGCTCGACCAGCTCATGGATATGCTGCCGGAACTGGTGGACGAGGGGCGCCGCGTCCTCGTGTTCTCGCAATTCACCAGCATGCTCGCCCTGATCGAGCATGAACTGAAGGCGCGCAAGCTGGATTACGTCCTGCTCACTGGCGATACCCAGAACCGCGAGGAGGTGATCCACCGCTTCCAGGAGGAGGCAGTGCCCATTTTCCTGATCAGCCTCAAGGCTGGCGGCGTCGGCCTCAACCTGACCGCGGCCGATACCGTGATCCACTACGACCCCTGGTGGAATCCGGCGGTGGAGAATCAGGCGACCGACCGCGCCCACCGCATCGGCCAGACGAAGAAGGTGTTCGTCTACAAGCTGGTGGTGGCCGGCAGCATCGAGGAGAAAATTCTCGCCCTCCAGGAAAAGAAGGCGGAACTGGCCGCCGGCGTGCTCTCCGAGGACGGTGCCGCCCTGAGCAAGTTCGGCGAGGCGGATATTCGCGCCCTGCTGGCACCCCTGCCACAGGGGAAGAATGACTGACCTTGTAGCGCAGGCGGCCCGCCCGCGCTGCGGGATGGCTTTCCCGTATCCGCCTCGGGACGTACAAAGGCGGCATGTAAACAGCCGGAAATCGCAGCCATGAAACCTAACGACACCTCACGCCTACTTGGCTTCGCCACCCGCGCCATCCATCTCGACCACGACCCCGCCCAGCATCAGGGCGCATTGGTGCCGCCGATCTACCTGACCTCCACCTTCGCCTTCGAGACCACCGAGCAGGGCCGCCAGCGTTTCGCGGGCGAAAGTCCCGGCTACATCTATTCCCGCGTCGGCAATCCCACCGTGGCCTTGCTGGAGGCACGGCTGGCGGACCTGGAGGGCGGCGAGGCGGCGCTGTGCACGGCCTCCGGCATGGGCGCGATCACCTCGGCCATCTACAGCCTGGTGCAGGCTGGCGATGAGATCGTCGCCGACCAGACCCTCTACGGTTGCACCTTCGGCTTCTTCCATCATGGTCTCGCCCGCCTCGGGGTGAGCGTCAACATGGTCGACATGACGCAGCCGGAAACGGTCGAGGCTGCCATCACACCGCGCACCCGGCTGTTGTTCTGCGAGTCGCCGACCAACCCCAACATGCGCCTGATCGACATCGCCGCCATCGCGGCAATAGGACGCGCCCACAGCGTGCCGCTGATGGTGGACAACACCTATTGCACCCCGTACCTGCAGCGCCCGCTGGAACTGGGCGCGCGCTACGTCGTGCATTCCGCCACCAAATACCTGGGCGGCCACGGCGATCTGCTGGCCGGCGCGGTGGTTGGTCCGGACGAAGACATCCAGCGCATGCGCTTCTTCGGCATCAAGGAAATGACCGGCGCGGTGATGTCGCCGTTCGACGCCTTCCTGGTACTGCGCGGCCTGAAAACCCTGGCGCTACGAATGGACCGGCACTGCGCCAGCGCCGCCAGCCTCGCCCGCTACCTGGCGGAGCATCCCGCCGTGGCGAGCGTGGCCTATCCCGGTCTGCCCGAATTCCCCCAGCACGATCTGGCGCGCCGCCAGATGCGCCTGCCCGGCGGCATGATCGCGCTGGAGTTGAAAGGCGGGTTCGAGGCAGGCCGCACCTTCATGGACGCGCTCAACCTGTGCACCCGCGCCGTCAGTCTCGGCGATGCGGAAACCCTGGTGCAGCACCCCGCTTCCATGACCCATTCCACCTATACGCCGGAGGAGCAGGCCGCGCACGGCATTCGCCCCGGCCTGGTGCGCTTGTCGGTGGGGCTGGAGGAGGTCGAGGACCTGCAGGCCGACCTGGAACAGGCGCTCGCCGCCGTTTAGCGTTTGCGCGCGGCGGGGGCCGAGGCGGCGCTGATCCGGGTGTAATGGCCGGTGATGCGGTCCATCACCTCGAGCAGGCGTTCGCTGGTGGTGGCGACATGGGTGGCGTAGGTCATCATGTCCTTGCCGCCGACATCCTGCTGTTTCAGCGCCTCGTCGAAGAACAGCCATTGCGTGCGCGCGAGTTCCAGTTCGTTCTTGATAGCGGTGTCATTTTCCTGTGCCTTGTCCAGCGCGCCCAGGGCACTGACAAACTCGCGCCGCGCCAGTTGCGCTTCCTGATCGAGGCTTGGCGACTTGATGCCCCACTGGCGGAACATGTAGAACTTGGCCATGCGCTGCGAGAGCATGCGCTGGCGGCCGGCGACGTTGATCAGGCGACCGACATTGCTGGCGGCGTGCAGTTCCAGTTGTGTCGTCGCCAGGTGCGCGCTGCGCAGCACGTCCTCGTTGAGGCTGGCGATCAGGCGCGCGTTGTCGAGGCTGGGCTTGCCGGAAAGCAGCTTGTTGTATTGCTGCCAGAGCTTGTCCAGTTCGGCATAACTTTCCTTGATGTCTGTCGTGGGGGCATAGGCCTTGAGTTCCGCCAGCTGCTCGCTGAAGCGTTGTTGCGATTGCTCCAGTATCTTCTCCGAGCGTCCCGGCAGGATGCCCAGGCCGATCTGGCAATAGGCCTTGGCCATGCGCTGCGACAGCATGCGCTGGCGGCCGGCCTTGTTGATGGCGTCGCCGATGTCGCTGATGCCGGCCGCGACCGCCAGTCCCGGAGGCAGGAGCAGCGTCGCGCCGAAGCCTGCAATGCCCAAGAGAAATTGCCTGCGCGCGTTACACGCGATCTTGCCCCTCATGCCTTACCCTTTGTTTGTCTGGACGGCAAACCGGATTGCCTGCCTATCAGGACAAATCTATCCAACTACTGGCGCCGGTGACGGGGAACAAAGAGGTATTACCTTGGAGGTATTGCACCCTGGCGTGCGCCGGAAGTCGGAACACATTCGCGCCATGGCCTGACAAGACGAAGTGTAGGATGCGTGCGCGACGTGATGAGAGGACGTCGCCGACATTTCAATCACGGAACCAGCCAGGAGACCACCATGCAGCCTACCGCCTATAGCCGTCGTGACTTCCTCACCGCCGCCGCCGCCCTGGCGGCCGCGCCCCTCCTTGGCGCTCCCGCCATCGCCGGCGCCGCCAGCTCCTTTGTCTTGCCGCCCCTGCCCTACGGCGATGCCGCCCTGGAACCGGTGATCTCGGCGCGCACCATCGGTTTCCATTACGGCAAGCACCACCAGGGCTACGTCAACAACCTCAACAAGCTGGTCGCCGGCACCGAGATGGCCGAGATGAGCCTGGAGAAGATCATCCTGGCGAGCGCCGGCGTGCCGGACAAGGTGGGCGTGTTCAACAATGCCGCCCAGGTCTGGAACCACACCTTCTACTGGGCCGGCATGAAACCCAATGGCGGCGGCAAGCCGGGCGGCGCCCTGGCGGAGAAGATCGACGCCGACTTCGCCGGCTTTGATGCCCTGCGCAAGGAACTGGCGGCGGCGGCCGGCGGCCAGTTCGGCAGTGGTTGGGCCTGGCTGGTGCTGGACGGCGGCAAGCTGAAGGTGGTGAAGACCGGCAACGCCGACAACCCGCTCAGCCGCGGCATGACGCCACTGCTGACCATCGACGTCTGGGAACACGCCTACTACCTGGACTACCAGAACCGCCGCGGCGACTACGTCAACGCCGTGCTCGACAAGCTGATCAACTGGGATTTCGTGGCTGAAAACCTGGCCAAGGCATAGATGTATCGCCGGCGAATGCCGGCGATACATGAAAACGGGGGCTTCAGCCCCCGTTTTCATGTGGCCGCAAACCGGGTCAGCCCGGCTCGACCACCTTGTTGCGCAGGCGGATGTGCAACTCGCGCAGTTGCTTCTCATCCACCGCATTGGGTGCGCTGGTCATCAGGCAGGAGGCGCGCTGGGTCTTGGGGAAGGCGATCACGTCGCGGATCGATTCGGCGCCGGTCATCAGCGTGACCAGGC
Source organism: uncultured Thiobacillus sp. (assembly GCA_964393825.1). Classification (GTDB taxonomy): domain Bacteria; phylum Pseudomonadota; class Gammaproteobacteria; order Burkholderiales; family Thiobacillaceae; genus PFJX01. The sequence goes on along the minus strand of CAYMUY010000025.1, from coordinate 50,549 downwards.
GGTCGAGGCCGAAGGCCAGGCCGCCGTGCGGCGGCGCGCCGTACTGCAGGGCGTCGAGCAGGAAGCCGAACTTCTCGCGGCGCTCTTCCTCGCCGATGTTCAGCGCGGCGAACACCTTTTCCTGCACGGCGTCCTTGTGGATACGCACCGAGCCGCCGCCGACTTCCCAGCCGTTAAGCACCATGTCGTAGGCCTTGGAGAGCGCCTTGCCCGGATCGGTGGCGAGGAATTCCTCATGGCCGTCCTTCGGCGAGGTGAATGGGTGATGCAGGGCATCCCAGCGGTTCTCGTCCTCGTTGAACTCGAACATCGGGAAGTCCACCACCCATAGCGGCGCCCAGGCGCGGCCGTCGACATGGCCCTTCTCGTGGCCGATCTTGGCGCGTAGCGCCCCGAGGGTGTCGTTGACCACCTTGGCCTTGTCGGCGCCGAAGAACAGAATGTCGCCGTCTTGCGCACCGGTGCGCGCGAGGATCTCGGCCAGCGCCGCGTCATGGATGTTCTTGACGATGGGGGATTGCAGGCCGTCGCGACCCTTGGCAGCCTCGTTGACCTTGATCCAGGCCAGGCCGCGGGCGCCGTAGATCTTGGCGAATTCGGTGAGGCCGTCGATCTCGCCGCGCGACATCTCGCCGCCTTTCGGCACGCGCAGGGCGGCGACGCGGCCGTTACCGGCGTTGGCGGGGCCGGAGAACACCTTGAAGTCGACGTCCTTCATCACGTCGGTCAGTTCGGTGATTTCCAGGGTGACGCGCATGTCCGGCTTGTCGGAACCATAGCGGGCCATCGCCTCGGCGTAGCTCATGCGCTGAAAGGCGGCGGGCAGCTCGATGCCCTGCGCTTTCTGGAACATGTCGCGGATCATGCCTTCCACCAGGCCCATGATCTCTTCCTCGCCCATGAACGAGGTCTCCAGGTCGACCTGGGTGAATTCCGGCTGGCGGTCGGCGCGCAGGTCCTCGTCGCGGAAGCACTTGGTGATCTGGAAGTAGCGGTCGACACCGGCCACCATCAACAGCTGCTTGAACAGCTGCGGCGACTGCGGCAGGGCGTAGAACATGCCGTCATGCACGCGCGAGGGCACCAGGTAGTCGCGTGCGCCTTCCGGCGTGGAACGGGTCAGCATGGGCGTCTCGACCTCCATGAAGCCATTCTGGTCGAGGTAGTCGCGCATCAGCTTGGAGACGCGGTAACGCAGGCGCAGGTTCTTCTGCATCGGCTCGCGGCGCAGGTCGAGATAGCGGTATTGCAGGCGGATGTTCTCGGAGAGGTTCTCGTCGTCGATCTGGAACGGCGGCGTCAGCGAAGGGTTCAACACTTCCAGCGATTGGGTCAGGACCTCGATCATGCCGGTGGGCAGGTTGGCGTTTTCGGTGCCGGCGGGACGGGCGCGAACCTTGCCGATCACCTTCAGGACGAACTCGTTGCGGGTGTCCTCGGCGGTCTTGAAGGCCTCCGGGGTGTCGGGGTCGATCACCACCTGCACCGTGCCCTCGCGGTCGCGCAGGTCGATGAAGATGACGCCACCATGGTCGCGCCGGCGCGAGGCCCAGCCGCAGAGTGTGACGATCTGGCCGATGTGGTCGGCGTTGACGGCGCCGCAGTAATGAGTACGCATAAATCGAGTTCCTGGTTGGCAGTGGGCGGTAGCCAGCAGGCGACAGGTTCCGCGAACCGCCTGCTGACGACGGATAGCTTCAATCGCCGGGGTAGTTGGCCACTTCCGGTTTCATGACGGGCGTCACGACGCCCATGGATACGATGGCTTTCAACGCGGTATCGACGCTCATGTCGAGTTCGATGGTTTCATCGCGGCGGACATAGAAATAGAAGCCGTTGACCGGGCTGGGCGTGGTGGGAATGAACACCGCCACGTGCTCGGCGTCGAATCGTTCCCGGACTTCGTTGGGGATGTTGGTCTGAAACGCCAGCGACCAGGCTTGCGGATGTGGGTAGCGCACCAGCAACACCTTCTTGAAGGCCATGCCGGAGCCGGACAACAGGGTGTCCGAGACCTGCTTGACGCTGCCGTAGATGGATTTCACCACCGGGATGCGTTGCAACAGGTTTTCCCAGAAGCGCACCATGCGCTGGCCGATCAGGTTGGCCGCGAAGACGCCGGTCAGGATGATCACCACGCCGGTGAGGATCACCCCGAGGCCGGGAATATGCACGCCCAGCCAGTAATGGGGCCGCCAGTGCTCCGGCAGCAGCAGCAGGGTCTGGTCCATGGCCCCGAGCAGGGCGGAGAGCACCCAGATCGTGATGCCCAGAGGCACCCAGATCAGCAGGCCGGTAATGAAATAACGTTTCATCGTGTTCCTGTGCGACGAGGCCAAAACGAAGGGCGGAGAAGCTTCTCCGCCCTGTGTCGTCGGGAGCCCGGCTCCCGGCCCGCGTCAATGACGGTCAGCCGGTGCAGGCCGGGCAGGCGCCGGTGCCGCAGGCGGGGGAGGGGGCTTCCGGCTTGTTCTTGAAATCGGTGGCGTAGTAGCCGTTGCCCTTGAGCTGGAACCCGGCGGCGGTGAGTTGCTTGGCGTAGCTGGCCTTGCCGCAGGCAGGACAGTCGGTGAGCGGGGCGTCGCTCATTTTCTGCATGACATCCTGTTCGTGGCCACAGGCGGAACATTTGTAGGCGTAGATCGGCATGATGGGTCTCCTGTACGCGAGAGTAGGCGCAATTGGGCGCAGATTATATCAACGAAATCTTATATTTAGGCGGCGGCGTGGGTTTCAAGCCGGCATCCCGGTGCGTCATGTGGCCCATCCCGCATGGCGTCAGCCTTGCCCATCATGTTTTTCCACGACCATGCGGTCGATCAGTTCCATCACCTCGCGGCTGGCATCCTCGGTCTCGCGGATGGCGGTGAGCATGGACGCCTGCAACGACAGATCCTTTTCCCAGCCCTGGCCGAGGTAACCCAGCATCTGGTGTGCGCCGGCGTGGACGCGCGCATGCGGGCCGGAGAGGGCGGCATAGGCGCGCGTGCCACCGAATTCGTCGCGACCCTCCCCTTCATACCAGAGCCCCAGTCGGCATTGATGGTGGTTCACCTTCACGGCATCGGCATAGGTGCGTTCGCCGTTGGTATTCAGGGCCATGTAGGCGCGCTGCTTGTAGATGATGTGATCCACCTTGACCAGCGAGGCAAAGCTCATGTCCTGCGCGCGCGCGGCGCGGAACTGGGTCTCGCGGGCAGAGGACGCGAAGTGGACGAAGCGGCCCTCCATCTTGCCGATGACCTCGCGCGAGGTGGCCGCCATGTCACGCATGGCATGGGAGTCTTCCAGCATGCGCTGCGCTTCGGCGGTGAGTGTTTCCATGACCCGGCCGATGGATTCGGAGGCCTCGCGGGTGCTCTCCGCCAGCTTGCGCACCTCGTCGGCCACCACCGCGAAACCGCGTCCTGCCTCTCCGGCGCGCGCCGCCTCGATCGCGGCGTTGAGCGCCAGCAGATTGGTCTGGTTGGCGATGGTGTTGATGAGTTGCACCGCCTCGGTGATCTCGTGGCTGTTTTCGTTGAGGGCGACGATGGCGTCCGCCGTATGGTCGATACGGCCGCTGATGTCGGAGAGTTGCGCCACCACCTGGTTGACGCCGCCGCGACTTTCTTCGGCGTCGGCGGTGGTCCGGGTGGCGAGGTCCACCACCTGGCGCATCTCGCCGACAATGTTCTTCAGATCCGCCTGGCTGGATGCGAGGTTGTTCAGCAGGTTGCCGGTGTTGAGTTCGTGCACCTGGCTGAGCAGATGGCTGCGCATCTGGCCACGCTGCTGGTCGGCCATGCCGTCGAGCAGCACGTTATGGCTTTCCAGGCCGCGCTTGAAGCCACCGCGCAATCCGGCCGGGAATGCCTTGCGGTGATAGTGACCATCGATGTGCAGGGCGAACGCCGTGGTCTCCTCGCGGAAATAGGTCTCCAGCTGGTCGAGCATGTCGTTCATGTGCCAGCACAGTTGGCCGAGTTCGTTCGTTGCGTTCACACCGGTGACGCGGCTGTTGAAACGCCCCTGGCTGATTTCCATGGTCAGTCGATCCAGCTTGGCGATGGGGGCCAGCCATTGACGGACCTTGATCTGGCCCCAGGCGGAAAGGGCGATGCCGATCAGCAGGAAGGACAGCATCAACCCATCGAAGCCATGCAGGGCCCAGGTGCCGGCGATGGTGGCCAGCACCAGGCCGGAGAAGCCCCAGAGCAGGGCCGTGAGCCTAGATTGCAAGGACCAGTTCGTCATAGCGCATTCCTTTTTCGGTCAACAGGTCGGTCAGGATCTTGGTCGAAGCGGCGATGGCGTCGCGCGGCCCGGCCTGGCGCTCGGCCTCCAGCATCGCGCGATACAGTCCGGCGGCGGCCTGGACGCTGGATGCGGCGGGTTTGCGACGCACCGAGAAATAGCCGGTGATCTTGCCGTCATGATCGAGATCGGGTGTGACATTGGCGAAAACCCAGTAGAAGCTGCCGTCCCTGGCCATGTTCTTCACATAGGCATTGCATTCACGACCGGCCTGGACACTGTCCCAGAGCAGCTTGAACACCGCGCGCGGCATGTCCGGGTGGCGAATGATGTTGTGCTGGGCACCGAGCAGATCGGTTTCCTCGTAGCCGGAAAATTCGATGAAGATACGATTGCTGTAGGTGATACGGCCTTTCAGGTCGGTCTTGGACACGATGAAATCGTCTTCACGCATCACCTTTTCCACCGAAGTCGGTGTGATCGGATTTTTCATGTCTGCTCCATATGGTCGGCGCTGTAGTGGTCGCCAGTGATCATGATTCAGCCCCGGCGGAGAGGGTCTTAACGGATGTCGCCAGGAAAAATTGAGAGGAATCGTGCCTTGGTCCCACGGCTGTTCAGCGCGGGCACTCCACGATTACCATCGCCGCATGGTTCCTCTCGATGAATCCCGCTATCACGCCAGCCTGCTGGAAACCGGCGGCATTGCCGTGGTGTTGTTCAGCAGTCCCGCCTGCGGCACCTGCCGGGTGGTGGAGCGCCGCCTGCCGGAAGCGGTGACGGCGGGGACGCATCTGTTCAAGGTCGATGTCCAGCAGGCCAGCGGCCTCGCGCGCGCCTTCGAGATCTTTCACCTGCCGACGCTGCTGCTGTACCGTGATGGCCACTATCATGCCCGCCTGGACTGCGAGGTCAGCGCCGCGGCGATGCGCGAGGCCATGGCCCGGGCGCTCGCGCGGCCACCCGAGGAGGAGCCATGATCGACGCGGGCTGGCGGCTGGATGACACAGGCTGGCTGGCGGCGGCGCGCCGGGTCGTCTCGCCCAATTGCGACGCGCGTCCGGACGGCGAGTCGATCTCGCTGCTGGTGATCCACAACATCAGCCTGCCGCCCGGTCAGTTTGGCGGCCCCGGCGTCGAGCAGTTGTTCTGCAATCGCCTCGATCCGCTGGAACACCCGTATTACGCCGGCATCCACGGCTTGCGCGTCTCGGCGCATTTCTTCATCCGTCGCGATGGCGCGCTGATCCAGTTCGTGCCCTGCGGCCTGCGTGCCTGGCATGCGGGCGCCTCACAATGGCGCGGGCGCGAGCGCTGCAATGATTTTTCCATCGGGGTGGAACTGGAGGGCAGCGACGAGATGCCGTTCACCGATGCGCAGTACGCGGTGCTCGATCGGCTGGTGACGGCGTTGCGCGCGGCCTATCCGATCGCGGATGTGGCCGGGCACAGCGACATCGCGCCTGGCCGCAAGACCGATCCGGGGCCGTGCTTCGAATGGCAGCGGCTGGGCGCATCGCGACCGCGACGGGACTGATCGGGGCGTTCGACGCCGGGCGCCCCGCCGCCAGGGCGGGCGTCAGGCCGCTTGTGCGGGAATCTGGGCGCCGATGCGCTTGATCCGGTTCGTTTCGTCGACGTAGACCAGTTTCGGCTCGAAGCTGGCCAGCTCGATTTCATTGAAAGTGGCGTAGGTGGCGATGATCAGGATGTCGCCAACAGCAGCCTTGCGGGCGGCGGCGCCATTCACCGAGATCATGCCGGAGCCGCGCTGGCCGCGGATGGCGTAGGTGGCGAAGCGCTCGCCGTTGTTGACGTTGTAGATCTCGATCCGCTCGTACTCACGGATGTCGGCTGCTTCCAGCAGGTTGTCGTCGATCGCGCAGGAGCCCTCGTACTCCAGTTCGGAGGCGGTGACGCGCACGCGGTGCAGCTTGGATTTCAGCAGGGTGCGTTGCATGGCAGGCAGGGGCGAAGGACAAACGGGGCGCGATTATATGCCATATTGCGTTGCAACAAAAAACCCTGGCCAGGCCGGCTTCAGGCCCGTGTGGCCTCGATGTTGTCGATCAGCCGCGTGCTGCCGAGGCGCGCAGCGGCCAGGATCACCAGGTCGTGGCAGTCCGGCGTGGGCGGGAGCAGCGTGCTCCGGGCCCGTATGGAAACGTAATCCACCTGCCAGCCCTGTGCCGTGAGTTCGGAACAGGCTGCCTGTTCGATGGCCGGGAAATCGCGCTCACCGCCGGCGATGCGTGCCGCCGCCGTCCGCAACAGGCGATACAGGCGCGGTGCTTCTTCGCGCTCGGCGACGCTGAGATAGCCGTTGCGCGAGGACAGCGCGAGGCCGTCGTCGGCGCGCGAGGTTTCCGCTTCGAGAATGCGGATCGGCAGGTTGAACTGGCGAACCATTCCCTTGAGGATGAACAACTGCTGGTAGTCCTTCTTGCCGAAGATGGCGGTCGCGGGTTGCACCATGTTGAACAGTTTCAGCACCACGGTGGCGACCCCGGAAAAATGCCCGGGGCGGAAGGCGCCGCAGAGTTCGTCCGCCAGCGGCGGCTGGACATGGAAGGTCTGCGTTTCCGGGTACATTTCCGCCGCGTCCGGCGCGAACACGATGTCGCAACCGGCGGCTTCGAGTCGTTCGCAGTCGGTCGCCAGGGTGCGCGGGTAGCGCTGGAAATCCTCGCCGGCGCCGAACTGCAGCGGGTTCACGAAGATGCTGGCGACCACCGGCCCGGCGTCGCCGCGCACGCGTTCCACCAGGGCGATGTGTCCGGCGTGCAGGTTGCCCATGGTCGGAACGAGCGCGGTTTCCCGCTCGCCTTCGAGGGCGGCGCGCAACGCGTCGACGGTGTGGATGAGACGCATCAGAAAGCGTGTTCCGGAGCGGGAAAGTCGCCGGCCTTCACCGCGCCGACATAGGTGCGGATGGCGCTGGCGAGATTCCCGGCGCCCGCCATGAAATCCTTGGCGAAGCGCGGTGGTTTTTCGGTGAGACCGAGCAGGTCGTTGAGCACCAGGACCTGGCCATTGCAATGCGGACCGGCGCCGATGCCGATGGTGGGAAGGGCGAGATGCTGGGTGACTTCCTCGGCGAGCACGCTCGGGATGGATTCGAGCACGAGCATCTGGGCGCCGGCGGCTTGCAGTGCTTCCGCGTCCTGCAGCAGGCGGGTGGCGGCGGCGCTCTCGCGGGCCTGGCCGCGGTAGCCGGTGGTGTTGACCGACTGCGGCAGCAGGCCGAGGTGGGCGCAGACCGGGATGCCGCGTTCGACCAGGAAGCCGACACTCTCGACCATCACTGCCCCTCCTTCCAGCTTGACCATGTTGGCGCCCGCGGCAAGCAGGCGGGCGGCGCTGGCGAAGGCTTGTTGCGGACTCTGCTGATAGGCGCCGAAGGGGAGATCGCTGACGATGAAGGCGCGGCCGCCGGCGCCACGCGCCACCGCCTCGGTGTGGTAGACCATCTGCTCCAGGGTCACCGGCAGGGTGGTGCCGTGGCCCTGCACGGTCATGCCCAGGGAGTCGCCGACCAGCAGGATGTCCACCGCGTTGTCGGCGAGCAGGCGGGCGAAGCTGGCGTCATAGCAGGTGAGGGCGGCGAGTTTCTCGCCCTTCTCGACGCGGGCCATCAATTGCGGCAGATACATCGCTCTAGGCTCCGAGGTTGAAGAATTCGCGCGCTCCGCGCATGTCGCGGATGCGTTCCACCAGCAGGTCGAAATCGCTGTCGCGCTCGGCGAAGTTGAGATGCTCGCTGTTGACGATCAGGAGCGGCGTTGCTTCGTAATGATAGAAGAACTCGCTGTAGGCGCGCGCCAGTTCGGCCAGGTAGGCTTCGCTGAGATGGCGTTCGTAGGGGCGCCCGCGTTTTTTTGCGCGTTCCAGCAGGGTGGCGGGGGCGGCCTGCAGGTAGATCACCAGGTCGGGCGCGCTGGCCTGTGGCTTGAGACCTTCATAGAGCTGCCGATAGAGGCCGAATTCGGCTTCGTCCAGGGTGGCCTGGGCGAACAGCATGTCCTTTTCCAGCATGAAGTCGGCCACGCTGGCCTCCCGGAAGAGGTCTCCCTGGGCGAGCGCGCGCGCCTGCTCCACGCGGGAAACCAGGAAGAACAGCTGCGTCGGCAGGGCGTAGCGCCTGCGATCTTCGTAGAAACGCGGCAGGAACGGGTTTTCGTCGACCTGTTCCAGGATCAGTTCCGAACCGGTCAGGTCCGCCAGGCGGCGGGCCAGGCTGGTCTTGCCGGCGCCGATCGGTCCCTCGACGACGATATGCTGGAAGCGGCCGAGCATCAGGCGGCGTCCAGATCGGTTCGCGGCAGCGGCCGCGGCGCCGGGCCGTCCGGCGGCAGGGCGGCGAGGCACTCGGCCACGCCGCCCTTGCCGGGTATGCGTTGCTCCGGGGCGATCTCGAACAGGGGTTGCAGGACGAAAGCGCGTTCGGTCATGCGAGGATGCGGCAGGGTCAGTCCGGTTTCGTGCAGCACCAGGCCGTCGTAGAGCAGGAGATCGAGATCGAGCGTGCGCGGCGCATTCTTGAATTCGCGGCGGCGACCATGCCGGGCCTCGATGTCCAGCAGCGCCGCGAGCAGCGCCCGCGGTGCCAGGCGGGTGGACAGCAGCGCCACGGCATTGACGAAGTCGGGTTGCGCAACGTACCCCTGTGCCTTCGAGAGATACAGGGCGGAGCGCGCGAGGAGGTTCGAGTCCGGCAGGCGCGCGAGCTCGTCGAAAGCCTGCTCGACCTGTGCCGCCGGATCGCCGAGATTGGCGCCCAGCGCGATGAACGCCCGCATCTCAGTCGGGTCCGGATTCACTGGGCGCCGCGTTCGAGGGTTTGCGCCGCTTGCGGCGCTTGCGTTTGGCATCGGTACCCTGTGCGGGTTGCAGCATGTCCGAGCGTTCGGCCTCGTCGGCGTCCATGAAACGGTCCCACCAGTCGGCCAGTTCCTGGTCGGCGTCGCCGCTTTCCGCGCGGATCAGCAGGAAGTCATGGCCGGCGGACAGGCGCGGGTGGCTGAGCAGGCGGAACGGGCGGGCACCGCTGCGCTGCTCGAAGCGGCTTTGCAACGACCAGATTTCCTTGATCATGCCGTCGAAGCGTCGCGGGAAGGCCAGCGCCCGCCGCTGCCGCTCCAGCACCGTGTCCATCGCCTCATAGAGGGCGGACTGCTCATGCTGGCCCTGGCCGCGATTGCGTTCAAGCTCGCGGCGCATGTCGAACCAGAGCAGGCAGGCGAGCATGAAGGCGGGCGAGGCGGAATGACCCTGGCGGATGCGCTGGTCGGTGTCGTGCAGGGCGTGGTGCAGGAATTTCTGCCGCGCCGGGTCGTCCAGGATGGCGTCCAGCATCGGCAGCACACCATGGTGCAGGCCCTCCGCGCGCAGCTGCCTGACACCACGTTCGGCGTGGCCGGACAGCAGCAGCTTCATCATTTCGTCGAACAGGCGCGAAGCCGGGATGCGCGCCAGCATGGAGGCGAGATCCGCGATCGGGGCGCGGGTCGCCGGGTCGATGTGGAAATCCAGCTTGGCCGCGAAGCGCGCCGCCCGCAGCATCCGTACCGGATCCTCGCGGAAGCGCTGGGCCGGGTCGCCGATCATGCGCAGCACCTTCTTCTGGGCATCGGCGACGCCACCGTGGCCGTCCCAGATTTCCTGTTTCACCGGGTCGTAATAGAGGGCGTTGACGGTGAAGTCGCGGCGCGCGGCATCTTCTTCCTGGGTGCCGAAGACGTTGTCGCGCAACAGCATGCCATCGGCGGCGGTGACCCGGCCGTCTTCCTCCTCGTCTTCGGCCGGCGGTGTCGCGGCGCGGAAGGTGGTGACCTCGATCAGGTCGGGGCCGCAGTAGACATGCACGATCTGGAAGCGGCGACCGATGACCCGCGAGCGGCGGAACAGGCGGCGAACCTCGTCCGGCGTGGCATTGGTGGCGACGTCGAAATCCTTGGGCTCGCGCCCGAGCAGGAGGTCGCGCACCGCGCCGCCGACCACGAAAGCGGTAAAGCCTTCCCGCGCCAGGGTGTCGGTGACCTTGAGCGCGCAGGCATGGATCTGCTCGCGCCGGATGCCATGTTGGTCGAGCGGCAGGATGCGCGGTCCGGCATCGCTTTTCTTTCCTAATACCTTGTTGATCAGGCGGCGGATCATCGGCGCCGGGTTCCTTACAGAAATTTGCAGGGTCGCAAAGCGCGCGATTATATGCCGGCTTGCCCGAGAGGGGCTTGCAGGCTACATTAGCCCGCGTCCTAGGGAGTTCAGATTACCGTGTTAGCCCTCATCGAAGCCGCCGGCTGGCCCATCTGGCCGCTCATCATCGCATCCGTCCTGTCGCTGGCCATCATCTTCGAGCGCTTCTATGCCTTGCGTGCGCCGCTGGTCGCCCCTCACGGCCTGCTCGAGCAGACCGTGGACAATCTGCGTCGCCACGGTGCCAATCCCGATGTCCTGCGCGCTCTCAACGAGAGCTCCGCGCTTGGCCGCATCCTCGCCGCCGGGGTGCGGAACATCAACGCCAGTCGCGAGGTGATGAAGGAGTCGCTGGAGGAAGCCGGACGCGCGGTCGGCCATGAACTGGAGCGCTACCTCTCCACCCTGGGCACCATCGCCACGGTGGCGCCGCTGCTGGGTCTGCTCGGCACGGTGGTCGGCATGATCGAGATCTTCGGGTCGCAATCGCCCACCGGAGGCAACCCGGCGGTGCTGGCGCACGGCATCTCGGTGGCGCTGTACAACACCGCCTTCGGTCTCATCGTCGCCATCCCCAGCATGATCTTCTATCGGTTCTTCCGCGGTCGGGTGGATGCCTTCCTGGTGGAAATGGAACAGCAGGCGGTCAAGCTAGTGGAACTGGTCCACGGCGAACGGAAATGAATTTCCGTAGCGACCGCCGCCGCGACGAGCCGGAGATCAATCTGATTCCGCTGATCGACGTGCTGCTGGTGATCCTGATCTTCCTCATGGTCACCACCACCTACGCGCGTTTTTCCGAACTTCAGATCAACCTGCCGCAGGCCCAGGGTGACAACGTCAAGGAAATGCCCACGCAGATCAACGTGAGTGTCGATGAGCGCGGCAGTTACGCGGTCAATAACAATGGTCTTGCCCTGGCCAGCGTCGAGACGCTGGTGCAGGCGCTGAAAGCGGCCGCGGGCGAGGGACAGGCCGATCCGGTCATTGTCATCTCCGCCGATGCCCATGCCAGCCACCAGTCCGTGGTGAGGGTGATGGAAGCCGCACGGATCGCGGGTTATCCGCGAGTGACCTTTGTGACGCAAAGCTCGGCTCGGGAGTGAAGGCTTTCCTGGAACGTTGTTGGTATGGCGACTGCCGCTGCCGCTTCCTGTTGCTGCCCGCGAACCTGCTGTTCCTGCTGCTGATCACGTTGCGGCGACTGGCCTACCGCGCTGGCCTGCTCAAGACCCGGCGACTGCCGGTGCCGGTCATCGTGGTCGGCAATCTCAGCGTCGGCGGCAGCGGCAAGACACCGCTGACCCTGTGCATCGCGCAGTGGCTGCGGGATCTCGGTTACCACCCCGGCATCATCAGCCGCGGCTATGGTGGCCGCGCCCGCGTGCCCATGGCTGTCAGGGCGGACAGCGATCCCGCCCTGGTCGGCGACGAACCCTTGCTGCTGGCGCGGCGCGGCCTTTGCCCGGTCTGGATCGGGCGCGAGCGAGTCGCGGCGGGGCGGCAATTGCTGGCCAACCACCCGGAAGTGGATGTCCTCGTCGCCGACGATGGCCTGCAGCACTACGCCCTGGCCCGAGACATGGAGATCGTCGTGGTCGATGGCGATCGCGGATTCGGCAACGGCCGCCTGCTGCCCGCCGGCCCCCTGCGCGAGCCGCTCGGGCGTCTCGCCACGGTGGATGCCGCCGTGGTCAACGGCGGCAACCCGGACGACTTCATCCTGTTGCCGCCCAGTTTCGCCATGCGCCTGCGCGGCGCCACCTTCCGGAACCTGCGGGAACCTGCCCGCACCGCGGATGCGTCCGGGTTTGCCGGGCGCCAGGTGCATGCGCTGGCCGGCATCGGCCACCCGCGACGCTTTTTCGACCACCTGGAGCGTCTCGGGGTACGCGCGGAACAGCACGCGTTCCCCGATCATCACGCGTTTACCGAGCGGGACATGCCCCGCGGCACCGTGCTGATGACCGAGAAGGACGCGGTCAAGTGCGCGGCCTTCGCCCCCCCCGATGCCTGGTACCTCGCGGTTGACGCGGAACTGGAGCCGGGACTAAAAACACTTATCGACCACACCCTGAAAGCCCGCCATGGATCCAAAGCTGCTTGAAATCCTCGTCTGTCCGCTCTGCAAAGGCCCACTTGTCCGTCATGGTGACGAGTTGATCTGCAAGGCCGATCGACTCGCCTACCCCATCCGCGATGGCATCCCGGTCATGCTCGACTCGGAGGCGCGACGCCTGGCCGAGACCGAGGAAATCGATTGAGATGAAACGGCCCCCTGGTTCGCTCTGCCCAGTTCCTCCCGAGGGGGAAGTCAGTCCCTTCGCAACAGCCGCGCGGAACTGACATCGCCATGGCCAGCCGTTTCCCCCTGCAATCGTTGCTGGATCATGCCCGGCACCGCATGGAAGCGGCGGAGCGCCTGTTGCGCATCCTCAAGCGCAAGGAGGACGAAGCGCGGCGGCGACAGGACGAGCTGAGCGGCTACAAACAGGAATACCAGCAGCGCCTGACCGGCCAGGCCGGAGAGCGCGGCATCGAGATTCATCTCCTGCGCGACTACCACGCCTTCCTGGGCAAACTCGACGTCGCCATCCGCCATCAGGAACAGGAAGTTTCCCAGGCCATCGCGCATTGGCGGGGCGCCCATGACAACTGGCTGGAATTGCGCCAGAAGGTCAAGGCCTACGAAGCCCTGGCCGTGCGCCACCAGAGCCAGGAACGCCAGCGCGAGGAAAAACGCGACCAGCGCGCCACCGACGAACAGGCTGCGCGGCGATACGTGCCGAAGGCGGCGCTCTGAGGAACGCTTTTCCTCCTTGTGGCGCCAAGTTTGACTCGATTACTCGGGTATTGGATAATTTCAAGACTTTTTCGTCCTGAATCGCTTCATGTTCAATCACCTGCGGGAAGACATCAGCGTTGTGTTCGACCGGGACCCGGCGGCCCGCACCTTTTTCGAGGTGCTGACCACCTATCCCGGCCTGCATGCGATTCTCTGGCATCGCCTGTCGCATGGGCTCTGGAACGCCGGGTTCAAGTGGCTGGCGCGCTTTTCCAGTTCGCTCGCGCGCTGGTTCACCGGTATCGAGATCCATCCGGGCGCGACCATCGGCAGGCGGGTGTTCATCGACCACGGCATGGGCGTGGTGATCGGCGAGACGGCGGAAGTGGGCGATGACTGCACGCTGTATCACGGCGTCACCCTGGGGGGGACCTCCTGGAACAAGGGCAAGCGGCATCCGACGCTGGTGTCGGGCGTGATCATTGGCGCCGGCGCCAAGATCCTCGGGCCCATCACCCTCGGCGCCGGCGCCAAGGTCGGATCAAATGCGGTGGTGGTCAAGGATGTGCCGCCGGGCGCAACGGCCATCGGTATCCCTGCGCGCATCCTCGACGCGGAGCAGGACAAGGCGCGCGAAGAGGTGGCGAAGAAGTTGGGCTTCTCGGCCTATGCGGTGTCCAGCGACATGAACGATCCGGTGGTGAAGGCTATCCACGGCCTGGTGGACCACTCCGCCATGACCGACCAGCGGATCGACTGGATCGTCGCCGAACTGAAGCGTCTAGGCGGCGGCGCCGGGGTGGACAAGGAAGGTGGCAAGCCGGACGATCATTTCGATCCCGCTTACCTGAATAAAATAGTCGACTAAGGCTGCATAATAGTTGACCAAAAAGATCGGGATTAGTACAGTGTCTGCATCTTCCACCATTCATCGAGGTTCATCATGCGCTTGACCACCAAAGGACGTTTCGCGGTAACCGCGATGATCGATCTGGGCATGCGACATCAGCGTGGTCCCACCACGCTGGCCGGTATCAGTGAGCGACAACGCATCTCCCTGTCCTATCTGGAGCAGCTGTTCGGCCGCCTGCGCCGCCAGGGCATCGTCGACAGCGTGCGCGGCCCCGGCGGCGGCTACACTCTGGCCAAGCCCCTGGCGGAAATCTCGGTCGCGGCGATCATCCGCGCCGTCGACGAGCCGATCGATGCCACCCAGTGTGGCGGTCTCGGCAATTGCCACGATGATCGCGAGTGCATGACCCATGACTTGTGGATGAGCCTCAACAGCCGCATATACGATTACCTGGAATCGGTGACCTTGAATGATCTGGTCACCACCCAACTGGAAAAACAGGCGCAGGAAGCAGAGGTCCCGCGCAAGGACGCGCGCCGAGTGATCGGCTCGGCGGAAATCAAAGCCGCGTATTAACCGACGTACGGCTCACGGAGCAGAAGAAACATGGTCAATACCCCGATTTACCTCGACTACTCGGCCACCACCCCGGTGGACCCGCGTGTCGCCGCGAAGATGATTCCCTACCTTACCGAGATGTTCGGCAACCCCGCATCCCGTTCCCATGTGTTCGGCTGGGATGCCGACCGCGCGGTGGAAGAGGCACGCGGCCATGTCGCGGCGCTGGTCAATGCCGATCCCAGAGAAATCGTCTGGACCTCCGGCGCCACCGAGTCGAACAACCTCGCCATCAAGGGCGCGGCGCATTTCTATCACGGCAAGGGCAAGCATCTGATCACGGTGAAGACCGAGCACAAGGCGGTGCTGGATACCTGTCGCGAACTGGAGCGGGAAGGCTATGAAGTTACCTATCTGGGTGTGAAGCCCGACGGGTTGATCGACATAGAGGCGCTGAAAGCCGCCATCCGTCCCGACACCATCCTGGTCTCGGTGATGTTCGTGAACAACGAGATCGGCGTGATTCAGGACATCCCGGCCATCGGCGAGCTGTGTCGTTCGAAGGGCATCGTGTTCCATGTCGACGCGGCGCAGGCCGCGGGCAAGGTGGAAATCGATCTGGGCCGGCTCAAGGTCGACCTGATGTCCTTTTCTGCCCACAAGACCTACGGCCCGAAGGGGATCGGCGCCCTCTACGTGCGCAGGAAACCGCGGGTGCGCCTGGAAGCGCAGATGCACGGTGGCGGCCACGAGCGCGGTATGCGTTCCGGTACCCTGCCCACCCACCAGATCGTCGGCATGGGCGAGGCCTTCCGTCTCGCCAAGCTGGAGATGGGCGCCGAGACCGAACGGATCCGTTCCCTGCGCGACAAGCTCTGGCAAGGCTTCCAGGACATGGAAGAAGTGCATCTGAACGGTGACCTGGAGCGCCGCATCGCTGGCAACCTCAATGTCAGCTTCAACTTCGTCGAGGGTGAGAGCCTGATCATGGCGATCAAGGAACTGGCGGTGTCGTCCGGTTCCGCCTGCACCTCCGCCAGCCTGGAGCCGTCCTATGTGCTCAAGGCGCTGGGTCGCAACGACGAGCTGGCGCACAGTTCCATCCGTTTCACCATCGGCCGCTTCACGACGGAAGAAGAGATCGACTACACCATCAAGCTCCTGCACGAGAAGATCGGCAAGCTGCGCGAAATGTCGCCGCTGTGGGAGATGTACAAGGATGGCATCGACCTCGATACGGTGCAGTGGGCTGCCCACTGACGCGCACCCTGAAACTGGTTAGGAGAACAACATGGCATATAGCGAACAGGTCCTCGACCACTATGAAAATCCCCGCAACGTCGGCGCCTTTGAAAAGGATGCCGTCGATGTCGGTACCGGCATGGTCGGCGCCCCGGCATGCGGCGATGTGATGAAGCTGCAGATCAAGGTGAATGAGCAGGGCATCATCGAAGACGCCAAATTCAAGACCTACGGCTGTGGCTCGGCCATCGCCTCCTCTTCCCTGGTGACCGAATGGGTCAAGGGCAAGACCCTGGATGAGGCGATGAACCTCAAGAACACGCAGATCGCCGAGGAACTGGCGCTGCCGCCGGTGAAAATCCACTGTTCCATCCTGGCCGAGGACGCCATCAAGGCGGCCGTGGCCGATTACAAACAGAAGCACGGCGACAAGGCCGGCAGCACCGAATATGCCGCCTGCAATCCGCCGATTGCTGCTTAAGAGGGCTCAGTCATGGCTGTCACGCTGTCCGAACGCGCCGCCACCCACATCAAGAATTTCCTGGCCAAGAGGGGTTCGGGCCTGGGTCTAAAGCTCGGTGTGCGTACCTCCGGATGTTCCGGCATGGCCTACAAGCTGGAATTCGTCGATGTCGAAGACCCGGAGGACACCAAGCTGGAGTGTCACGGCGTCACCGTCTACATCGATCCAAAGAGTCTGGCCTATCTGGACGGTACCGAGCTGGATTACGCCCGCGAGGGGCTGAACGAAGGCTTCAAGTTCAACAATCCCAACGTCAAGTCGCAATGCGGTTGCGGCGAGTCGTTCAACGTTTGAGGTCGGCGAGCGGCGACCAGAGGGTGGCCGACGCCACCCGCCCCATCGCCCTCGGTCATTGATTTTCGTGCTCGACTTCTCCCGCAATCACTTCGAACTGTTCGGCCTGCCGATGGCCTACGCGCTGGATTCGGCGCGCCTGGATCAGGCTTACCGCGACATCCAGTCGGAAATCCACCCCGACAAGTTCGCGCACGCCGGGGATGCCGAGCAGCGACTGTCCATGCAGTGGACGACGCGGGTGAACGAGGCGTACCAGACGCTGCGGCGGCCGTTCGATCGGGCCCATTACCTGCTGCGCTTGCAGGGGGTGGATGCGATGGAGGCCACCAATACGTCGATGCCGATGGACTTCCTGATGCAACACATGGAATGGAGCGAGGAACTGGCCGATGCCAGGGCCGCCCAGGACGTGGCCGTGCTGGACCGTCTGGAAAAGACCTTGCGCCAGGAGGCGCGGGAACTCCAGGCGCGGCTGGGCGAAGAAATCGACCAGCGTCACGATTATCCCGTCGCCGGGGAAACCCTGCGCAAACTGCGCTTCACCGACAAACTGCTGGCCGAAGTCGGCATGGCTTACGAGGAACTGGGGTGAGGCGCGGGGTGTAAGGCGCCGGCGAACGACGCCGCGCCGGACGCCGCGCGCCTCACGCATCACACTATGGCTCTACTGCAAATCTCCGAACCCGGCATGTCCACCGCGCCGCACCAGCACCGGCTGGCGGTCGGCATCGACCTGGGCACCACCAATTCCCTGGTCGCCACGGTGCGCAACGGTGTCTCGGTCGTGCTCAACGACGCCCAGGGTCACGGATTGCTGCCTTCGGTGGTCCGCTATTTGAAGGACGGCACCACCAGCGTTGGCCATCTCGCCCAGGCACAGGCGGCGGAAGACCCGCACAACACCATCATCTCCGCCAAACGCTTCATGGGGCGCGGTATCAAGGACATCCCCGACCTGTCCACGCTGCCATACAAGTTCGTCGATGCTCCCGGCATGGTGCAGCTCAGGACGGTCGCCGGGGTGAAGAGCCCGGTCGAGATTTCCGCCGAGATCCTGAAAACCCTGAAAGCGCGCGCCGAGGCGGCGCTCGGCGGTGAACTGGTCGGCGCGGTCATCACCGTCCCGGCCTACTTCGATGACGCCCAGCGCCAGGCCACCAAGGATGCCGCCCGACTGGCCGGCCTCAATGTGCTGCGCCTGCTCAACGAGCCCACCGCCGCCGCCATCGCCTACGGTCTGGATAACGCGGCCGAAGGCATTTACGCGGTGTACGACCTGGGCGGCGGCACCTTCGATATCTCCATTCTCAAACTCACCCGCGGTGTCTTCGAGGTGCTCGCCACCAATGGCGATTCCGCCCTCGGCGGTGACGATTTCGACCGCCGCATCTATTGCTGGATCCTCGAGCAGGCCAAGGTCCACACCCTCAACGACAGCGACAAGACGCTGCTGATGGCGCGCGCGCGGGAAGCCAAGGAAACCCTTTCCGAGCACACCTCGGCGCGCATCACCGTGGTTCTCTCCACCGGCGAGGTGGTCGATCTCAAGTTGAGCGAGGATGCCTTCAACGAGATGACCGCCAGCCTGGTCAATAAGACCCTGCTGCCCTGCCGCAAGGCCCTGCGCGATGCCGGCTTGTCGGTGGACGAAGTGAAGGGCGTGGTGATGGTCGGCGGCTCCACCCGGATTCCGCGCATCCAGGCGGCGGTGGGCGAATTCTTCGGCCAGACGCCGCTCACCAACCTCGATCCGGACAAGGTCGTCGCCCTCGGCGCCTCGGTCCAGGCCAACATCCTGGCCGGCAACAAGGGCGGCGAGGACTGGCTGCTGCTCGACGTGGTACCGCTGTCCCTCGGCATCGAGACGATGGGCGGCCTGGTCGAGAAAATCATCCCGCGCAACGCCACCATTCCCACCGCCCGCGCCCAGGAGTTCACCACCTACAAGGATGGCCAGACCGCGATGAGCATCCAGGTGGTGCAGGGCGAGCGGGAACTGGTCAGCGACTGCCGCTCGCTGGCACGTTTCGAGTTGCGCGGCATTCCGCCGATGGTGGCCGGCGCCGCCCGCATCCGCGTCACCTTCCAGGTCGACGCCGACGGCCTGCTCTCGGTCACCGCCCGCGAACTGGGGACCGGCATCGAATCGCACATCGCCGTGAAGCCTTCCTATGGCCTTGGCGACGATGAGGTCGCGCGCATGCTGCAGGATTCCTATGCCCACGCCCAGGACGACATGACCGCGCGCAATCTGGCTGAAGCCAAGGTCGACGGGCGCCGCCTGCTCGATGCGACCGAGGCCGCCCTCAAGGAAAACGGCGCCGCCTTGCTCGACGATCAGGAACGCGCCCAGGTTGAAAAACAGCTGGCCAGCCTCCAGCTTGCCCTTGACGGCAACGATCTCGCCGCCGTCAAGCGCGCCACCGAAGCGCTCAACCAGGGCACGGTGGAATTTGCCGCCCGGCGCATGGACTTGAGTGTGAAGAAAGCGCTGACCGGGCAGCGTCTGGATGCATTGGAACTGTGACATGAAACAGCCCCCATACACGCCGCGCTCGTTTTCCCCCGAGGGGGTGGTCGGTTTCTTTGGAACGGCCGCGCGGAACTGATATGACCGCTCAGTTGACTACATTCGAGCCCGAATTCATCGCCAGCCTGCGCGAGCGGCTGGAAGGCCACCCGATCTACGCCTCCCTGCGCACGCTGGATGACTTGCGCGTATTCATGACGCACCACGTGCATTCGGTCTGGGATTTCATGTCCCTGATCAAATATCTGCAGCATGCCGTAGCGCCCGCCCGCTGGCCCTGGACGCCCGGGGTCGATCCATCCATCCAGCGTTTCATCAACGAACTGGTGC
This sequence comes from uncultured Thiobacillus sp., assembly GCA_964393825.1. Lineage (GTDB taxonomy): Bacteria > Pseudomonadota > Gammaproteobacteria > Burkholderiales > Thiobacillaceae > PFJX01. The sequence goes on along the minus strand of CAYMUY010000025.1, from coordinate 31,000 downwards.
TGGAGGAGGAAACCGACGAGGCTGGCCCCGGTCACCCCGGTGAATTCGCCAGTCATTTCCAGTTGTATCTGGGCGCCATGCGCGAGATCGGGGCTGACGCCGAGCGGCCCGCCCGCTTCGTCGAGATCGCTGGCCGTGAAGGCATGGAGGCCGCTTTCGCGGCGCTGCCGCCACCGCCGCCGGCACTGGACTTCACCCGCACCACCTTCGATTTCATCGCCAGTGGCCAGCCGCACGCAGTGGCCGCCGCCCTGGCCCTGGGGCGCGAGCACATCATCCCGGCCATGTTCCGGGCGCTGCTGGCGCGGATGGCGGTGGGCGAGTCGCAGGCCCCGACCTTCCATTACTACCTGCATCGCCACATCCATCTCGACGAGGATTTCCACGCGCCATTGTCCCTGCGCCTGCTGGACGGGCTCTGCGCTGGCGACCCGGTCAAGATCGCCGAAGCCCGTGCCGCCGCCATCCGCGCCGTGGAGGCGCGCATGATGTTCTGGGATGGCGTCATGGCCGCCCTGCCTTCCCAACAAGAGATCGTCCCATGCCGCAATTGATTGTTCTTCCCCACGTCGAGCTCTGTCCGGACGGCGCCGTCATCGACGCCCAGAAAGGCGTGTCCATCTGTGACCTCCTCCTGGAAAATCACATCGACATCGAGCACGCCTGCGAGAAATCCTGCGCCTGCACCACCTGTCACGTTGTCGTGCGTGAAGGTTACGATAGCCTGTCCGAGGCCACCGAACTGGAGGACGACCTGCTCGACAAGGCCTGGGGCCTGGAACCCACCTCGCGCCTGTCCTGCCAGGCCCTGATGGGCCGGGAGGACGTGGTGGTGGAAATCCCGAAGTACACGATCAACATGGTGAAGGAGGGTCATTGAAATGAAGTGGACCGATACCCTGGACATCGCCATCGCCCTGGCGGAGCACCACCCTGATGTGGACCCGCGCTATGTGCGCTTCACCGACCTGCACCGCTGGGTGATGGAGCTGGAGGAATTCTCCGATGATGCCAACCGCTCCGGCGAGAAGATCCTCGAAGCCATCCAGATGGCCTGGATCGAGGAAATGGATTGAAAACCTGTCTGGCCATCCTCACGCTGCTACTGCTTCCCCTGGCGGTCCAGGCGGAAGGTCTCGGTTTCAAGGGGGCCGAACTCGGCTCGCCGCTCGCGCGTATCGCCAGTGATCCGCGCCACGCCTGTCGCGCGGTCAATACCCCGATCGGCGATACGATTTGCAGCCTGCGCAGCGGCGAGGTGGAAACCATCGCCGGCGCGGCGGTCGCCTCCCTGTTCTACTTCTATGACGCCAGCCATCTGAGTGGCATCCAGGTCACCATCGCGGAAAAGGATTTCCAGCGGGTGGTCGATGCCCTCGCCGCCAAATATGGTGCCGGTAGCCTGGTCACGGAGCGGGTGAAGAACCTCAAGGGCGAGGCACATGAAAACCGCACCTGGCGCTGGAAATATCCGGAAGGCAGCCTCGAAGCGCAACGCTATGCCGGCCGCCTGGACAAATCGGTCATCCGCTACAGCGATGACCAGGCCGCCGAGCGGGTGCGCCAGCGCCGCGCGGCGGCGGCCCGCGACCCGAAGCAGGATTTGTAGCCACCCGTTCCCCGGGTTGACTGCCCGCGATCCACTGCAAGGGCGGGAACTCAGCATCACGCTGGGCGAGACTTCCGCCGTTCGCCCGGTCTGGCCTACCTGGCACGTCCCGGTGGCCGCAATGGCCGGAACAGCTTCCCTTCCTCGCGCAGGAAACGGGTGAAGAACTCGAACAGCACCAGTCGCGTGGTCTGGACGTAGACCAGCAAGGTTTCCAGGATCATGCTGAGCAGGTTCCCCAGAAGCAGCACCAGAATCACAGCAACCGGGTGCTCGACTGTCCCGGCCAGCGACATGATGGCCAGCGACAAGGCGGCGTGAGCGAGGGCGAAGGCGCCGACGCGCACGAACGAGAGCGTGTTCATGGCCAGCTCGAACAGGGAAAGAAGCAATTGCCCCAGTGCGGCGGGCAGGGCACCCGGGCGGCGCGCGATCACCAGGGTGCCGATCACGTATTGGGCCAGCCCCAGCGCGCAAAGCCAGAGCAGGTCGGGCACGAACACGCTCGCCAGCGCGGCGGCATACATCAGCAGCACGGCACCTTCCAGCCAGAGCCAGGCGCGCAGTTCGCCACGCCAGCTCGCGGCCACCCCGGAGAAGATGAGGCCGATCAGCATCAGGCCGGCGCCAAACATCAGGGGCACGACCATCACCTCCAGCGGGGCATCGAGCGGTTTCAGCCAGAGCGCCGGAATCAGGTTGTCGAAGCCGAACAGCTCGCCGAACAGCAGCCCGAAGAACATCGCGGAAACGCCACAGGGGACGAGAATGCGGATGGCTGGCCAGCGCCTGGAGAGGACGGCGGCAAACACCGCGAGCAGCAGGCCATGGCCGATATCCGGGAACATGTAGCCGAACAATAGCGGTACCACCACGGCCAGCAGTCCGCTGGGGTCCACCTCGCTACCGCCGGGCGTGCCCCACATGCCCACCAGCGGGTGGAAGGGGCGCGCCCACCAGGCATCCAGCAGCGCCACCGGCACCGTGCTCTCGGCAGGGGGTTCCGGGAAGCGCACCATCGCCGTGATCCCCGCTTCGCGCAATACCTGTTGCAGGCGGTTCGGGTCGGCGCAGGTGGTCCAGCCGGTGACGTGGCAGAGCTTGCGTTCGCCCGGCTTTTGCGAGGCATGGTCGAGGTACCAGCGCAGGGTTTCCACATTGGCGACCGCCTCGGCCAGCCCGGCATCCTTGCGCAGGGCGCGCAACTGCTCGTCGTATTCCGCGATCCGGTGCGCTCTCAGGGCCAGCTGCGCCAGCAACAGGTACTTCTGCTGCGCCGGGTCGCCGAACAGCCAGTCCGGCAATCCCACCTGTTCACACGAGGCTTCCGACACCAGGCGGGCGATGCGGTCACGCTGCTCCGGCGCACCGATGAAATAGAGAAAATCATGTCGCGCCCCATGCGCCAGCCGCTGGACCACACCTTGCAGGTCCGGTGCCAGTGTCTGTCCGTGCGGGCAGACGAACAGGCATTTGCAGAGAAAACGGGTTTCCCGGAAGACTCCTTCCAGGTCCAGCCCAGCCGGGTGTGTCGCGGTCAGACATTCCGCCAGAAGCAATAACTGCTCGTGTTCCGCGCGCGCCTGCGCCAGATGCTCGCGAACGAAGTCCACCTGGTCGGCCCAGTTGCGCAAGCGATGGAGCGCCTGATTCGCAATATGGGTGGAATCGCCGACCAACGCCGTGGCGTGGGCGACCCCATCGGGCAGGTCATCGTCATGTTCCGCCGCCAGCGCGTCGAAGCGATCAAGGAAGAAGCGCAGGCGATCCCGGTCCAGCATTTCCTCGAGGTGCGGCGCCAGCTCCAGTTGCACCACGCCGGTATCGGCCAGCGCAGCGGTCGCGCGCACGGTCTGGTCGCGCGGGATGTAAGTCTCGAACCAGGTTGCCTGGGCTGGCCTGAGCGGCATGGAGTGTCCCTCGTCTTCCCTCGGTGGGCGATGGATGGTACCGCGCGCCATGGATCAGGGTAGGGAACATCATGACGACAAGGGGGTGTCGGATTGTTTGACATGCCATGCGGACTCCCCCGAACAGGGGATGGTCCAGGGGGCATGAGGCCGCTATCTTGAGGGCTTGGGGCGTCTGGATCGGTGGCGATTGAATGACGATTGCCCGGGTGATTTGGGTCGCGGGTGTCGATTTTCTTTACAAGGCCGCGTTTTGTTTATTGTTGCGGTGTGTAGCCTGATGTTTCTTATGAAGAAATATTTTATGGCACAGAAAATGCGTCATGGCGCCTGAGCCTTGCTTGATAACCGAAGGAGTAATCATGAGCTCCCAGATTCGTCCTCTTTTCGCGGCCGTCTTGTTCGCTGCCGTTCTTGCCGCTCCCGCCGCGGATGCTGCGTTGATCGTGACCAGCCCGACCGGCACCAGCGTCAGTGGCCAGCGGAATGATCCGGTGTCTCCTTCGATGGCGCTGTCCGACGATGGCTCGGGTCCCGAAGTCGATCTGGCGAACATCATTTCCTGGAATTTCCGCCTGAATTGGGATCCCGCGGTGTTGACATTCTCGGAAGCCGGTTCCTTCATGGATTTCAACAGCCTGCATCTGTCTCTGCCTGACCTCGTCGACTACCTCAACAACCTGGATGGCGATCCGCTCTCGATCGAGGCGGTGGCCGGCCTCAACGCGGCGAATGGCACCTACGACCTCGGCTTTGCCGCGGCAATCGATTGGAATAGCCCCAATTTAGATTATTTCGTGCTCGATCTCGGCGCGGGCTATACCTTTACTACCGGATTCACGATCAAGGGTACGGCGCCCTATGGCGTCACCTATATCGACTTCGACAACGATAGTGGCGCGGCACCCCTGATGTCCTCCCTGGCCGATGCCTCACTGGTCAACGAGTTTCTCTATGACGACGTGACCGATGTCGCGACGCCTGCGAGTCGCATGCAGGTCAACGTGCTGGCACCCACGCCGTCCGGGGTGCCGGAGCCCGGGGTGCTGGGGCTGTTGTTGGGCGGTCTTGGTGTCCTGGGCGGCGCGCGGATGCGCCGCAGGCATCGGGGTTGAATTGAAGACGGGTGGAAGCGGCCACGTTTCCGCCCGAGAGGTTGATGCCGCCTTGTTTTCAGGCGGTCGTGCATTACAGTTTGAAGTGATTCGCTACAACTGATGAACGAATGGGCACATGGGTGCCTGTTTCGTCTGGGTCGTCGCTTGATCAGGCCATACCCGTCGCGAGGCGGGGACGGAAAGCTGCGGGTCTCAGCGCATGCGCGAGATAGCCGGGTTGCCATGACGAATTTATGGAGTCGTTATGGCTGAGATGCACCATGGCCGTTAGTTCCTTTCCCTTGCCGACGCTGCTTCGGTGTCGTGGTTCCGTGCCCCTGTGGGCCTTGCGGGGTCATACGTCTGTTCTTCTCCCCATTCCTTTCGAAAGTCTTGCTTCGCGCGTGCGCGCGAGGAGGTTATTGCCATGATCGCCCTGCCCAAACTCTTCGCCGGTAACAAGGTCAACCCCAACGTCTTCCGGGCGGCCCTCACGCGCTTCTTCCGGCGGGCTTCTCCCGTCCGGCCGGCGGAACTGCCACCGCAACGGCGCAAGATCCTGTTCGAGAGCCTGGAACCCAGGGTGCTGATGTCCGCCGACTTCATGCCGGTGTCGCCCATGGGCACCCTGATTCATCATGCCGGCGAGAGCGGCAACCTGGCGACGGCCGGTGCCGTGGCGCCCTATACCTTCTCGCTGGATGCCGGACAGAAGATTTCCGTGGTATTCGGCACCGAGGACGCGGACCTGCAAGGCACGCTGGAGTTGTATGACGTCACGGGCGGCGGCGAGACCCTGCTGGCCTCGGCCTCGGCGGCCAGTCCGGGCGCGATGGCCCTGCTGGACTCGGAGTTACTGGCGGCCGCGGGAGATTTCCGTCTCGATGTACGCAACCTGGCCGGGGATGGCGCCTTCAACCTGGAGATGTTCCTGAATGCCACGGTGGAACTGGAGCAGGCCGGCGGCGCCAGCAACAACGACATCGCCAGCGCGCAGGATCTCGCACCTTCGGAAATTACGCTGCCCGGTGGCGGTCTGCGCTATGCGGCGGTGGGAAGCACCCAGGCGGGCGAGGATGACTTCTTCAGCATCGATCTGGCTCAGGACGAGACGCTGAATGTCGGCCTGGCGGCGATGCTGCCGGGTTCGGGGGGCGGCCTGCGTCTGGAATTGCTGGATGACGGCGGCACACGGATCGCGCTGGCTGAAGGCCCGCTGTCCAATTTCGATCACTTCATCACCGGTTTCAAGGCACCCGCCGCAGGCGCTTATCTGCTCAAGGTCAGCGGCAACGGTGGCGAGGACTATAGCCTGACCGCCTTGAAGAACGCTCAACTGGAAGCCGAGCCCAACGGCAGGTCGCAACAGGCTCGGGCTCTCGGCGACATGACCGAGGTCCTGGGCAATATCGGGAGCACGTCAGGAAACGGGGCGATCCGGGTGGCGGTGGTCTCCACCCCCGCTGGCGGGGGTTACGATGCCGGCCTGCAGGCCATCGTCAACCAGCTCAATGACGACACCTGGTTCGATTTCACCGCCACGCTGATCACGCCCGCGCAGGCGGACACGCTGCAGGAACTGCAGCAATACGACGCGGTCGTCGTCGGTGGTGCGCGCTACAGTACGACCGAGTTTGCGCAGTATGCCTCCGCGCTGCTGGCCTATGTGCAGGCCGGGGGGGGGCTGGTGACAACGGGCTGGGCGACCTTTTCCGCCCAGGGCCTCACCGGCCAGGCGCGCACCGATTTCGATGCCGTGGTGCCGATCTATGTCAACGGTTCCAGCGATTCCTATCAATACAACACCTTGTTCGTGCCCTCCGGCAGCCATCCGATCCTCGATGGTGTGACCAGTTTCTATACGGGGACCTACACCCAATACCCCACCGGCACCCCCAAACTCGATGTCGGCGCCACATTGCTCGCGAATGTGGGGTCCGAAGTCGCTGCTGCCGCCGCCGAGATTGGTGGCGGTCGCTCCGTCTATCTCGGGCCGATCTACGCGGGGTATTCCTCCGGGTGGAATACCGCGGTCTTGCGCAGCGGCCAGGCTGACCGGCTGCTGGAACAGGCGGTGAACTGGGCGGCGTTCGGTAACCGGGATCTGGCCGATCATTACAAGGTTGCTGCCAACGAAAGCGATACCTTGTCCCTCACCGTCACCCTGCCCGGTAGTGGCAGCAATGAGCCGGACAACACCCTGGACCCGCTGGTCGAATTGTTCCGCCCCGACGGCACCCTGGCGGCCAGCAACGAAGACGGCGTCGGCGGGCGCAATGCCGCATTCAACTATACGGTGCAGGCCGGTGAAGCCGGCCAGTTCCTGGTGCGGATCACGCCCTTTGCCGGTCTTGGCGACTATGTCCTGAATGTCACCGGCGCGACTGGCGCCAGTAACGCCGCGCCCGAGGTGGTGACCAGCAGCCTTGCCGACGACGCCATGCTGACCACGCCGCCGAGCGTGCTCCAGTTCGACTTCTCCGAAGCCATCGATCTCTCCAGCGTCGACCTGAACGACCTGGTCCTGCTCGACCCCGCCTTCACGCCGATCACACCCCACAGCGTCCTGGTGGTGGACGCGAATACCCTGAGTTTCGACATCAGCGGCCTGGTCGGCCAGGATGGGCCATACCTGGTCAGCCTTACCGGCATCCGCGATCTGGCCGGCGCGACCATGACCCCGCATGCGCAGATGTTCACCCTCGACACCACCGGTCCGTCCATCGTCGATGTCACGACCGCGGCCGAGCCGGGCGATGTGACGGTGATCTTCACGTTCGACCAGGGTCTGGACGAGGGCGCGCTCGCAACCTATGCCGCCTACATCTACGACCCGAATACCGATGGCGGCTACAGTGCGGTCGATTATTTCTACGACGATGCCAGTCACACCCTCAGTTTCGATTTTCTGGCGGTACCGGAAGGGGAATACGAACTTCAACTGTATTCCTATTACATCCGTGACCCGCTGGGCAACGGCCTGATCGGGGGCGACTACTATGGCGGTCTGAGCATCGACAACACCGCGGGGCGTGCCTTCCCGACACCGTTGAACCCGCTGGCGCCGGTCGGTTCCCTGGTTCATGACGGGAGTGTCACCGGCGCCTTCAATGGCGACGGCGATGTGGACGATTTCTCGCTCGAACTGGATGCCGGCCAGATCCTCAGCGTCGGGTTGTTCCCGATGGCGGCCACCGCGCGCGGCGGCATCGAGGTGTTCGATACCCTGGGCGGCTCGCTCGGCTATTTCGAGGCCGGCGGCTTTGGCGAACCAGCGGCCCTGAACACCCTGCAGGTGTCCGATGCCGGCACCTATCTGATCCGCGTCAGCAGCCTGGAGGGTGCCGGCGGCTACGAGTTGCGGCTGCTCCTCAACGCCGCCGCCGAGGAGGAAAGCATCGGCGGCGCGAACAACGACCAGATGGCCGATGCACAGAACATCGACGCCTCGGTCATCCACCTGGATGGCGCCGACCGCATTGCTGTCAGCGGCAGGCTGGAGGCACCGCATTTCAGCGGCGATCAGCCGATGCTGCTGGGGACATTGGGGCGCGGTGGCAACCCCAGTACGCTGGTGGAACTCGACCCCAATACCGGGGGAGTGATCCGGGTCATCGGGTCGGTGGGCTACTCCATCAATGGTTTCGAATATGACGCGTACAGCGGGATGCTTTACGGCACGGTATCGCAGAATGACCCGGTGGCGCCGAGTCACCTGATCCAGATCGACCTGAGCACCGGCGCCGGCACGCCGATCGGTACGGGCGCCGGTGTCGGCACCCTGGTCAACCTCACCAGTGATTCCATGGGCCACCTGTATGCCTGGACCGAGCGTACGGACGATCTGGTCTCGATCGATCCCGTGACCGGCCTTGGCACCGTCGTCGGCGAAGCGGGGCTCAGCACGGCCACGCACGGCCTCGCCTTCGATGCCGCTGACCGTCTCTATTTCGTCAATGACGATGGCAGCTTCTACCTGGTCAACCCCGCTACCGGCGCCACCAGTTATCAATTCAGCCTTGGTCAGACCGCCCACCATGGCGACTTTGATCCGCTCACAGGCTATTTCTTCGGTGTCGGCAACACCAATTCCGTCACCCCCCTGGTGGTCATCGATGTCGCCAACCGGGTCGTGCTCGGCACTTACGAAACCGGCGAGCAGCTGCATACCCTGACTTTCACCCCGGGCACCGGGGAGATCGTCGCCGCCGAGGACTGGTACAGCTTCAGCCTGGACACCGACATGCTGGCCAGCATGGTGCTCGGGGGAAGCGTCAGTGGCCAGATCGAGATCGACCTGTTCGATGAGAATGGTGTCCATCTGGCTTCAGGCGTGGCCGATGCGCTCAATAGCGACCAGGCGATACGTGATTTCCGCGCGATGGCGGCGGGCACCTATTACCTCCGGGTCGGTGGCGCCGGGGCGGGCGACTACAACCTGGTCATTACCCGCGATGCGGCCTTCGAACGCGAAGAAAACGAGCTCAATCCGCAGGACATCACCCTGAGCGGTTCCGTACTCGGTCACCAGGACGGTGTCATCGATGTCGCCATCCTCGATGTTCCGAACTATGGCGGCACCTCTGGCTTTTCCATCAGCGCGGGCAGCTATGGCAACGCCTGGCAGTTGGTGGAACAGCTCAACGATTCGACGGCGTTCACCATCCATGCCCGGCAGGTCACCGTCGACCAGATCGACACCCTGGCCGAACTGAACCAGTTCGACGTGGTGTTCATCGGCAGCTACGACACGCATTACGATCTGGCGGCACTGGCGCCGACCCTGCGCCAGTGGGTGGAAGCTGGCGGCGGTCTGGTCGCTTCGGCGCCCATCCTGGAGATGGCCGGTCAGAACTACGGCACCCCGCTCCATGACATCGACGCCATCGTGCCGGTGGATACCACACCCGGGTACAACAGCATCTACCCCGGTGTGAATCTGGAAATCACGGATGGCAGCCATCCCGTCACGCAGGGCGTGAGCAATTTCTACGTCAACGGCATTGAAGTCATGGTGCCGGATGCAGGAGCGACCACGCTGGCCACCTACGACGGCCATGCCGCCGTGGTGGTGGGACAGCCCGGCCAGGGCCGCAGCGTTTTCCTGGCGCCTTATTACACCAATTCCAGCTGGGAACTGATCGAGCCGGATGCCGATCGTCTGGTCGAACAGGCCGTGGCCTGGGCCGCCGGGTCGATGCTGGACCGCTATGCATTCCAGGCGCGGGCGGGCGATACCGTCACGATCTACACCAGCACGCCCGGCGATGGCGCCGGCGAGCCGGCCAATACACTCGATCCGGCCCTCGCGCTCTACGCCGCCGACGGCACGCTGCTGCAGAGCGATGCGGACAGCGCCGATGGCCGCAATGCCTGGCTGTCCTTCAGCATCGCCCAGGATGGCGTCTATATGATCGAGGTGGCCGCACAGTCCGGCCAGGGCGCCTACCAGCTGCGGGTCGACAACGACCACGCGGGTGGCGCGGCGACGCCGCCGGCCTTCACGGTGATCGCCAGCGATCCGGCGGACAACACCCTTCTCCTGGACTATCCCGACACCTACCGTGTCACCTTTTCCGAGTCGGTCCTGCTGAGCAGCCTCAGCGCCGACGACCTCACCATCGATGGCCTCCCCGCTGAAAGCGTGCGGGTCATCGATGGCCGCACCCTGGAATTCGGTATCACCAATGGTTTCTCCTTCTCGGCCGAGTATGTCATCGATATCGCCGCCGGCGCCCTGACCAGCGTCTCCGGGCAACCGTTCGCCGGGTTCAGCGCCATTATCGACATGGATGCCGACACCCAGGCCTACCCGGTGCCGCTGGCTGCCATCCAGCCTGACGGCTCCCTGATCTACGATCCGGCGCCAACCGGCCTGTTCCATGGCGAAGGCGACGAAGATGACTACACCCTGGAACTGGAAGCCGGGCAGGTACTGACCCTGATCCTGTCCACCGATGCCAGCGTCCAGGGCAATGTCAGGCTGTTGCGCGACGATGGTGCCGGCGGCCTCGTCTTCTATGACGAAGCCTGGGCACCGGGCCACGGCAGGGATGCCGTGTTGCAAACTGTCCATATCGACACCGCCGGCACCTATGTGCTGCGCGCCTACGCCTATCATGGCGCCGGCCACTATCAACTGCGGGCGCTGGTCAACGCCGCGCAGGAAGTGGAAGGGTTGGGGCAGGGGGGCTGGGGCGAGTATGTCCAGAACATCGACGCCAGCTTCATCGATCTCGGCGATGGCGCCAGTCGCGGCGCGGTGCGCGGTGAACTGGGCGGGATCGGCAACTTCAGCATCGCGGTGGACGGCCAGGCCAACATCTTCAGTGCCGGCAGCGGCTCTTCCTTCGATGGAATGTCTCCGGTCGAGCTGGGATTCACGGCGGGCGCCGGCAATGTCTTCACTTTCCCGAACATTTCCGGCCAGGTGTCTTTCGGTGGCCTGCCGCTGTCCGTTTCCCCGGATGGCAGCGACGCCGGCAGCGGCACCACCGACATCCTCGATTCCGCATCGCTCTACCCCGGTATTTCCGGCATCGTCTACGGACATGGCGATCCCGATTTTCCGGATACCGACACCTGGCCCGGACTCGGCTATGTCCCCGGCAAGACCATGTTCCTGGTTGGTGTCTTCCTGGCCGATGACCTGCCCGCCAGCACCCCGGCCCGCCTTGACTTCACCGATGGCGATGGCGGCATGGGCACCGACTTTGCCAGCTTGAGCCCGGAGCTCGGCCAGACCTTCTTCATCGGCGACGGCCGCAGGCTGGACGGGTCCACCCTGCAACAGTTCGTCGCACCGGAAGGTGCTACCCGCCTGTTCCTCGGCTTCGCCGACGCGCTCCAGTTCGGCTACCCCAGCAGCGCGGCCGGTCTTTACTGGGACAACTACGGCGCGCTCCAGGTCCAGGCGCGGCTCAATGACAGCCAGGTTCAGGACTCCGACTGGTACAGCTTCACCCTGGATGCCGGTGATGTCTCGACGATGGCCTTGTCACGCGATGACCACAATGCCACCGGCAATGTGACGATGGAGTTGTACGACAGCAGCTTCACCCTGGTGGCTACCGGCGTGGCGGACTCCGCCAGTCTGGATGCCTACATCCAGGACTTCACCTCGCTGGCGGGCGGCACCTACTTCCTGCGTGTCGCGGGTGAGGCGGGCGGCTATAGCGTCATCACCACCCGCAACAGCGCTTTCGAACTGAACGTGAGCACTCAGGATCAGGATATCTCCCTGACCGGCATGGTGCTGGGCGGCCTGGGCGAGGTCAATGGCAGCATGGGCGGGTTGATCAGGATCGCCGTGCTTGACAGCGGCTATGGCAGTGAGGCCGACCAGGGCCTGCAGGCCATCGTTGCGCAGCTCAATGACAGCAGCGCCTATCACTTCAGTGCGACCCTGGTGGCCGCCTCGGCCATCGACACATTGCAGGAAATTTCCGCCTATGACGTCGTGGTGATCGGCGGCGCGCGTTATACCAGCGGCGAATCCACCGAGAAAAGCCTCATCCTCCCGGCCCTGGTGCCTTATGTGCAACAGGGCGGCGGTCTGGTCACCACCGGCTGGCTGTACGACGTGTTCTACGGCATGAACAGCACGGATCGGGCCATGCTCGACACGGTGGTGCCGGTCAACCTCGGCGCGAGCTACGACAGCTACGACTCCGGCGGCACCTTCGTCATCAGCGGGGCGCACCCGATTCTCGACGGCATCACTGATTTCTCCCTGGCCAACACCTACTCCCAGGTCATTCCCGCCAATCCCGCCCTGGACTCCGGCGCCACCTTGCTTGGCACCGTCTACGGTCAGGCGGCGGGCGCGGCGGCCGAGGTCGGCAGTGGCCGCAGCGTCTTCCTGGGACCGATCTATGCCGGCTACTACAGCGGCTGGAATACCACCACCCTGCGGACCGGCGCGGCCGACCGCATGCTGGAACAGGCCGTCGCCTGGGCTGCGACCGACCGCGATCGCTATACCTTCGTCGCCAACATCAACGACGCGCTGGTGATCGAAACACGTACGCCGGGCGACGCCGCCGGTCAGCCCGACAACAGCCTCGATGTGGCGGTCGCGCTCTACGATCCGAACGGCGACCTCGTACCCGAAGGCGATTACACCGTCAACGACTCGCCCGATGGCCGTAACGTCCACATCGAATACACCGCCGCCATGGGCGGTTTCTATCGCGTCGACGTGTTTGCCGAGAACAATACCTACGGCGCCTACGTCCTGAAGGTTTCCGGCAGCACGGCGAATCTGGACCACACCCCGCCCGTGGTGGTCAGCACCAGCATTGCCGATGGCGATGTCGTCCCGCCCGGTGACCTGACCTATACCGCCACATTCAGCGAGGAACTTGCCACCCAGGGGCTGGGCTTCGCCGATGTCCGGCTGACCAACACCGATACCGGTGAAGACATCACGCTGGCCATGCCCGGCCTCAAGGGCGAGTACTGGAATCTGGGCTATTCCCTGGACAGTCTCACCGACGTCGATTTCAACAGCGCCCCCACCTATACCCGGACCGATGACCAGGTTGATTTTGGCGACGGCGATGGCATGGGGGGCCTCGGCCTCACCGACTACTTTGCGGCGCGCTGGACCGGTGCCATCCGCATCGACACTGCCGGTGACTACACCTTCTACACCAGCAGCGACGACGGCAGCCGTCTCTACATCGACGGCACCCTGGTGGTGGAAAACAACTATCTGCAAGGCAATACCGAGCGTTCCGGCGTCATCACGCTCGCCGCCGGCTACCACGACATCCGCATCGAGTTCTTCGAGAACGGTGGCGGCGCCTACATCGGCGCCTCCTGGACCCCGCCCGGCGGCGTCAAGTCACTGATCCCGCAAAACGTGCTGTACAACCAGTACGGCAGCGATCTCAGCCTGTTCGCCTACGACCCTGTCAGCAGCACGCTGACGCTTAACTACCATGGCCTGGGCGAGGGCAACTACCGCCTGACCCTGGTCGCCGACGCCGACGGCTTCCGCGACACCCAGGGCAACCGGCTGGACGGCAATGGCGACGGTTACGGGGGGGACGACTTTGTCATCGAATTCCGCGTCGATACGGAAGGCGCCACGGCGCTGCCCGCGGTGCAGGCCATCAACCCGGCCGGTTCCCTGATCTTCGATCCGCAGGTCGGCGGCCACCTGTTCGGCGTCGCCGACAGCGACGACTACACCATCAGCCTCGACGCCGGCCAGAAGGCCAGCGTGCGCGTCACACCCGTGGCCGGCCTGCAAGCCCAGGTCGAACTGATCGATACGGATGGCGTCACCGTGCTGGGTACCGCTAGCGCCGCCGCCGGCGAGACCGTGCTGCTGCAGAACGTGGCCATCGCCAGTACCGGCCAGTACATCGTGCGGGTCAGCAGCCTGTCCGGCTCCGGCGGGTATACGACGCAAGTGGTGCTCAACGCCCAACTGGAAAACGAATCCTGGAGTGCCAGCGACAACAGCAGTGTGGCCAATGCCGAAAATCTGGATGGCTCCAGCGTCGCCCTGGCCGCCGGCGCCGACCGGCTCGCCGTGCTGGGCAGCGTCTCCGCGGGCGGCAATGACTGGTACGCCTTCACCCTGGCCGCCGGCCAGTCGGTCAGCCTGGCCGCCACCCGCACCGATGGCGGTCATGGTGGCGACCTGACCCTGCGCCTTTACAATGCCGCCGCCGTCAAACAGGCCCAGGGCGCCATCGACGCCTATAACGTCGACCAGAACATCGCCAACTACATCGCGCCGGCAGCGGGGACGTATTACGCCCGGATTTCCACCACCACGACCGCCATGCCCTACAGCCTGGTGGTCACCCGCTCCGCCGAGTTCGGCCTGGAATCCGCCGCCCCGAGGGATATCTCCGTCACCGGCCAGGTGCTGGGCGCCTTGGGTAACAGCTACGGCGGCAATGGTCTGATCCGCGTTGCCGTACTGCAAGGGACCTACAACGGCTCGCTGGACGACTGGCTCAATGACAGCAGTGTCTTCAGTTTCAATGCCTCCCTGGTGGGGGCGGCAGGTCTCGATACGGTCGCGGAACTGAACAACTACGATGTCGTCGTGATCGGCGACCAGGCCACCCACAGCGCCCTGGCGACGATCGCCCCGGCCCTGCGCCAGTGGGTCGAGGCGGGGGGCGGCGTGGTGGGCACCGGCTGGCTGACTTATGCCGCCGGTTCCGCCACCGGCACACCCGTGACCGACATTGATGCCATCATTCCGATCGATACGTCGAGTTATTACTCCTATCAGAGCAATCCGTTGATCGACATCACGGACAGCACCCATCCGGTGACGGTCGGTGTGACGGACTTCAGTCCCGGCACGTATAGCAATGACACCGCGACGGCGGATGCCTGGGGTACGGTGCTTGCCGTCGCCAATGGGCGGCCGAGCGTGGTGGTGGGTCAGGTCGGGGGCGGGCGTAGTGTCTACCTCAGCCCGATCTATAACGACTCGCCCGCTTCGCTCGGGAGCGGCAGCGCCGACCGCTTGCTGGAACAGGCGGTGGCCTGGGCCGCTGGCGACCATTCCGACCGCTACACATTCCAGACCACGGCAGGTGTGGAAGTGACGCTTGCCACCCGCACCCCCGGTGATGGGGCCGGCGAGCCGGTGAATCAGCTGGATGCCCGGATCGAGATCTATGACGAGACCGGCGCCCTGGTTGCCAGCGACGACAACAGCGCCGCCGACGGCCGCAATGCCCGCCTCGCTTTCACGCCCACGAGCTCGGGTCTGTACGAAGTTCGCGTGCTCGCCAGTGGGATCGGGGCGGCAGCGAGTGGGGATTACATCCTCCAGCTTACCGGCGCGAACAGCGATGTCGCGGCCAACGCCGCGCCATTCGTGGTCGCCAGCAATCCGGTCGACGGTGCCAATTTCCTGGCGCCGCCCGCCAGCATCGTCCTGACTTTCTCGGAAGCCATCCTGGCGTCCAGCCTTTCCGGCGCCGACCTGGTCTTCGGTGGCGGCGCCACGGCCATCGACTACACCATACTCGATGGCCATCACGTCGCATTCCACCTCAACCTCGGCGACGTCGAAGGCAGCTTCAGCTACACCCTGGCCGCGGGCGCGGTGAGCGACCTGCAGGGCCGCGACAACGTGGCCTACAGCGGCAGCTTCACGGTCGACCACAGCGGCCCGCAGGTGGTGTCGCAATCGGCGGACGGCAACGCGCCGTTCAGCGTTATCGAGCTGACCTTCGACGAAGCGCTCGATGCCGGCACCGTCAGTGTCGCCGACATCGCCAGCTTCACCGGTCCGAGCGGCGCCAGTCTGCTCGGCGCCATCAGCGGTGTTTCCGTGGTCAACGGCAATACCCTGCGCGTCGCCTTCACCGCCCAGTACGCCGAGGGTGATTACACCCTGGTGCTGAGCCCGACCCTGACCGACGCCGTCGGCAACGCCATGAACCAGGATGGCGATGCCATCAACGGCGAAGCCGGCGAGGACGGCTACACAGCCGTAGTCCACGTCAATTCCGTCGATCTCATCGCGCCGGTGGTCACCGCGCCCGCCAGCGCGGTCTTCGGCCAGAACATCACCGTCAGCTGGGTCGGCCGCAACGATCTCTCGGCGCCGGCCACCGCGAACTGGTACGACTATGTCGTCCTCTCCGCCGACAATGTGCTGGATGGCAGCGGGACCGACAATTACATCGCCTACCGCTACCCGGGCGTGCAGCCCCTGGCCGGACACAGCGACTACAACGCCAGCGTCAGCTTCAACCTGCCGCTGACCCAGACCCTGACCGAGGGCACCTGGTACCTGTTCGTGATTTCCGATTACGGCAACGCCCAGGCCGAGGCGAACAACGGCAACAACGTCAGCATTGCCACACCGATCAACCTGACCTATGGCACCCGCCCCGACCTGATCGTCACCGACCTCGAAGTGGTCGCCACGCCACAGATGGAGTCGGGCGCCAGCGTCACCCTGACCTGGAATACCGCGAACGCCGGCAACGGCGTGATGGACGGCTATTTCTATGACCGGGTCAACGTCTACAACGTCACCACCAGCACCAGCCTGGGCAACTGGGACATCTGGTACGACGGCCGCAACGAGGCCAGCAACATCGCCGCCGGCGCCGCCATCGCCCGCAGCCATACCCTCACCCTGCCGGACGGTCCCAGCGCCGTCGGTGAACTGCGCTTCACCGTCACCAGCGACATTCACAACTACGTGTTCGAGCGTACCGTCGCCGGCACGAACGGCGAGAACAACAACGCCAGCAGTGTCACCCATACCGCCACACTGGCCTCCTACGCCGACCTGCGCGTGGAAAACCTCAGCGCGACGCCGAGCAACCCGGAAACCGGCTCCACCCTGCATATCGTCTGGACCGACGCCAACCACGGCACCAACGCCACCGAAGCCAATTTCTATGACCGCGTGCGGGTGGTGAACAGCACGACCGGCACCACCCTGCTGGATCAGTGGGTGCACTACAGCGGCACCGCCATCGCGGCGGGCGGCAGCATCGACCGTGGCTACGACTTCCGCGTTCCCGATGGTCCCGGCGGCGTCGGCGTGCTGCAGGTCAGCATCTATAGCGATGTCGGCGACAACGTCTACGAGTACCTGGTCGGCGTGTCCGCAGAGGCCAACAACGAGGCCAGCACCTCGGTGACCTCCACCCTGGCGATGTACCCCGACCTCCAGGTGCAGAACCTGGCGATCAGCCCGGCCAGCCCGCATTCCGGCGAGCAGGTCACCCTCACCTGGGATGACGTCAACAGCGGCAACCTGGCCAGCGTCGGCTACAGCAACCTGATCCAGGTCTACAACAACACGACCGGCACCTACCATGTCTCCCAGGCGGTCGCGGTGGCCGGGGTCGCTGCCGGTGGCAGCGCCGCGCGCAGCTTCAGCTTCACCCTGCCGGACGGCAATGCCGGTGTCGGCGACCTGACCATCAGCATCCGCAACGACTACTACTCCGTGGTCTACGAGTACAACGCCGCCGGGACCGGCGAGACCAACAACACCGCCACCACCACTGCCACCTCGACCATCGCGCTCTACCCCGACCTGGTGGTGCAGGACCTGGCGGTCACGCCGCTGGCCGGCCTGACTTCCGGTGGCGTCATGCACATCACCTGGAACGACCTGAACCAGGGCAACGCCGACGCCACCGCCTCCTGGTCCGACCGCATCGTGGTGGTCAACACCCGCACCGGCGCCACCCTGCTCAACACCACCGTGCCGCACGACGTCGGCGGCGAAGGCGGTGTCGCGGCCGGCGCCAGTCTGGCGCGCAGCTATGACTTCCGCCTGCCCGACGGCGGCGCCGGCGTCGGCGACCTCGAGGTCACCATCAGCGCCGACACCTACGGCAGCCAATATGAATACAACGCGGCCGGTACCGGCAACAGCAACAACAGCGCCAGCACCACGGTGAGCGCCAGCATCGGCACCTACGCCGACCTGCAGGTCGCGGATCTGACGCTGACGCCGGTCAGCGGGCTGCAGTCCGGCGGTGTCCTCCATATCGAATGGAACGACATCAACAGCGGCAATGCCGCCGCGAGCGAGAGCTGGTACGACCGCGTCGTGGTGGTCAACACCACGACCGGGGCCACCTTGCTGGATGCCAACGTTCACCACATCGCTGCCACGGAAGGTGCAGTGGCCGCCGGCGGCAGCCTCGCCCGTGCCTATGATTTCACCCTGCCCAATGGCGATGCCGGTGTCGGTGAATTGCAAGTCACCATCACGACCGATCGCTACAACGCGCAATACGAGCACAACGGCAACGGCATCGATGCGAGCACCGCCGAGAGCAACAACGGCGCCAGCGCCACGGTCACGTCCACGATCGCGCCCTACGCCGACCTGCAGGTGCGGAACCTGGTTCTTTCGCCAACCAGCCTGCTCACCGGCCAGACCCTGACCTTGACCTGGGACGACACCAACACCGGCAACCTGGCGGCGACCGCGAACTGGTACGACCACATCTCCATCAGCCGCGACGGCGTCGTGGTGCACACCACCACCCGCTACCACAACGCCGCCACGGAAGGCGCGGTGGCGGCCGGCGGCAGCCTCGCACGTTCCTACAACTACACCCTGCCCAATGGTGATGCCGGCGTCGGTGCCTACGTGGCCACGGTCACCACCGACATCTACACCCAACAATACGAATACAACGCCGGCGGCACCGGCGAGAGCAACAACAGCGCCGTCAGCGCCACCGCCACCGCCACCCTGTCGCCCTACGCCGAACTGCAGGTACAGAACCTGACGGTCAGCGCCAACCCGCAATCCGGCGGCCTGGTGACCCTCACCTGGCGGGACGCCAACACCGGCACCGCCGCCGCCGGCAGTTCCTTCTACGACTACGTGCGCGTCTACAAGGGGGCCACCCTGGTGTATTCGTCGACGCCGTTCCACAACGTCGGCGTCGAAGGCGGCATCGCCGCCGGTGGTTTCCTCGATCGATCGGTCAGCTTCACGCTACCCAACGGCGATGCCGGCGCCGGTGAATTCACCATTACCGTCGCCACCGACTGGTACAACCAGCAATATGAATACAACGGCGGCGGCACCGGCGAGAGCAACAACAGCCTCGCCACCACGATGACCGCCAGCCTGGCCGGCTATCCCGACCTGGTGGCGAGGAACCTCGGCCTCACGCACGGCAGCTTCCAGTCCGGCGACAGCGTCACCCTCAACTGGGAAGTGGCGAACAATGGCAATGCCGCCACCTCGGGCAACTTCCACGACCGTGTGCTGATCGTGAACCAGGACACCGGCGCCACCCTGGTCAATACCTGGGTGCAATACAACCAGGCGGTCGATGGCGCCATCGGCGCCGGGGAAGCCCGCGCCCGTTCGCACACCTTCAGCCTGCCGCAGGGTCTCAACGGCGCCGGCAACCTGCTGATCACGGTGACCAGCGACATCGGCAACGCGCTCTATGAGTACAACGCCGGCGGCACCGGCGAGAGCAACAACAGCACCAGCCTGGCGGCCGTTTCAGGCCTGGCACCCTATCCCAACCTCACCCTGAGCGACATCGTCGCGCCGGCCAGCGGCCTGGCCGGGCGCACCGTGCAACTGTCCTGGACCGTCACCAACACCGGCGACGGCGCCGTGACCGGGGCGTGGTATGACCACATCTATATTTCCAGCGATGCGGTGGTGGGCGGCGATACCTACCTGGCCAGCTTCTACTACGCGGGCAACAGCCTGGCTCCGGGGCAATCCGTCACCCGCACGGAAACCCTCACGCTGCCGGCGACCCTCTCCGGCGACAACCGTTTCGTGGTGCGTACCGACGTCAGCAACGCGGTGTTCGAACTGAACGAAAACGACAACATCGCCATCGACGCCGAGGCCATGAACGTCGGCGCCGCGCTCAACCTGGCCATCACCCCCACCCGCATCGGCGAGGCGGGCGGCAGCGCCACCGGCACCATCACCCGTGCCGGCAGCACCGCCGCCGCCCTGACCGTGAACCTGTCCAGCGACATCGCCGGCCTCAGCGTGCCCGCCACGGTGACCATTGCCGCCGGCCAGACCTCGGCCAATTTCACCCTGACGGCGGTGAACAACACGCTCGACGACGGCGACCGCCTCATCACCATCACCGCCACCGCAGCCGGCTTCGCCGAAGGCAGCCGTGGCATCACCGTGATCGACGACGATCTGCCGGCCCTGAGCATGACCTCGCCGCTGATCGCCCTGGAGGAAAACCACGGTCCGATGCTGGTCACCATCACCCGCAACACGGATACGACCAACCCGTTGACGGTGGCGTTGACCAATGACGATCCCGCCCGCATGACGGTGCCGGCCAGCGTCACCATCGCCGCCGGCCAGGCCTCCGCCACCTTCCAGATTTCGCCGATCAACAACACCGCGGCGGAAGGCAACCGCTACGTCCGCGTGTCCGCCGCCGCGGCCGGTCTCAACAGCGCCAGCACGCAATACCTGGTGATCGACGACGACATTCCGACCATCACCCTTACGCTGGCCAGCCAGATCATCTCCGAGGGCGGCGGCTCCACCGCCACCTGGGGCACGGTGACCCGTTCCGACGTCACCGACAGCCCGGTGATCATCGCCTTGCGCGGCGACATCAACCGCGCCCGCGTGCCCACCTACGTCACCATCGGTGCCGGCGAGGCCTCGATGTCCTTCGCCATCGCCGCCGTCGACAATGCCCTGGCCGATGGCGACCATACGGTCGATATCGTGGCCGAGGTGGCGGACATGTTCACCTTCGTCTCGCTGCCGGATACCCGCGTCACGCGCAGCCTGCTGGTGACCGACAACGATGGTCCGACCCTGAGCATCACGGTCGACAACAGCATCCTGCCGGAGGCCGGCGGCAGCGCCACCGCCACCGTCACCCGCAATACCGGCAGCAGCGGCGATCTGGTGGTGACGCTGAGTTCCAGCGACACCACTGAAGCCACCGTGCCCGCCACGGTGATCATCCCCAATGGCCAGACCTCCGCGACCTTCACCATCAGCGCGGTGAGCGACGGCATCCAGGACGGCACCCAGAACGCCACCGTGGTGGCCGCCGCGGCCGGCTTCAACAATGGCAGCGTCACCGTTCAGGTCACCGACCGCGAGCTGGCCAACCTGGTGGTGCGCAGCGTCACCGTGCCGGAATCCGCCTACACCCGTGGGCAGATCAGCGTCGACTGGACGGTCGCCAACACCGGGCAGGGGATCGCCAGCGGTACCTGGACCGATACCGTGTTCATCTCGACCGACAACGTGCTGTCCGCCGACGATACCCAGATCGGTTCCTTCGCCAATGTCCGCGCGCTCGGCATCGGCGAGTCCTATACCAATTCCGTGCTGGTCAACCTGGGTGACCGGGTCGGTCCGCTCTGGGCCTTCCTGGTCACCGATGGCGGCGGCGCCGTGCCGGAACTGGTCGAAGGCGACAACTTCAAGGGCAGCAGCACGCCGGTGCATGTGGGTGCCTCCTACATCGCCACCGTCTCCACCGACTTCGAGGTCGGCCCGAATCCGGGCAGCATCCTCATGTCCGGCTTCGTCCAGGACCTGACCGCCAACACCTACGCCGGCAAGGCGTTCGCGCCGGTCTCCATCCAGGTCATCACCGGCAACACCACGCGCACCATCACCACCATTTCCAACAGCCAGGGCAATTTCACCGCCAACTTCGTGCCGCTGCCCGGCGAGGCCGGCCATTACGTCATCAATGCCGGCCATCCCAACGTGTTCGCGCGCGCCGAACAGGATGCCTTCGACATCCTCGGCATGGCCGCCACCGGTTCCATCCAGGCCAGCCTGCTGCCTGGCGCCACTGCCAGTGGTTCGGTCACCCTCAGCAACAAGAGCCCGGTCGACCTCACCAGCCTGGCCGTGGTCGCGCCCAGCCTGCCGCCGGGCCTGACCCTCACCACCACGCTGTCGTCCAGCACCCTGGCCGGTTCCGACGTCGTGACCCTGAACTGGACGCTGACCGCCGATGCCGCCATGGGCGCCCTCAACGGCAGTGTCCAGGTGCAGATCACCAGCGCCCAGGGCGTCAGCGCCAACGTGCCGCTGTCAGTTTCCGTCACGCCGCTCACCGCCAACCTGGTCGCCAATCCCGGCTATCTGCGCTCCGGCATGCTGCGCGGCGAGCAGTCCCTGGTGTCGTTCGAGGTCACCAACACCGGCGGCGCCGCCACCGGCCCGCTGCGCGTCGAACTGCCCAGTCTGGAATGGCTGTCCCGTGTCGGCACCGGCACCCTGCCCAGCCTGAACCCGGGCGAGAAGGCCACCATCACCCTGCGCCTGACACCCTCGGAAACCCTGGAACTGCTGCGCTATGACGGCAATATCATCGTCGCCGGCACCAACACGCACGTCAGCGTGCCGTTCCAGTTCCGCGCGGTCTCGGAAGCCACCGGCAGCGTCCAGGTCACGGTGACCGACGAATACACCTACTTCGCCGACGGCGCCCCCAACCTGGCCGGCGCCACCGTCACCCTGACCGATCCCTACACCTACGCGGTGATCGCGCAGGCCGTCACCGACGACACCGGCATCGTGCTGTTCGAGAACGTGCCGGAAGGCCCCTACGCCCTCGAAGTCTCGGCGGCCAAGCATGACCGCTACCGCAGTTCCGTGGTGGTCACCCCGGGCGGCGAGATCGACGCCACCGTGTTCCTGCATCGCCAGGTGGTGTCCTACAACTGGACCGTGGTTCCGACGCAGGTCGAGGACCGCTATCGCATCACCCTGGAAACTACCTTCGAGACCGAGGTGCCGATGCCGGTGGTGACGGTGGACGAGCCCTTCATCATGCCGCTGGTGGTGCGCGGCCACACCACGCAGTTCAACATCACCCTGCGCAACCACGGCCTGATCAACGCCGAGCAGGTGCAGATCAAGGTGCCGCTGGATGACACCTACATCATCACGCCGCTGATCGATGTCATCGACGTGCTGCCGGCGAAGAGCGAGGTCACCATTCCGGTCACCATCCGCTTCCGCGAGCCCGGCGAGGAACTCGCCAGTTCCGGCAATGTGGAAACCTCCGGCCCGGTGAGCGCCCTGGCCAAGTGCCTGGGCATCGACACCATCTACACCTACAAGTGCGTCAACAACCAGTGGGTCTCGGTGCCGATCAGCCTGGCCCCGCTCGGCTGCCTGGAAGACACCACCAACACCGTGCTGGACATGTTGAGCGATCCGGCCAACGTCAACCTGTTCAACGCCGGTTGCGACATGCTCGGCCTCGCCCTCGAATGCAGCGGCGTCATCTCCAGCGACTGCATGAAGGCGCTCATCACCACCGCCTGCAAGGCCGGCGCCGGCGCGGTGGCCGGCGCCGCCGCCGGCGGCATCGGCGCCATTCCCGGGGCGCTCGCCGGGGCGCTGGGCAACTGGGACTCCATCCTCGAATGCCTGTGCAGTCTCGACCTCGGCCTCGGCGGCAGCAGCAGCGGCGGTCCCGGCGGTGGCGGTGGCGGCGGATTCTGGGGCTGGGGCGGCTATGGCGGCTACAGTTCGCCGTATTCGGCCCCGGTCGGCTGGTCGGTGCCCTACACCGGCTGTTCCGACACCAGCACCGCCGCGGTGGAGGGCGATGCGCCCATCGCCACGGCTGCCACCTCCGGTGTCTGCGCCCAGGTGCGCCTGCGCCTGGAACAGGAGGCGGTGATCACCCGCACCGCTTTCCTCGGCACCCTCGATATCGACAACGGCCTGTCCACCTCGCTTGACGATGTCCAGCTCAGCCTCGACTTCCGTGACGCGAACGGCAACTCCGCCAGTGACAAGTTCGTGGTGCGCGGCCCGACCCTGGAAGACGTTATCGTCAACCCGGATGGCACCTGGAGCATCGGCCCCAACGCCACGGGCGCCATCAAGTACACCTTCGTGCCGACCAACGACGCGGCGCCGGACGCCCCGACCCGCTATCAGATCGGCGGTACCCTGCGCTATCTCGACAACGGCGTCGAAGTGACCGTGCCGCTGGTTTCCGCGCGCATCACTGTCTATCCGGAAGCGCAGCTGGAACTGGATTACTTCTGGCAGCGCGACGTCTACGCCGACGACCCGTTCACCGAGGTGGTGGAACCCTCCGAGCCCTTCGCCCTCGGCCTGCAGGTGACCAACGTCGGCAAGGGCACGGCCGCCAACATGAAGATCACCTCGGCGCAGCCGCAGATCATCGAGAACGAGAAGGGCCTGTTGATCGACTTCGAGATCATCGGCTCGCAGGTCGGCGCCAACGCCGGCACCAACTCGCTCACCGTCGATCTCGGCACCATCGCCCCCGGGGCGACCCAGACCGCGCAATGGAACATGATCTCCACCCTGCAAGGCAAGTTCGTCGACTACAGCGCCTCTTTCGAGCACATTGACGACAACGGCGACATGCGCACCTCGCTGATCAAGAGCGTGGAAATCCACGAGCTGATCCGCTCCGTGCTGGTCGACACGCCCCGCGCCGACAACATTCCCGACTACCTGGTCAACGACGTGCCCGACGACGAGCATCTGCCCGATGTGCTCTACATGAGCACCGGCGGCCAGGCGCCCGTGAGCGTGGCGACCAACGCCGTGATCGCCGGCGGCGGCCTCGTCCGCACCCTCAGCGCCAATGTCGAGGCCGGCTGGAGCTATCTGCGCGTGGGTGACCCGCTGCCCGCCGCGAACGGCTATGAATTGATCAGCGTCATCGCCGAGGACGGCAGTGAACTGGTCAACGGCATGGCCTGGCGCACCGACCGCAGCTTCCGCGCCAGCGACACCGGCGCCACCCGCGAGAACCTGTTCCACCTGCTCGACTTCAATGGCGATGCCAACGGCGACGGCCTGGCCACCTATACCCTGGTGTTCCGCGTCAACGACCCGGTGCCGCCGACCATCGTCAGCATCGAAGACCTCACCGGCGCCGCCCTCGCCACGCCGGTCGACACCCTCGACGTCACCTTCTCGGAAGCGATGGACGTGGCCAGCTTCAGCGCCGCCGACGTCACCCTCAAGCACAACGGCGTTGCCGTGACCCTGCCGGAACTGACCCTCACCCAGGTGGCCGGCAACACCTACCGCATCGCCGGCCTCGCCAGCGTCAGCGGCCCCGACGGCAACTACGAACTCACCCTGAATGGCGCCGGCCTGACCGATCTCGGCGGCAATGCCGCCACCAACAGCGTCACCGCGCAATGGGCGATGAGCACCGGCGCGCCGGTCATCATCAGCCTGACGCAGCCGACCACGCCGCGCAACGTCCCGGTCGACAGCATGGATGTCGCCTTCTCCAGCGACATGGATGCGAGCAGCCTGGGCTTCGCCGACCTGACGTTGACCCGCGATGGCGCCGCCGTGACGCTAGATGCCAGCGTCACCCTGGTGCCACTGAGCGCGTCCAGCTTCCGCATCGTCGGCCTCTCCGGTTTCACTGGTGCCGATGGCGCCTATGTGCTGACCGTGCTCGCGGCCGATACGCTCGACGGTCTCGGTAACGCCGGCGTCGGCCAGATGAGCCGTGCCTGGGTGACCGATGCCACCGCGCCGGTCGTGCTGGATGTGGAAAACCTCGCCACCAATCCACGCAACACGGTGGTGATGGAACTCGACGTCGACTTCAGCGAGGCCATCGATCCCGCCAGCTTCGACTGGCACGACATCACCCTGACCCGCGATGGCGGCGCCAACCTGATCACCAACGAAGTGACGGTGACGCAGAAGGATGCCGACACCTGGACCATCTCCGGCTTCAACTGGAAGGTGGGCGTCAACGGCACCTATGTGCTGACCGTCAACGGCGCCGGCATCAGCGACCTGGCTGGCAACGCCGGGGTCGGCTCGGCCTCGGAAACCTGGGTCATGGACATCACCCCGCCGGCCGCCGCGACCAACCTGCGCATCGTTCCGGACAACGGCGAATCGGCCAGCGACGCGCTCAGCAACAGCCTGACCTTCACCCTCAATGGCGATCTGGCCGAACCCGGCCTGGCGGTACGCCTGACCGACCGCACCACCGGCGAGGAACTCGGCTACGCTACCGTGACCGGCAGCAGCTTCAGCCGCGCCATCACCCTCACCGCGCCGGGCAACCATGACATCCGCGTGCGCGTGGTGGATGCCGCCGGCAACCTCGCCGACAGCATCTTCAAGGTTTTCATCGACACCACCGCGCCCGGCATCGTCAGCGTCGCCGCCGTCTCGCCGAATCCGCGCACCACGGCGGTGGACACGCTGAATGTCGTGCTCGACGAAGTCGTCAACGGCTTCGACTGGCAGGATGTCACCCTGACCCGCAACGGCGCGGCCGTCACCCTGAATGGCACGGTCACGGTCAGCTTGTTGTCCGGCAAGACCTATCAGATCGCCGGCCTCACCGCGTTTACCGGTGCCGAGGGCGACTATGTCCTGACGGTCAACGCCGCCGGCATGCAGGACCGCGCCGGCAACGCCGGCGTCGGCAGCCGCTCGGTGTCCTGGACCCTGGCGGCGCAATTGCCCACCGGCATCCGCGGCATCGCCTTCATCGATCAGGATGGCGATGGCGTCAAGGACACCGGCGAAACATTGCTGGCCGGCCGGGTCGTATTCCTCGACGCGAACGGCAACAGCCAACTCGATGTCGGCGAAACCAGCACCACCACCGACGCCAATGGCGCCTATGCCTTCAACGACCTGGCCGCCGGCAACTACCGCGTGGTCCAGGAAGTCCCGAGCGGCTGGCTGCTCACCTCGCCCGGCGGCGGCGCCTTCAACCTCACGCTCGGCGAGGGCCAGACCCTGACCGGGCGCAACTTCGCCAACTTCGAGGCCGGCACCCTTTCCGGCGTGAAATTCCACGACCTCGACGCCGACGGCGTGCGCGATGCAGACGAGCCGGCGCTGGCCGGGTGGACCATCTTCCTCGACATCGACCATGACGGTGTGCTCGACGCGGGGGAACAAAGCGTGGTCACCGACGCCAACGGCGCCTGGACCCTGACCAACGTTGGCCCCGGCATCATCCTGATCGGTGAAGTGCAGCAGGCCGGCTGGACCCGCACCACGATCGAGGCACCCATCAATGTGGTGAGCGGCTTCAATATCGTCAGCGACATCGGCAACGTGCAACTGGCCAGTCTCACCGGCGTCAAGTTCAACGACCTCAACGGCAACGGCGTGCGTGACGCCGACGAGCCCGGCATCGCCGGCTGGACCATCTTCCTCGACCGCGACGCCGATGGCGCCCTCGATCTCGATGAAGTCTCCACCACCACCGATGCCAACGGCGTCTTCGTCTTCAACGCCCTGCTGCCGGGTGTCTACACCGTGGCCGAGGTCCAGGTTGCCGGCTGGCAACAGACCTCGCCGACCACCACCATCGAAGGCGGCGGCCTCGCGATCACCACCACCGCTTCCAGCATCGACATGGAAAGCGCCGGTTGCGGTTGCGGCGGTTCCTGGGCCACCTCCACCAGCACGGCCCTGATCGACTATGGCGCGGTGGCCATCGACAGCGCCCTGGCGCTCACCGGCGTCACCGCCGCGCAGGCGGAAACCCGCTTCGCCGGCATCGACGGCCGCGGCGTCACCACCGTGGTGATCGACACCGGCATCGACCTCGACCATGCCTTCTTCGGCCCCGACGCCGATGGCGATGGCATCGCCGACCGCATCCTGTTCCAGTACGACTTCGCCAACGGCGATGCCGATGCCAGCGACGTCAACGGCCACGGTTCCCACATCGCCAGCCTGATCGGCTCGCAGGACAGCCGCTACGGTGGCGTCGCCACCGGTACCGACCTGATCGTCCTCAAGGTGTTCGAGGATGGCGGACGCGGCACCTTCGCCTACCTGGAAGCCGCTCTGCAATGGGTCATCCAGAACCGCGAGGCGTACAACATCGGAGTGGTCAACCTGTCGCTGGGCGACGGCGGCAACTGGACCGACGACTTTGGCCGCTACGGTGTCAGCGACGAATTCGCCGCCCTCGCCGGTACCGATACCATCGTCGTCGCCGCCGCCGGCAACAACTACCTGAAATACGGCCGCATGGGAGTGGCCTACCCGGCCTCCGATCCGGCGGTACTCGCGGTAGGCTCGGTCTGGGCGGCCGACTTCGGCGGTCCGTGGAAGGTCTCCACCGGCGCCATCGACTACATCACCGGCGCCGACCACATCTCCGCCTATTCGCAGCGCGACACCCAACTGCTCGACGTGTTCGCACCGGGCGCCCGCTTCAATGGCGCCACCGCCAATGGCGGCGTCCAGACCATGCAGGGCACCAGCCAGGCCGCCGCCTTCATGTCCGGCATCGCCGCGCTGTCGCAACAGATCGCCCACCAGGAACTCGGCCGCGGCCTCACCACCGGCGAGTTCGCCATGCTGATCGACCAGACCAGCGACTGGATCATCGATGGCGATGACGAGATCGACAACGTCATCAACACCGGCGCAGCCTATCAGCGGGTCAACTTCCAGAAGCTGGCGGCGAAGATCGTCACCCTCGGCGACCCCGCCGCGGCCAACGGTTCCGGCACCAGTGTCGGCGGCATCAACGCGCCGCTGCTGCAAGCCGCGGCCGGTGTGCATACGGTGCAAGTCGATGCCGGTAGCAACCGCAATGGACTCGACTTCGGCAACTTCGAACTGATCGATCTCAGTGGCACGGTCTTCAACGACCGCGACGGTGACGGCACGATGAATGGCGGCGACACCGGCCTGGCCGGCTGGACCGTGTTCCTCGATGCCGACCTGAACGGCGTCTTCGACGCCGGTGAAGCCAGCGTCGTCACCGATGCCGGCGGCGCTTACCGCTTCGCCGATCTCGGTCCTGGCACCTATCGGGTCAGTTTCGTCGACCAGGGCGGCTGGGGTTACACCACGCCCACTGCCTTCGACGTGACCGCGAGCAGCGGCACCGACGTGGCGCGCGATTTCGGCGCCAACCGTCTGCCCGTCGCCCATAACGACGCCTACAGCGCCGACGAGGACTTTGCCATCAACGGCGACGTCTCCAGCAACGATACCGATGGCGACGGTCCCGGCTATACCGCCATCCTGCTCGGCGATGTCGCGCACGGCAGCCTGACCCTCGCTGGCGATGGCAGCTTCACCTACACGCCGGATGCCAACTGGTACGGCGAAGATGGCTTTACCTATCTCGTCTCCGATGGCCTCAACCAGAGCGGCATCGCCACCGTCACGCTGACCATCGCTTCGGTCAACGACGCGCCGAAAGCGGTCGGCGACGTCTATACCGTGCTGGAGAACGGCAACATCAGCATCGTCGCCCCCGGCGTGCTGACCAACGACAGCGATGCCGATGGTGACGCCCTCAGTGTCACGCCGTTCAGCGGCCGCACCGCGCACGGCACGCTGGACCTGCTCGCCAATGGCCAGTTCACCTACACCCCGGATGCCGATTACGTCGGCGACGACGGCTTCACCTATGAAGTCAGCGACGGCGCGTTGAGCAGCAGCGCCAGCGTGGTGTTGCATGTCTCGACGACCAATCTCGCTCCCACACCCGTGGACGATGCCTACACGGTCGCCATGAATGGCAGCCTCATCGTCACGGGCCCCGGCGTCCTCGGCAACGACAGCGATCCGGATGGCGACAGCCTCGCCGCCAGCCTGCTCAGCAGCCCCGCGCACGGCGCCGTCACGCTTGATGCCAACGGTGGTTTCACCTATACCCCGGATACCGGCTACCTCGGCAGCGACAGCTTTACCTACCTCGCCAGCGACGGCAGCCTGAGCACCGCCGCCACGGTGCGCCTGAACATCCAGTTCGTGAATCACGCCCCGACGGCCACCCCGGTCGCCGACCAGGATGTGAACGAAGGCCAGACCCTGACGCTGACGATCATCGGCGACGACGAGGATGGCGACACGCTCAGCTACAGCCTGCTTGCGGGCAGCGTCGGCAGCATCGATCCCGTCAGCGGCGCCTTCAGCTATGCCGCCCTCGACGGCGACGCCACCCATACCGTTGGCGTGCGGGTCAGCGACGGCCAGCCGGACAGCTTCTTCGATGTCTTCTTCGACATCAACGTCCACAACGTCGCCCCGACCCTGATCCTCAGCGGTGCGACCAGCGCCCAGGCGGGGGTCGAGTACAGCCTCGGCCTGAGCGCCAGCGACCCTGGCCAGGACACCCTGACCGGCTGGATCATCGACTGGGGCGACGGCCACACCAGCAACGTCGCCGGTAACGCCGGCAGCGCCAGTCACGTCTACAGCGTGGCCGCCAACTTCCAGATTGCCGCGCAGGCGAGCGATGAAGACGGGGTCTATGTGGTCAACGGTCCGGTCGTCGCTGTCAGTGCCGCCGCCAACCACGCCCCGACGGCCACCCCGGTCGCCGACCAGGATGTGAACGAAGGCCAGACCCTGACGCTGACGATCATCGGCGACGACGAGGATGGCGACACGCTCAGCTACAGCCTGCTTGCGGGCAGCGTCGGCAGCATCGATCCCGTCAGCGGCGCCTTCAGCTATGCCGCCCTCGACGGCGACGCCACCCATACCGTTGGCGTGCGGGTCAGCGACGGCCAGCCGGACAGCTTCTTCGATGTCTTCTTCGACATCAACGTCCACAACGTCGCCCCGACCCTGATCCTCAGCGGTGCGACCAGCGCCCAGGCGGGGGTCGAGTACAGCCTCGGCCTGAGCGCCAGCGACCCTGGCCAGGACACCCTGACCGGCTGGATCATCGACTGGGGCGACGGCCACACCAGCAACGTCGCCGGTAACGCCGGCAGCGCCAGTCACGTCTACAGCGTGGCCGCCAACTTCCAGATTGCCGCGCAGGCGAGCGATGAAGACGGGGTCTATGTGGTCAACGGTCCGGTCGTCGCTGTCAGTGCCGCCGCCAACCACGCCCCGACGGCCACCCCGGTCGCCGACCAGGATGTGAACGAAGGCCAGACCC
>CAYMUY010000024.1:0-68249 GCA_964393825.1 uncultured Thiobacillus sp. | reverse complement strand
GGAAACCGGCCGAGACGTTCGAGACCGGCATCCGCAAGACGGTGAAGTGGTATCTCGACCACATGGGCTGGGTGGAGAACGTGGCGAGCGGCGCGTATCGGGACTGGGTCGGCAAGCAGTACGGGGAATGACGGGAAACGTCACACGGCTTCAAACACGGAAAATCGCCAACCACTTGCTTGATATATCCAAATGGACATAATCGGTGAAGCCGATCCAATTCCTGGGTGATTCACTCAAGTGTTTGCGCGAGTTTCCCGACGACGCTCGCCAGGATGCGGGTCGTCAACTGGATCGGGTCCAGCGCGGACTGCAACCCGATGACTTCAAGCCCATGCCGTCGATCGGCAGGGGGGTGGAAGAAATTCGGGTGTGGGATGAGGCGGGTACGTTTCGGGTGATTTACCTGGCGCGCCTGGCCGACGCGGTTTACGTTCTTCACGCTTTCCAGAAGAAGACGCAGGCTACGGCGAAGCGCGACATCGATACCGCGAAAGCGCGTTTGGCTCAATTAAAGCGAGGCGAGACATGAACAGGATCGAGCGTTACGACAGCGTGTGGGATGCCATTGCCGATACCCCCGAGGAGGCGATGAATCTATTGGTACGTTCGGAGTTGATGGACAAGATCACCGCGTTGATCGAGGAACACGGCTGGACCCAGGCCGAGGCGGCCAAGCACTGTGGTGTGACTCAGCCACGCATCAACGACTTGCTGCGTGGTCGTATCTCCCGTTTTTCGCTTGATGCCTTGGTGAATATCGCGGCGGCACTCGGCCAGCGCGTGCATGTGGAACTGGAGGCGGCATGATTTCCCAGAAGCCCGATAGGCCACGAGGCGAAGCGGAACGTCTGATGGCGGCGGGTTTCCGCGATCATTTCGATGACACGGAATGGCGGCGTCAGGGATTGCCCCATATAAGTCTGGAAGCGCTGGCCACGGGCGCCAATTCGCGTGCCCAACAAATTGATCAGGATGGTTGATATGAATCGCAAAGGCATCATCCTCGCCGGCGGCTCCGGCACCCGGCTCTACCCGGCCACGCTGGCGGTGTCCAAGCAACTGCTGCCGATCTACGACAAGCCGATGATCTACCACCCGCTGACCACGCTGATGCTGGCCGGCATCCGCGACATTTTGATCATCTCGACGCCGCAGGACACCCCGCGCTTCGAGCAACTGCTGGGCGACGGCAGCCAGTGGGGCCTCCACCTCGAATATGCCGTGCAGCCCAGCCCGGATGGCCTTGCGCAAGCCTTCCTCATCGGCGCCGATTTCGTCGGCGACGCCCCCAGCGCCCTGGTGCTGGGCGACAACATCTTCTACGGCCACGAGATGGCGCACGACCTCAAGGCCGCCAGCGCCCAGGCCAGCGGCGCCACCGTGTTTGCCTACCGGGTGCATGACCCGGAACGCTACGGCGTCGTCGAATTCGACGCCGACGGCCGCGCCATCAGCCTCGAAGAAAAGCCCGCGGCACCGAAATCCAACTACGCCGTCACCGGCCTGTATTTCTACGACCACCGCGTCGTCGACATCGCCCAAACCATGAAGCCCTCGCCGCGCGGCGAACTGGAGATCACCGACGTCAACAAGCAATACCTCGCCTGGGGCGAACTCGACGTCGCCATCCTCGGTCGTGGCCACGCCTGGCTCGACACCGGCACCCACGAATCGCTGCTGGAAGCCAGCCTGTTCATCGAGACCATCGAAAAGCGGCAGGGCCTCAAGATCGCCTGTCCGGAAGAGATTGCCTACCGCCAGGGCTACATCGACGCGGCGCAGGTGGAACGGCTGGCCGCGCCGCTGAAGAAGAACGCCTACGGGCAATACCTGCTGCACATGCTCAACGAACGGGTGTTCTGACCGCACACCACCACCACGGACCCAGGAACCGAATGAAGCTCATCGAAACCCGCCTCCCCGAAGTCCTCCTGATCGAACCGAACGTTTTTGGTGATGCCCGCGGCTTCTTCATGGAAAGCTGGAACCGCAAGACCTTTGCCGATCTCGGCCTCGAGCTCGACTTCGTCCAGGACAACCACTCCCGCTCCGCCCGGGGTGTGCTGCGCGGCCTCCACTACCAGATGCAGCAGCCGCAGGGCAAGCTGGTGCGGGTGGTCAGCGGCGCGGTCTACGACGTCGCCGTCGACCTGCGCAAGAACTCGCCCAATTTCGGGAAGTGGACCGGCCACCAACTCACCGCCGAGAACCAGCACATGCTCTGGGTGCCGCCCGGCTTCGGCCACGGCTTCCTGGTGCTGTCGGAGTCGGCCGACTTCCTCTACAAGACCACCGCGTACTACGCGCCCGAGCATGAACGCTGCGTGCTGTGGAACGACCCGGCGATCGGCATCGAATGGCCGCTGGCCGGGATTCCCGCGATCCAGCCGGCGCTGTCGGCCAAGGACCAGGCGGGCAGCTTGCTCAAGGATGCGGAGGTGTATGCATGAAGATCCTGCTGACAGGGATGAACGGCCAGGTCGGCTGGGAGCTCCAGCGCACCCTGGCCTGCCTGGGTGAAGTGGTCGCGGTCGATTCCAGGGCGCTGGACCTCGCCGACGCCGACGCCATCCGCCGGGTGGTGCGCGATGTCGCCCCGCGCGTCATCGTCAACCCCGCCGCCCACACGGCGGTGGACAAGGCGGAAAGCGAGCGCGAACGGGCTGATGCGATCAACGCCGTGGCCCCCGGCCTCCTTGCCGAGGAGGCGGAGAAATTGGGCGCGCTGCTGGTGCATTACTCCACGGACTATGTGTTCGATGGCGCGGGGGATAACCCGTGGCGGGAAGACGACCCGACCGGCCCGCTCAACGTCTACGGCGCCAGCAAGCTGGCCGGCGAACAGGCGATCCAGGCCGCTTGTCGCCGCCACCTGATCTTCCGCACCTCCTGGGTCTACGGCGCCCGTGGCGCCAACTTCCTGCTGACCATGCGCCGCCTGATGCGGGAGCGGCCGGAACTCAAGATCGTCGCCGACCAGATCGGCGCGCCGACCTGGAGCCGCATGCTGGCGGAAGCCACGGCGCTGATCCTCGCCCAGCAAGTCTCCCCCGCGCGCGGCGCCGATCGGCCCGAGCCGTGGGGCGTCTACCACATGACCAACGGCGGCGAGACGTCCTGGCACGGTTTCGCCGAGGCCATCCAGGCGCTCGATGGTGGCGAATCGAAGGCGATGTTGTTGCCGATCCCGAGCAGCGACTATCCCACCCCGGCGAAGCGGCCGCTCAACTCGCGACTGGACAACGACAAGCTGGAACGGGTGTTCGGGGTGCGCCTGCCGGATTGGCGGGTGGCACTCGAACTGTGCATGCGGGCTTGAAGCGATGAACGCCACGCTGGCCGCCCTGATCGGGCTGGCGGTGGGGGGGCTGTCCGGCCTGGTGCTGTTGTTCTGGCAGCGTGGCCGCTGGCAGGCGCGCCTCGTCGAACTGGAGGTGCATCTGGAGCGGGAGCGTGCCAGCGCTGGCGAGAAGGCCGCGCTGCTGGCGCATGCCGAACGTGAGCTGGCCGATGCCTTCAAGGCGCTTTCCGCCGATGCCCTGAAGAGCAACAACCAGGCGTTTCTCGAACTCGCGCGGCAGAACCTCGCCGCTTTCCAGGAGCAGGCCAGGGGCGATCTGGCGGCGCGGCAACAGGCGGTGGCGACCCTGGTCAAGCCGTTGGCGGAAACCCTGGACAAGCTCAATGTCCAGCACCGGGAAATCGAGCAACAGCGCAGTGGCGCCTATGCCAGCCTCAGCGAGCAGGTGAAGGGCCTGCTCGCCGCCCAGCACGACCTGAAGGACGAGACACACCGCCTGGTGACCGCCCTGCGCCGGCCCGAAGTGCGCGGTCGCTGGGGCGAGGTGCAGCTGCGGCGGGTGGTGGAACTGGCCGGGATGCTGGAGCACTGTGATTTCGACGAGCAGGAAGCCACCCCCGACGGCCGTCGCCCGGACATGGTGGTGCGGCTGCCCGGCGGCAAGAATATCGTGCTCGACGCCAAGGCGCCCCTGGCTGCCTATCTGGAGGCGAGCGAGGAAGAACAGGCCGTTGCCCGCAGCCGTGCCCTGGCCCGTTATGCCCAGCATGTGCGCAACCACGTTCAGCAACTCTCGGCCAAGGCCTACTGGGATCAGTTCGCGCCGGCGCCGGAGTTCGTGGTGCTGTTCTTGCCCGGCGAGGCCTTTTTTGCCGCAGCCCTGCGGGAAGACCCCGGCCTGATCGAATACGCCAGCGAAAGAAAGGTCATCCTGGCCACGCCCACCACCCTGCTGGCGCTGCTGAAAGCGGTCTACTACGGCTGGCGCCAGGAGGCGCTGGCCGACAACGCCCGCCAGGTCGGCCAGCTCGGCGCCCAGTTGTACGAGCGCCTGAGCAAATTGGGCGAACACTGGAGCAGCGTCGGCAAGAATCTGGGACAGGCGGTGAAGGCCTACAACGACGCCACCGGTTCGCTGGAAAACCGGGTGCTGGTGAGCGCGCGCAAGTTCGAGGATTTCAAGGTGGCGCCGGAGGGCCGTCACCTGCCGCCCGCCACCCCGCTGGAACAGACCACGCGCGGCCTCTCCGCCACGGAGTTCTCGCCGGAAAGCGGATCCTGACCCTTGGGCTCGACCTGGATGCTCCTGGCCGGCGCCTCGTTTGCGCTCATGGGCGTGCTGGTCAAGCTGGGTTCGCAATGGTTTTCCAGCAACGAGCTGGTGTTCTACCGTTCCATGGTCGCGCTGGGGCTGTTGCTGGCGGTGATCTCCCTGCGCCATGGTCTCACTGGCGGCCGCCGCTTCCTCGGCGCCCATACCGCCCTGCACTTGCGTCGGGGTCTGGTCGGGTTTCTCGCCCTCGCCACCTTCTTCTACGCGGTGGCGAACCTGCCGCTTTCGGTCGCCATCACGCTCAACTATTCCTCGCCCTTGTTCCTCGCCCTGCTCATGCCCTGGCAACTCAAGGAGCGGCCGGGCCGCGCCCAGTATGTGACCGTGTTTGCCGGTTTTCTCGGTGTCGCCTTGTTGTTGCGGCCCTGGAACAGCGCGCCGGGGGATCTGTTCGCGGGTCTGGTCGGTCTCGTTTCCGGTGTCTTGGCGGCGTTCGCCTATGTCCATGTGCGGCGGCTCGGACGCCTGGGCGAACCGGAGTGGCGCACCGTGTTCTGGTTCGCCCTGGTTTCCAGCATCGGCGCCGCGCTCCTGGCCAGTCTGGAAGGGTGGCACGCGGCGGCGGTGCCGGAACATTGGGTATTGCTGCTTGGGCTTGGTCTGTTCGCCACTTTCGGCCAGCTCGCCATGACCCGCGCCTACCGCAAGGGCGATACTGTCGTGGTAGCGGCCCTGGCCTACAGCACGGTCGTGTTCGGAAGCGTTCTGGATGCCTTAATCTTCGGCATGGAAATGCCGCTAACGGGGTGGGCCGGGATGCTGATCACCGTGCTGGCCGGGATCCGGGCGGTTCAACTCACGAGAAGGCGTGGACCCTGAAATTTTTCAACATGTGTGGTTATCGAGGAGTCGAGCATGATCGCGATCAGCAATGAGAAAAACCTGATATCCGTCTCCGTCATCGGCGAATTCACCCTCGCGGATTTCAAGGATTTCGAGCAACACGTGCTCCATGACCTGCAGTTCGAGGGGGGCGTCAACGTGCTCCTGGATCTGCGTGACATGGTCCGCTACACCCTGGATGTGGCCTGGGAAGAGATCAAGTTCTCGCGCGAGCACCGTTACGACTTTCGCAGGATCGCGATCGTCACCACCGATGAATGGATGGTCTGGCTGACCTGGCTCAATCGCCTGTTCGTCGACGCGGACGTGCGAGCCTTCGATGAGCCGGGTATCGCCATGGAGTGGCTGACCGGCGACGAGTGAGGCCCCGGTGACCGGCGCGGCGCTGAGTCCAGCGCCGCCCGTTCATCACACCCGGAACTGATTCACCAGGCTCTCCAGGTCACGCGCCAGCCCGGCCAGTTTTTCGCTGGCGCCGTGGGTGTCGCGGACATGGCTGGCAGCCTCGCGGGCGACCGTGCCGATATCGCCGAGTTTGCGGTTGATGTTGTCCGCCGCGGTGCTCTGTCCCATGGAACTGTCGGCGATCTGCGCATTCATGCGAGTGATGACGCCGACCGATCCGGAAATGGTGGCCAGCGCGGTCGCGCTTTCCTCGACGCTATGTACGCTGGAATTGGTCTTCTCTTCCGCGCTCTGAATGGCGCCGACCGCTTCCTGCGCGCGGCCCTGCACCTTGACGATGATGCTCTCGATTTCCTCGGTGGCGGACTGGGTGCGTTGCGCCAGGGTGCGTACCTCATCGGCGACCACCGCGAAACCGCGCCCCTGCTCGCCGGCGCGGGCGGCCTCGATGGCGGCATTGAGGGCCAGCAGGTTGGTCTGCTCGGCGATCTCGCGGATCAGGCCGATCACCCGTCCGATGTCGCGGCTGTCGGTATCCAGGCGCTGGATCACATGGACCGCCTGTTCCAGCTGTTCCGACATTGCGGAAATGGCGCCCAGGGCGTTGGTGGCGGTCTCCGCGCCTTCCTTCGCCTCGCCGTCCGCCTGGCTGGCGGCCTTGGCCGCCTCCCGGGTGTTGTGCGCCACTTCCTGAACGCTGCCGGCGAGTTGGGTCAGGGTGGCGGCGAGTTGCTCGGTATCGCTCAGCTGTCGGTCGACGCCGGCCTGGGTGCGGGTGGTGACATCGACCAGATGGCTGGCGACCTGACTCAGGTGACGGGTGGCATCGCCCACCTGGCGGATGATCCCGGCGAAGCGCTCCATCATGGTGTTGAAAGCGATCGACGCGCAGGCGATCTCGTCCTTGCCGTCGACCGGGATGCGCAGGTTGAGGTCGGACTCCTGTTCGACCCGGATCATCTGGCTGGTCAGGCGATTGATCGGCGCGGCCACGGTACGGCGCAGCGCGATTTTGAGCAGCGTCATGCCGATGACGAACAACACGGCATGGATGCCAAGGCTGACCAGGCTGGCGTTGACGATGCGTGCGTCCACCGGCGCCATGTCGTAGCTGACGCGCACCACACCCAGCACGGTGCCATCGGGGACTGTGTGACAGCCCATGCAGTTGACGCCTCGGGTTTTCTCGCTGGCGCGGTAGGGGCGTGCCAGGGTCAGGCGGCGGCCTTGTTCTGTTGTCTCGATACGCGCGATTTCCTCGCCTTTCAAGGCGGCGCGGTCGAGGTCGTCGACGGCCGTTTCCTTGCTGCCCGCCGGGCCATACTGGCTGGATACCGCGTCGCCCCGGATCACGCGCGCTTCAATGACATTCGGCAGCGCCTTGATCTGCAGGCCGACTTCGTCGCGGCTGGCCATGCCGCCGGTCAGCATCAGCTTGTTCAAACCGTCGAAGTAGGTGTCTGCCAGGCCGCCGACATGACTGCCGGCGAACTCCTCCGCCAGTTCTTCCTGTGCGAAATAGGCATGGATGAGCGATGCGGTGAGGACGACCAGGAACAACATCGCGGCGAAGGCGAGGATTCTGGCGGTGAGGGTTCCAGTGCAGGAGGCGAGTAGCTTCAAGGGGGTCTCCATCCGTATAGTCTCGGGATAGTCCGCCATATCGGCCGAGGAATGGGAAACTTGAGAACCTGCCGGGGAGAGGGCGCTCACTTTACCTGGCGCCGAGCTGCCGGGGTCCAGAGTCTGAAGCGCGATGGAAGCCAGGCGTTGGCGGTTTCGCTGGGGGGGATCATGCCCATTGACGCTTGCTGCTGGGTTGAGCGATCGCATCTCCCACCCTGCGCATCACCTCACGATGTCCGCCCAGCGCTTCTCCAGTCGTTTCACCGACACCGGCTCCGGCGTCTTCAGTTCCTGCGCGAACAGGGAGACGCGCAATTCTTCCAGTTGCCAGCGGAAGGCGTCCACGGCGGGGTCGTTCAGGCCTTGCGCCCGCGCGCGTTCGACGCGGTTGCGCCAGGCACCGAGCAGGGAGGCCATGTCACGTTGTGCGGTGGTGTCACGCACGGTCTGGTTGGGGAGCTTGGCCAGACGCATTTCGAGAGCCTTGAGGTAGCGCGGCAGGTGGGGCAGGCGCTCGCCTGGGTGGTGGGCCAGGAAGCCGGGAAACACCAGGGCGTCGAGTTGTTCGCGCATGTCGGTCACGGCGGCTTTCCAGACGGCGGGCGCTTTCGCCAGGGCCTGGTCGAGCCGGTGCGCGGCGGCGATGCATTCCGTCG
This sequence comes from uncultured Thiobacillus sp., assembly GCA_964393825.1. Lineage (GTDB taxonomy): Bacteria > Pseudomonadota > Gammaproteobacteria > Burkholderiales > Thiobacillaceae > PFJX01. The sequence continues at coordinate 60,082 of CAYMUY010000024.1, read as the reverse complement.
CGACATTGGCGAGTCGCGTGACGGTTTCCGGCAGGCGCGGGCGGATGGCAAGTGCCGCCGCCGCGAAGGCGGCGGCGTCGCGAATGTCGGCGACGTCGCGCGTACTCAGCACGGCGGCGGCGAGCACGTCGCGCGCCAGCCCAGGGCAGGACTGTCCCTTGAACATCAGGGCGTATTGCAGGCAGGCGGGTTTCAGCCGTGCGGCGAGGTCGCGTTCGCCCTGTTTCAGGAAGTCCGGGAAGCCCAGCCAGAGCAGGCGGGCGACACCGAGCCGATGCGCGGTGCGGGCTTCGTCGGCGTGGTCGAACAGGCGCAGGCCGACCTGGCCATCGACACATTGCAATGCCGGAAAGGCGGCGATGACGCGACCCCCGCTGTCGATTGTCGCGGTTTCCGGCAGGTTGCCGAAGTCCCATTTCGTGATGCCGTCGCGCTGGAACTGGCCGGCCGACTTGGCCAGTTCCTCGCTGGCGGCGCCGCCCAGTTGCTGGCGCAGGGTGGCGAGATCGCGGCCCTCGGCCAGGGTCTTGCCGGCCTCGTCCTGAACCCGGAAATTCATGACCAGATGCGGTGCCAGGGCTTCCGGGCGCCAGGCGTCGCGGGGGATGAGCTGGCCGGTGGATTTGCTGAGGAAGGCGGCGAGGGCGTCGGTGAGCGGTGTGGTGCGCGCGTTGTCGGCCAGGGCCGCCGCCGCCGCTCGCGCGTACTCGGGCACGGGCACGAAGGCGCGGCGGATGGATTGCGGCAGGCTCTTCATCAGGGCGGCGATCTTTTCCTCCAGCAGGCCGGGCACCAGCCATTCGCAGCGCGCCGGGGAGATCTGGTTGAGGGCGGCGAGCGGCACGATCAGGGTGACGCCGTCGTCTTCCGTGCCGGGGTCGAAGCGGTAGGCGAGGGGGTACTGGGCGCCGTTGAGTTCCAGTTGCGGCGGGAAGGCCTGTTCCTGGCTGTCGTGGCCGCTGTCGAGCAGGTCGGCGCGTTCCAGGTAGAGCAGGCGCGGCTGGGTTTTCTCCGCCTCGCGCCGCCATTTGTCGAAGGCAGCGCCATTGTGGATGCCCTCCGGCACGCGGGCGTCGAAGAAGGCGTAGAGCTGATGTTCATCCACCACCAGGCGGGCGTTGCGGGCGCGATGGGCGAGATCGTCGATCTCTTCGAGCAGGCGGCGGTTGTGCTCGAACCAGGGCGCGCGCGTTTCGAATTCGCCCGCGACCAGGGCGCCGCGGATGAACAGCTCACGGCTCAATACCGGGTCGATCGGGCCGTAGTGGACCTTGCGAGCGTTCACTACCGGCAGGCCGTAGAGGGTGGCGCGCATCGAGGCCGCCACGTGCGCCGGCTTCTTCGCCCAGTGCGGGTCGCTGTAGGAGACCTTGAGCAGGTGGCGGGCGGCATGCTCGATCCATTCCGGCTCGATCTTCGCCACCATGCGGGCATAGACCCGCCTGGTTTCCACGATCTCGGCGGCGAGCAGCCACTTCGGCTTCTTCTTCACCCCTGAGCCGGGAAAGATCCAGAACTTCATGTCGCGGGCGCCGAGGTAGGCGCCGTCCTCGGTCTGCATGCCGAGGTTGCCGAGGAGGCCGGGAAGCAGGGCCTGGTGCAGCGGGGCGTAGGGGATTTCTCCAAGCGGCTCGGGGGCAGGCGAGGATGCCTGCGCGACATGAGAGCCCTGCAGCACGGGCGTTTCGCCTGCCCGGTCTTGCCTGTCCGCCACCGTCCAGCCCATTTCCTTCACCTGGGTGGTCAGTTGCGCATGGACGTCGCGCCATTCCCGCACCCGGTTGGGCGAGAGGAAATCGGCCTTCAGGGCGTCGCGGAATTTCCGCTGCGACTTGCGATGGTGGCTGAGGTCTTCGATATGCGCCCAGAGTTTGAGCAGGCTGATGAAATCGGAGTTGGCATCGATGAAGCGGCGATGCTTCTGGTCGGCGGCCTCCTGCGCGTCCAGCGGCCGTTCGCGCGGGTCCTGCACCGAGAGGAAGGCGGCGATGACCAGCATTTCATGCAGGCAGCCGCGATCTTTCGCGGCGATGAGCATGCGGCCGATGCGCGGGTCCACCGGCAGATGCGCGAGTTGCTTGCCGATGCCGGTCAGCCTGCCGCGCCCGTCCAGGGCGCCGAGTTCGGCCAGGAGTTGCTGGCCGTCGCGGATGCGCTTGCCCTCGGGCACGTCGAGGAAGGGGAAGACCTCGATCTCCGGCAAGCGCAGCGATTTCATGCGCAGGATGACGCCGGCCAGCGAGGAGCGCAGCAGTTCCGGCGTGGTGTATTCCTGCCGGCCGAGGAAGTCGGCCTCGTCGTAGAGGCGGATACAGATGCCTTCCGCCACCCGGCCGCAGCGCCCGGCGCGCTGCCGGGCGGCGGCTTGCGAGACCTTTTCCACCTTGAGCTGTTCGATCTTGTTGCGGATGGAATAGCGCTTCACCCGCGCCAGGCCGGTATCCACCACATAACGGATGCCGGGCACGGTGAGCGAGGTTTCCGCCACGTTGGTGGCCAGCACGATGCGGCGGCCGCCGTGCGACTGGAACACCTTTTCCTGATCGGCCACCGAGAGGCGCGCGAACAGGGGCAGGATTTCGGTCTGCGGCGGATGGTGCTTGCGCAGCGCCTCGTGCGCCTCGCGAATCTCCCGCTCGCCCGGCAGGAACACCAGGATGTCGCCGGGGCCGGCGGCGGCGAGTTCGTCGACGGCGTGGATCAGGGCGAGGTCCAGGTCATCGCTCCCCTCTCCCTCCGGGAGAGGGGCCGGGGGTGAGGGAACCCGCGTCGATTGAGTAACCGTCGTTCCCTCTCCCCTGCCCCTCCCCCGAGGGGGGAGGGGTTGTAATGACCGGTAGCGCATCTCCACCGGATAGGTTCGCCCCGACACCTCGATCACCGGCGCGCCATTGAAGTAGGCGGAAAAGCGGTCGGCTTCCAGGGTCGCGGAGGACAGGATCAATTTCAGGTCGGGACGGCGCGGCAGCAGGGTCTTCAGGTAGCCGAGCAGGAAGTCGATGTTCAGGCTGCGCTCGTGCGCCTCGTCGAGGATCAGGGTGTCGTAGGCGCGGAAGTCGGGGTCGGACTGGGTTTCGGCGAGCAGGATGCCATCGGTCATCACCTTGATCCGGCTCTCCTTCGACACCTGATCGGTGAAGCGTACCTGCCAGCCGACGAGGCCACCGAGGCGGGATTTCGTTTCCTCGGCGATGCGCGCCGCCACGCTCTTGGCGGCGATGCGGCGTGGTTGGGTCATGCCCACCAGGCGGCCTTCGCCACCGCGACCGGCGGCAAGCGCGATCTTGGGCAACTGGGTGGTCTTGCCGGAACCGGTTTCGCCGCAGACGATGATCACCTGATGCGCCGCCAGGGCGGCGGCGATGTCCGCGCGGCGGGCGGATACCGGCAGGGACTCCGGGAAGTCCAGATACGGTAGGCTGGCGGGATTGGAAAGGACTGGTTCACTCATGGGGCGGCGAAAGTAGCATGAAATCTGGAAGCTTGATGGTGTGCGGGCTGCTGCTGGCGGCCGCGTCGATGGTGGGCGCGGAGAGCTTGCGGGTCGATGCCCTGCGCCTGACCCCGGAAGCGGCCTGGCGACGTGGCGATCCGGCGCGGGAGCGCGAAGATGGCGCCTATTTGCTGGAATGGCCCGCGGTCGTGGGTGCGCGCGACATCGCCCTGCAAGTCGCCATTCCTCCGGGATCGACACCGTTGCGGACCGATGCCCAGGCGTTTTACGTCAACCTTCGGAAGAAATGGGCCTCTCAATATGGCAAGCAGGCCGAGATCGGGCAAATTGAAATCGGCGGCATGCCCTGGCTGGCTTGCCGCCGCCGGGCCGGTGATGGTGAGGCGACCGTGTTCCTGCTGGCCGGTGCCCACGGCGGGCGGGCCTACAGCGTGCTGGCTTTCGCGGCGCCGCGCGCGACCGGTTTGCCGAAGCCGGTCTACGATCTCCTGGCCACGGCGGATTTTGGCGAGGCGCCGCCGCGTGGGTTCGCCCGGCGGGGGATCGCCGAGCAACCCGGCCGGGAGGTGCTGGCTTCGATGTTGAGTGCCGATGCGAAACGTCCTGGCCCTGATGGCATGTTGACCGGTTATGGCTTGCGCTACGTCCCACCCGGAGGGTTCGGCGCGGAACCGGCCTTGCGCCTGGAATGGTTCCTGGAGGGATTCGCGTGGCGTGATCAGGGGGGGCGTGAGGAGCGCAAGCCGTTCGCGCACCAGGGCTACCTGGAGGCCAGGGCGGGCCCCCATTCACTATACCTTGCCGCGGCGTCCGATATCGCCGTGGACGTCGAGGCCGGCCTGCTTGACCTGTGCGCGCCGAGCAGCGAACTCGATGCCGCGCTGGCGCAACTGGCGAACGGCAAACGTGAGGCGCTGGAAGGGCTGCTGCGCGAACGCCCGTCATCCTGTCCACCGGCCATGGCCTTGCCATCCCGATTTCTGCGGGTGCCAGCCGGGCGGGCCATGACGGAGAGCCTGGATCTTCCAGCAACGCCACCGGGGACGACCAATGCCGGTCTCGATCGCTTGCGCGTGGCCTTCCTGCGCCCCCGTCTGGCCGCCGCGGAAGGGGCCCTCGGGCAGAACCTGTTGCATGGGGCCGGGCTCTATTTCATCTATGTGCGGGAGTGATCGAGGGGGCGTGAACCCGCTTGAATGCTGATGGGACGCGCCCTTTTCAGGGTGTCAAGAGCGAGTTGTGTCCACAGTTGCAACATCTTTGTCAGGAAGCGCTCGTATCTCACTGATGTTGTTAGGCGTTTTTGTAAGTCATTGATTCTTAATGTGGCATGGACTGCCTAAAAAGTGACCGTCTGGCACAACCTGCCGGTGGGACAGGGGGTTAAGGGGTTTGTCCCGCGTTTGTGCACAGAGTTATCCACAGAAGCTGTGGACTTCTCGACAGGTCCGTCACCCCGTCCCCGCCACACTCGGGCGGGAGGGGCTCGCACGCGACTATGCCCGGCCCATGGAGCCCGCCATCGCGCAGCATCCGGTCCCGCGGCGAGCGTGGCCGTCCGGGCCGGAGGTGGCCTGGCGGCGGCTGCCGACGCCGACGCCGACACCGTGTGCCGTGGATGCCAGGTCAAGACGCTCGCCCAGCGCGAGGCGCTGGCGGGGTGCAAGGCATCGTAGCCCGGATGGTGCCGGGGCGTCTCCCAAGGCGCTAACAGGATTTTTTCATCCCGTTTGTAAATTAGTGGTTTGGTGGTATGTTTCCACGCTTTCTTGATTGAAGCTGAGCGGCGGCCGTGGTCGCCGCGCATCATTTTCAGCGCCTGGAAGCAGGGAAACGAGAGCACAGCAATGAGTACGGATATGGCCGATAACCTGATGCAAACCTATGCCCGCCAGCCCGTGGCGTTCGTCCGCGGCGAAGGTGCCTGGCTGTTCGACGAGAACGGCGACCGCTATCTGGACGCCCTGGCCGGAGTCGCGGTGAATGCGCTCGGCCATGCCCACCCCAGGCTGGTCCGGGCCTTGTGCGAGCAGGCTGGGCACCTGATCCACACCTCCAATATCTATCACATCCGCGAGCAGGAACGTCTGGCCGAGCGGTTGTGCGACCTTTCCGGGCTCGAGCGCGTGTTCTTCTGCAATTCCGGCGCCGAGGCCAACGAGGCGGCGATCAAGATCGCGCGCCTGCATGCGCACAATCGCGGCATCGAGAACCCGGCCATCGTGGTCATGGAAAAGAGCTTCCATGGCCGCACCATGGCCACGCTCTCCGCCACCGGCAACCGCAAGGTGCAGGCCGGTTTCGAGCCGCTGGTGACCGGCTTTGTGCGCGTCCCGTTCGGCGACGCCGAGGCGGTCGCGGCGCTGGCGGCGCATCACAAGAACATCGTCGCCGTCCTGGTCGAGCCGTTCCAGGGCGAGGGTGGCGTGCAGATACCGCAGGCCGATTACCTGGCGCAACTTCGGCGCATCTGCGACGACAACGCCTGGCTGCTGATGCTCGACGAGGTGCAGACCGGCATTGGTCGTACCGGCACCTGGTTCGCCTTCCAGCACGGCGACATCAAGCCCGACGTGATGACGCTGGCCAAGGGCCTGGGTGCCGGTGTCCCCATCGGGGCCTGTCTCGCGCGCGGCGTCGCGGCGGAAACCTTCGTGCCGGGCAAGCACGGCTCAACCTTCGGCGGCAATCCGCTGGCCTGCGTGGCGGCGTTGACCACCTTGCAGGTGATGGAAGACGACAAGTTGCTGGACAATGCCGCCGCCCTCGGCGCCTTCATCCGTGCCGATCTGTTGCACCGTCTCGAAGGCGTGGCCGGCGTGGTGGAGGTTCGCGGCCAGGGCCTGATGGTCGGCATCGAACTCGACCGCCCCTGTGGCGAACTGGTGGCGCGGGCGCTGGAACGGAAGCTGCTGATCAACGTTACCAACGACACTGTGGTGCGTCTGCTGCCTCCCCTGGTCTTGAAGCGGGAGGAAGCGGCCCTGCTCACGGAACAACTGGCGGGCCTGATCCGCGGCTTCCTGGAGTAAGCCCATGACATCGGCGAAGCATTTCCTGCAATTCAAGGATCTCGGCCGCGACGAACTGGAGCATCTGTTCGCGCGCACCCGCGTCATCAAGGATCGCTTCAAGCGCTACCTGCCCTATCACCCGCTGGCCGACCGTACCCTGGCCATGATCTTCGAGAAGAACTCGACCCGCACCCGCCTCTCCTTCGAGGCCGGCATGCATCAGCTGGGTGGTTCGGCGATCTACCTGAATACCCGCGACACCCAGTTGGGCCGTGGCGAACCGGTGGAAGACGCGGCGGAAGTGATCTCGCGGATGGTCGATGTGGTGATGATCCGCACCTTCGAGCAGGAAATCATCGAACGCTTCGCCGCGCATTCGCGAGTGCCGGTGATCAACGGCTTGACCAACGAATACCATCCCTGCCAGATCCTGGCCGACATCTACACCTTCATCGAGCGGTGTGGCCCCATTCAGGGCAAGACGGTGACCTGGATCGGCGACTCCAACAACATGTGCAACACCTGGTTGCAGGCGGCCGAGGTGCTCGACTTCAATGTCCACGTCTCCACCCCGCCGGGTTATGAGGTGGAACCGGAGCGCGCCGGCCTGTTCGGCACGGGCCATTACGAAGCGTTTGCCGACCCGATGGAGGCCTGCCGCGGCGCCGACCTGGTCACCACCGATGTCTGGACCAGCATGGGATTCGAAGCGGAAAACAACGAGCGCAAGAAAGCCTTCGCCGATTGGCAGGTGGATGCCGACATGATGCGGGTCGCCGCCGCCGATGCGCTGTTCATGCACTGCCTGCCGGCGCATCGTGGCGAGGAAGTCGCGGCCGATGTCATCGACGGCCCGCAGTCGGTGGTCTGGGATGAGGCGGAAAACCGCCTGCACAGTCAGAAGGCGCTGCTGGAATACCTGCTGCGCGGCCGCGTCGAGGACTGATCCCTTGAACATCGCCTATTTCAAGGACCGCGACACGCTCTACCTCGAACTTTCGCCCGAGGACCCCGTCCATGCCTGGGAAGCGCACACCGGCGTGGTACTGAACATGAGCGAGGACGGCCGCGTGGTCGGCATCGAAATCGAGCACGCCTCGCAACAGACCGACCTGCGGGCGCTGCGCGTCGGTGATTTTCCCGGCGAGGTGGTGGCCGTGGACGGTCGCGCGCACTGAATTCTTTCTAAAGGCATCATCATGAGCGACATCAAAAAAGTTGTGCTCGCCTACTCCGGCGGGCTGGATACCTCGGTCATCCTGAAATGGCTGCAGGACACCTATCAATGCGAGGTGGTGACCTTCACCGCCGACCTCGGCCAGGGCGAGGAACTGGAACCGGCCCGCGCCAAGGCGCTGAAGTTCGGCATCAAGCCGGAACAGATCTTCATCGACGACCTGCGCGAGGAGTTCGTGCGCGACTTCGTCTTTCCGATGTTCCGCGCCAACACGGTCTATGAAGGCGAGTACCTGCTCGGCACCTCCATTGCCCGGCCGCTGATCGCCAAGCGCCTGATCGAGATCGTCAACATGACCGGCGCCGACGCCATCTGCCACGGCGCTACCGGCAAGGGCAACGACCAGGTCCGCTTCGAACTCGGTGCTTACGCGCTGAAACCCGACGTCAAGGTCATCGCGCCATGGCGCGAGTGGGACCTGCTCTCCCGCGAGAAGCTGATCCATTACGCCGAGACCCACGGCATTCCCGTGGACATGAAGCACAAGTCGGGCGGCTCTCCCTATTCCATGGATGCCAACCTGCTGCACATCTCCTACGAAGGCCGCCATCTGGAAGACCCCAATGCCGAAGCCGAGGAGGACATGTGGCGCTGGACCGTGTCGCCGGAAAAGGCGCCGGACGAGGCCGAATACCTCACCTTGAACTACGAGAAGGGTGACGTGGTCGCCATCAACGGCGTCGCCATGAAGGCGCATGAGGTGCTGGCCGAACTCAACCGCCTCGGCGGCAAGCATGGTGTCGGCCGCCTAGATCTGGTGGAAAACCGCTATGTCGGCATGAAATCGCGTGGCTGTTATGAAACCCCGGGCGGCACCATCCTGCTGAAGGCGCACCGCGCCATCGAATCGATCACCCTGGACCGCGAGGTCGCCCACCTCAAGGATGACCTGATGCCGCGCTACGCCAGCCTGATCTACAACGGCTACTGGTGGGCGCCGGAACGCGTGGCCCTGCAGACGCTGATCGATCACACCCAGACCAATGTCAACGGTTTCGTCCGCCTGAAGTTGTACAAGGGCAACGTCATTGTGGTCGGCCGCGATTCCAAGACCAACTCGCTGTTCGATTCCACCATCGCGACCTTCGAGGATGACGCCGGCGCCTACGACCAGAAGGACGCGGGCGGCTTCATCAAGCTGAACGCCCTGCGCATGCGCATTGCGGCGAAACTCGCCGCCAAACGCAACTGAGAGAAAGGAAAACCATGTCGCAATTCGACAATGTCAGCGTCATCAAGCAGGCCAACGTCTATTTCGACGGCAAGTGCGTCTCCCACACCGTCGTGCTGCCGGATGGCACGAAGAAGAGCGTGGGGGTGATCCTGCCGGCCAGCCTCACCTTCAATACCGCCGCGCCGGAGATCATGGAATGCGTGGCGGGCCGCTGTCGCATGCGCCTGAAGGGCGACAGCGAATGGAGCCATTACGGCCCCGGTGAATCCTTCTCGGTACCCGGCAATTCCAGCTTCGACATCGAGGCGCTGGAGCCCTACCACTACGTCTGCCATTTCGGCTGATCCGCCGCCCTCGCTGAAAATGGCCGCTCACGCGGCCATTTTCATTTCATCAGGTCTTCGAGCAGGCCAGCCAGCCTGGCCTGCTGGCTGGCGATGCCCAGGCGGTGTGCCCTGGTGATGGCCAGGAGATCTTCCAGCGCGATCTCGAAGCGGTCGTTGACGACCAGGTAATCGAATTCCAGGCAGTGGGAAATGTCTTCCTTCGCCGCCGCCATGCGCTTGCTGATCACGTCTTCGGCATCCGTGCCACGGCCGCGCAGCCGACTGGCCAGTTCCGCGATGGAAGGAGGCAGGATGAAGATGGAAATGGCATCCGGAACCAGGCGGCGCACCTGGGCGGCCCCCTGCCAGTCGATTTCCAGCAGGATGTCGCGACCGGCGGCGCGCTCGGCTTCGATCCAGGGCTGCGAAGTGCCGTAGTAGTTGCCGTACACCTCCGCGCTTTCCAGGAATTCGCCGCGTCCCAGGTGATCCTGAAAAATCTCGCGGCTGACGAAGTGGTAGTGGACGCCGTCGATTTCGCCGGGACGCGGCGCCCGCGTGGTGAAGGAAATGGACAGGCGGATCGCCGGGTCGCGTTCCAGCAGGGCCTTGACCAGGCTCGATTTTCCCGCCCCGGAGGGGGCGGAGACGATCAACAGATTTCCGGGCATGAGGGGTGTCTGGGGCGGTCGTGATTATTTGTCGATGCAACTGAACGTCGTGACACACAACTTGCTGGTCGGGCAGGTCGTGCTATCCAGCTTGGCTTCCTTGCCGAGCTTGGCGCAGTGCGCCATGGCATCCTTGCCAACCTTGGCCAGTTCGTCGGACTCATGCTCGAAGGAAACGGATTTGGTGCCGGATACGATCACCTGATGGCTGGCGCAGCCGGCCATGCCGGTGAAGAGGGCCAGGGCAATCAATGCGGGACGGATGACGGACATGTTGGACTCCTTGTCAGTGCGGTTGTTGGGAGGTGACATCCAGGCCGCCGCGCTCTCGCGGTGACGACCGGCGGATGCGCGGGGTCACTGCTTCAAGTGTAGTGGCTATCGGAAAACCCGTCACATGCGCGGGGCCTTTGTCCGCGGGGCGCGTCACTCGATATTCTGGATCTGCTCGCGCATCTGGTCGATCAAGACCTTCAGTTCCACCGAGGTCTGGGTGAGGTCCAGGGAAACCGATTTCGAACCGAGGGTGTTGGCTTCGCGGTTGAGTTCCTGCATCAGGAAATCCAGCCGCTTGCCGGCGGCGCCGCCGTTGTCGAGCACGCGCTCGACTTCGGTGAGGTGGGTGAGCAGTCGGTCGAGTTCCTCGTCCACGTCAATCTTCTGCGCGAACAGGGCGACTTCCTGGTGGAGGCGGTCGTGATCCGCGGTCGGCAGCAGTTCCTCCAGCCGCTTGCGCAGCTTGTCGCGGTAGGCGACGACGATTTCCGGGGTGCGCGGGCGAATGCGGGCGACGTGCTCGCGCATGCTCTCCAGGCGCTCCAGGATGATGGCTTTCAGTTTGTCGCCCTCCCGCGCGCGGCTGGCGTTGAATTGCTTCAGGGCACGCTCGAGCATAGCCAGGGTGCCGGCTTGCAGGGTGTCGCCATCGCTGCCGTTGTCGCCCAGCATGCCCGGCCAGCGGAGGATTTCCGCCACGGAGAGGGCGCTCGCCTCCGGGATGGCGCGACGCGCGGCGGCGGCGAGGGCGGCGAGCTGTTCGAGCAGCGCCGGGTTGAGTTCGCTCGGCAGCGCGGTATCGGCACGCGCGGCCAGGTTGAGGCGGCATTCCAGCTTGCCGCGCTTCACGCTGTCCGTGATGCGTTCGCGCAGGGCGGGTTCCATCGCGCGAAAGTCCTCGCCCATGCGGAAGGAGAGGTCGAGAAAGCGCGAATTGACCGCGCGCAGCTCCAGCGTCACCTGCACCCCCGCGATATCGGTGGATTCGGCCGCATAGCCGGTCATGCTGCGTAGAGTTTCCTTCTTGGCTGCCACGATCTTGGTTATCCTTCGGCGAATGCAAACCGGTGCATCTTACCCTTCCCCCTAGTCGAACACATGGCCCTCCAATCCACCGAGCCACTGCCCAAGCACTATCAGCTGGGCGAGTATGTGATCGATCGCCGGATCGGCGGGGGGGGCTTTTCCCTGGTCTATCTCGCCTACGATCTGGAGGGCAAGCCGGTCGCCATCAAGGAATACCTGCCGGGAGGCGTGGTGGGACGCGGCAGACAGGGGACGGTGCATCCGCTGGCGGAAGACAAGGAGGCTTCGTTTCGCTACGGCATGAAGTGTTTCTTCGAGGAGGGCAGGGCGCTGGCGGGCATCCATCACCCCAATGTGGTGCGGGTGACCAACTTCTTCCGCGCCAACGACACGGTCTACATGGTGATGAAGTTCGAGCAGGGCAAGACCCTGCAACGCCACATCACTTCGATCAAGGAGCCCATGCGCGAGTCGTTCATCCGCAGCGTGTTCGTGCAGTTGCTCAATGGCTTGCGCGAGGTTCATGCCCACAAGATCCTGCACCTGGACATCAAGCCTTCCAACATCTATATCCATGCCGACGGCTCGCCGGTACTGATCGACTTCGGCGCCGCCCGGCATGCCCTCACCTACGATTTTCAGGCCGCTTCGCCCATGTATACCCCCGGCTTCGCCGCGCCCGAACAATACAACCAGCGTGAGCGGCTGGGGCCCTGGACGGATATCTACAGTGTCGGGGCCACCCTCTATGCCTGCATCGTCAAATCGCCGCCGCCGCCGGCCGACCAGCGCCAGGACAAGGACAAGCTGATCCCGGTGAGCAGGACCCACGCCGGATTGTTCTCGAAGGAATTGCTGGAACTGGTCGATTCCATGCTCAAGATCAACTACACGGAGCGTCCGCAAAGCGTCTTCGTGGTGCAGAAACGGCTCATCGAGATGGCCAGGACATCACGTGAGCACAAGCCCAGCTTGCTGGCCCTGATCAAAGATCGCATCAGCAGAAGAATATGAAATATGTCGTCTATCAGGCCAGCCGTTGCGGTGGCCGTCCTTACAACGAGGACAGGGTGGGTTATGCCTACACTTCGGACGCCCTGCTGATGGTTCTGGCCGATGGCATGGGGGGGCACGCCCGCGGCGAGATCGCATCGCAGCTCACCGTGCAGGTCATCAGCGGCTTGTTCAATGCCCGCGCCAAGCCGCTGCTGGCGGACATGGCCTCGTTCCTGCTCGATGGCATCTACGCCGCCCACGACGCCATCAACGAATACGCCATGCGCCACAAGCTGTCGGAGCCGCCGCGCACCACCTGTGTCGTCTGCGTGGTGCAGAAAGGCCACGCCTGCTGGGCGCACGTGGGCGACTCCCGCCTCTATCATTTCGGTCGGCGCGCGCTGAAATTCCGCACCCATGACCACTCCGCCGTGCAGCAACTGGTCGACGACGGGCTGCTGGACGAGGACCAGATGGGTGTGCACCCCGACCGCAACAAGCTCTACAACTCGGTGGGCGGCTACATGCTGCCGGATATCGAGCTGGAAGATCCGGTCAGCCTCAACGAGGGCGATGTCCTGTATCTCTGCACCGATGGCGTCTGGAGCGAGCTCAATCCCCAGGAAATGCTCTCCACCCTGCGCGCCTATCCGCTGGAACGGGCGGTGCGGAACATGCTCGACCATGCCGAATTCCGCGCCGGCCAGTACGCCGACAACCTCTCCGCCGTGGCGATGCGTTTCGGCGAGGAACAATTCGACGACGAGGAGTTGGTGCAGGCCGACGATCTCGGCCTGGATGGCTTCACCACCCAGTTGAAACGCCTCGGCAACAAGGAAATGGAAGAGCTTGCCGGCGGTGACTATGACCTCGAACGCGCCCTGGCCGAAATCCAGACCGCCCTCGGGCGGCGCGACCCCACCTCCTGAAGGAAACCCCATGTCCGAACATCAACGCCCCTCCGGGCGCGCGGCCGATCAATTGCGCGCCGTCCGTCTCACCCGCAACTACACCAAGCACGCAGAAGGCAGCGTGCTGGTGGAATGCGGCGACACCAAGGTGCTGTGCACCGCCAGTGTCCTGGAAAAGGTGCCACCGCATGTGCGCGGCAGCGGCGCCGGCTGGCTCACCGCCGAATACGGCATGTTGCCGCGCGCCACCCATACCCGCGGCGACCGCGAGGCCGCGCGCGGCAAGCAGTCCGGCCGCACCCAGGAAATCCAGCGGCTGATCGGCCGTTCGCTGCGCGCCGCCGTCGATCTGGACAAGCTGGGCGAGCGCACCATCCACATCGATTGCGACGTGCTGCAGGCCGATGGTGGCACCCGCACCGCCAGCATCACCGGCGCCTGGGTGGCGGCGCATGACGCGCTGGAATGGCTGGTCAGGGAAGGCAAGCTGGAGCGCAACGTCATGCGTGACCAGGTCGCCGCCATCTCCGTCGGTATCTGGAACGGCGTGCCGGTGCTCGATCTCGACTATGCCGAGGACGTCGCCTGCGACACCGACATGAACGTGGTGATGCTGGGCGAAGCCAGCCTGATCGAGGTGCAGGGTACGGCGGAAGGTGTGGCCTTCAGCCGCGCCGAGTTGAACGCCCTGCTCGACCTGGCCGAGAAAGGCATCCGCGAACTGATGGCCGCGCAACGCGCGGCGCTGGGATAACCGTGATTTCGGCCCGCGAGCGGGCCTCCTACCGGAAAAGACTCATGAAAAAAATCGTCATCGCCTCCAACAACGCCGGCAAGCTGCGCGAGATCGGCCGCATCCTCGAACCCATGGGCCTGGAAGCCATGCCGCAGGCCGCCTTCGGCGTGCCCGAGTGCCCGGAACCGCATGTCACCTTCGTCGAGAACTGCATCGCCAAGGCCCGCCACGCCGCCGCCCATACCGGCCTGCCGGCGCTGGCGGACGATTCCGGCATCTGCGTCGACGCCCTCAATGGCGCCCCCGGTGTCTATTCCGCCCGCTATGCCGGCGAGCCCAAGTCGGACGAGCGCAACAACCAGAAGTTGATCGAGGCCCTGCAGGGACAGGCCAACCGCAAGGCTCACTACTACTGCGTGATGGTCTACGTGCGCTACGCCGATGACCCCACCCCGATCATCGCCGAGGGGGCCTGGCACGGCGAGATCATCGACGAGCCGCGCGGCGCCGGCGGCTTCGGCTATGACCCCTATTTCCTGGTGCCCGCCTTCGGCCAGACCGGCGCCGAGATGAGCATGGAAGCCAAGAACGGCATCAGCCACCGTGGCCAGGCGCTGCGGGCGCTGGCGGAGAAACTGGCGGCGCTGGAGGCGTAGGTCGGGTTTGGCGAGATGGTTGCGCCGTAACCCGACATCTGACGTGCCAACGTCGGGTTACGCTGCGCAAATCCGATCTACGCTTCCACCAGTTCCAGCTTCGCCAGCAGTTCTCCCGCACGCTTGTCATGCGGGCGCAGGCGGCGGGCGGTGTGGATGCAGTCCAGCACTTCCGTGACCAGGTGCAGGTCGCGTCCGAACTTTTCCATGTAGTTGATCAGCAAGTAGGCGTGGTTGAGCAGCAGGCGCGGGTTGCCCGGCAGCTTGTGGCGCGCCTCCCGCAATAGCGCGAGGGCTTCGTCGAGCTTGCCCTCGCGGGACAGGCGCACCCCCTGGTCCATGATTTCCAGGGCAGCCTGGGTCGCATCCCGCACCAGTTTCTCGCCCTCCTCGGCGCGTCCCGCTTCGGCGTAGAGCGCGCGGACCCGGCTCGCGTAGCCCGGGTTCTCATGGTGGTTGGCGAGCAGGCTGGCAAACAGGGTGTCGGTGGTGTCCAGGTCGCCCAGACGCATCAGCGGCCCGGCCAGGTCGAAGGTCATTTCCGGCGGCAGGCGGTGGGCGTCATGGCGCAGGATCGGCGCCAGTTCCTTGAGCACTTCACCGGCGGCCTCTTCGCCGTCGCACTGGAGACGGATCGGGATGGCCATCACCCGCGCTAGGAATTGCGCGTTGCCGTCGTGCTTCATGTCCTCGGCGAGACGTTCGACCACCCGGGCGGCCTCGCTGCTCTCGCTGCGCGCAAGGAACACGCGGGCGAGGCTGAGATACGGCTCCACCGTGGCCAGCGGCGAATGTCGCCCCAGTTCGATGCCGCGTCGAAAGGCCTGTTCCGCGGTTTCCAGGTCACCCCGCCGGGCTGCGATCTGGCCGAGGCTGGCTTGCCGCGCGGCGACATGGGGCGACACCGAGAGCGCCCGTTGCACCACCGCCTGGGCGCCTTCCAGGTCATTCAGGCTTTCCAGGGTGCGGGCGAGCAGGTCGTGCGCGTCCAGGTAGGAGCGGCTGCCGCTGGTGACCGTGATCAGGTGCCGCCGCGCCTCCTCCATGTGATTGTCCTGGTAGAGGATGCGCGCCAGACCCAGCCGTGCCCAGGGCAGGTCGCGCTGGCGCAACGCTTCCTCGAATACGGCGCGGGCCTGATCGAGATCGCCGATGAGCAGGGCGATTTCCGATTTCAGGCGTTTCAGGTCCCAGGCATAAGGGGTGCCACTGGCGAGCATCTGGTCGATCAGGCGCAGGGCCTTGAGGTATTCGTGGTCTCGCATCGACAGTTCGATCTGCGCCAACTGGCGTTTTTTCTCCATCTGGCGCAGCAGGCGGGTGTAGAGCAGGGTTTCCGTGATCGGCTTGATCAGGTAGTCGTCCGGCCGTGTTTCGGCCATGCCGGTAACCATTTCCGGCGTCTTTTCCGCGCTGATCATGATCCAGACCGCGTGTGGCGCGAGCAGGTGGCGCTGGCGCGCCTCCTCCAGCAGTTGCTGGCCGTTCTTGCCCTGGCCGAGATGCAGGTCGCAGAGGACGCCGTCATAGCGCTGGTTCTCCAGCATCGCCTGGGCGATGCCACCGCTGGCGGCAAAGTCGATCCGGGTGGCGCCGGCGCGGCCGAGCAGGCCGCGCAGGATGCCGCGCATGCCTTCGAAGTCCTCGATGACCAGAAAGGATTTCTTCGAGAAATCGGGGCGCGGGAGATCGTGGACCTTCATGGCAGTTCCATGTGGAAACAGCCGCCGCCGAGGCGGCCGCCATTTTCCAGGCGCGTGCCGCCACGGCGTTCGCCGCCACGATGCAGGGCGGCCACCACACCGGCGAAATAGAGGCCCAGACCGGTGCTGCCGGTGTCGAAGTGGATGCCGCGATCGCGCGCGCTTCCCTGCTCCAGCAGGAAATCCGGGAAGCCCGGGCCATCATCCTCGACGCGGATGCGGACGCCACCGCGCGGGTCCGCCTCGATCAGGCAGAGCACTCGCGTACGCGCGTAGTGCATGGCGTTGTGCAGGGCCTGCACCAGGACGCCCAGGATCAACTCGTAATCGACCCAGCCGTAGAGGTCGTCGGCGCAATCGCAGTCGAGTGCGATCCCCTTCGAGTGGGCCAGGTTGGCGACGCGGGACAGGGCATCGCCGGCCAGGTCGGCGAGGTTCTGCTCCTGGGGGTCGAAAGGGTAAAAGTCCTGGTCGATCTTGTAGAGGGCGAGGAGCTGGATCAGGTGATCGTTGATGCGCTGGGTTTCGTAGAGCGCCTGGCTGGTCTGCCGGTGCAGCGGCGTTGAATGATCCGTCGACTGCGCCAGGGCGGATTCCAGGAAATTGGCCATCACCGCGAGGGAGTTCTTCATGTCGTGGACCGACGACACCAGAAAACTGGCCATGCTCATGCCGGATTCGGCATTCGGGGGGGGGCTGTCTTTCATCGTTTCATGACCTGTGGCCGGGTGGGCATCGCGCATACTATCGGCATGCCCGAGATCATCTTTAATACCCAGCCCGTCGCGCCGCTGTCGGTCTACGTCCACATTCCCTGGTGCGTGCGCAAATGCCCGTACTGTGATTTCAATTCGCACGCCCAGCGCGAGGCCATCCCGGAGGCCCGCTATCTCGATGCGCTGACCCGCGATCTGGAGGGCGCCTTGCCCGAGGTCTGGGGACGCGAGGTGGCCAGTGTGTTCATCGGCGGCGGCACGCCCAGCCTGTTCACGCCGGAGGGCATCGACCGCCTGCTCACCACCCTGCGCACCCTGCTGCGGCTGTCGCCGCTGGCCGAAATCACCCTGGAAGCCAATCCTGGCACCTTCGAGGCGGCGCGCTTCCGCGGCTATCGCGAGGCCGGGGTGAATCGCCTCTCGCTCGGCATCCAGAGCTTCAATCCGGAACACCTGAAAGCGCTCGGCCGCATCCACGACGAGCGCGAGGCGCGGGCGGCGGCGGAAGCGGCCATCGGCCTGTTCGAGACGGTCAATCTCGACCTGATGTATGCCCTGCCCGGACAGAGCCTGGAACAGGCGCGCGCCGACCTGGACACCGCGCTCGCGCTGGGGCCGGCGCACCTCTCCGCCTACCATCTCACCCTGGAACCGAACACGCCGTTCGCGGCCGCGCCGCCGGCCCTGCCCGACGACGACCTTGCCGCCGACATGCAGGCGCAGGCCGAGGATCTGCTCGGCGCCGCCGGCTACGAGCACTATGAAACCTCCGCTTTCGCCCGGCCCGGCTGGCGTTGCCGGCACAACCTCAACTACTGGACCTTCGGCGACTACCTCGGCCTGGGCGCCGGTGCCCACGGCAAGCTGAGCTATCACGACCGCATCGAACGCCAGTCCCGCCTGAAGCATCCCAAGGCCTATATGGACGCGGTCTTCGCCAGCCCCCCGAGCCACCTCGCGGACTCACGGGTCCTGGGGCGCGACGACCGGGTGTTCGAATTCATGATGAATGCCCTGCGCCTGAACGAAGGCTTTGATCCGCGCCTGTTCGAGGCGCGCACCGGTCTGTCTATCGCCGCCGCCGAGCGCGGGCTGGCGACGGCGGAACATCGGGGGCTGCTGCGGCGCGAGCTGCACAACATCCGCCCCAGCGTAACCGGGCGGCGCTTCCTCAACGAGTTGCTGCAGGTGTTTCTGCCGGACTAGCCTGGGTGGCGGCGAAATAATCCAGCACGCGCCGGGGCAGCCAGCCGTGCGCGCCGGGAAAGGGGCCGGTGATGAAGCCGACATGGCCACCTGTCTCGGGAAAATCCAGGGTGACCCGGGGTGAGACCTGGTCCGCCGTCGGCAGGGTCTCGCCGGGCATGAAGGGGTCGTTGCGGGCATTGATGATCAGCGTCGGCACGGCAATCAACCCGAGCCCGGGTTTGCTGGCCGCGCGCGCCCAGTAATCGTCGGCATCGCGGTAGCCATGCAGGGGCGCGGTGACCAGGTCGTCGAAATCCTTGATACGGGTGACCGCCTTCAGCGCCCGGCGGTCGTACAAGCCGGGGTGGCGATCCAGCTTGGCCAGCGCCTTGGCCTTCAGCGTGCGCAGGAAATGCGCCGTGTAGAGCCGGTTGAAGCCCCGGTCCAGCGCCGCGCCCGCCGCCGGCAGGTCGAGCGGCGCCGAGACGGCGGCGGCCGCATGCAGCAGTTCGCGCGCGGCCTCGCCACGCTCGCCCAGCCACTTCAGCAGGGCATTGCCGCCCAGCGACACGCCGACGGCATACATGGGCGCATGGCCTTGCCACAGATGCCGCAGGATGCGCTCGATCTCCGCCGTATCCCCGGAATGGTAGGCGCGCGGCAGCCGGTTCGGCTCACCGGAGCAGCCGCGGAAGTGCGGCACCACGCCGCGCCAGCCGCGCGCCCTTGCCGCCGCCATCAGCGCCCGCGCGTAGGGGCTGCGGGCGTCGCCTTCCAGGCCGTGGAACAGCACCAGGAGCGGCGCCTCGGCCGGGCCGTCGACCCGGTCCAGGTCGATGAAGTCGCCATCCGCCAATTCCCAGCGCTCGCGCCGGTAGTCCACTTTCGGGGCGGCGATCAGCGCGCCGGCAAGGGTCTGCGGATTGCCGCCGGGCAGCCAGAACGGCGCCTGGTAGGGGCGTGCGCGCAACAGGGAGGTCGCCATGGCGGGACGAACCGGAAGTTGAAGCAATGACCGCATCATGCCACCGCCGCCGACGTCATGGCGTGCATGCCGCGTTTGAGCGAGGCGGTCTCGCGCGCGTATATTGCCGCCGTTCCACCGCGACTCGCGCGGGAACGACAATCCAACCCATCAGGAGGCGAACTCATGACCAGCTATACCCGCGACGACCAGCTTGCCGTGCAACCGGAAACCAACTTCGGCGGCCGCATCGAAACCTCCGGCGCCTACATCGGCCGCCTGACCCTGGCCAAGGAGCGCACCGCCAAGACGGGTACCCGCGGCATCGAATTCAATTTCGAGGCGGATGACGGCCGGGTGGCGCGCTACCTGACGCTCTGGGTGGCCCGCGCCAACGGCGACAAGATCGAGTATCCCTACAGTCTGCTCTCCGCCCTGATGACCTGCCTGGACGTGAAGACGATCGATTCCACCCCGGAAATGGTCGATGAATGGAACGCGGCGACCGGCATGTGGGCGCCGACCGAAGCGCAGATCTTCCCGGCGCTGATGAACAAGCCCATCGGCGTGCTGTTGCAGCGCGAGGAACGCGAGTGGGAGGGCAAGACCTACGTCAGCATGAAGATCGTCCAGTTCTTCGATCCGCGCGACCGCAGCACGCCCTCGGAGATCATCTCCGGCGCGCGCAGCGGCCAGGCCCTGGAAAAGATGGTGACCAACCTGCGCGAAACCGTGGTTCGCGCCGACGCCCCCCCGGCGGGCGCGACGCCGGCCGGCGGCGGTTCCGGCAACTTTGCCGAGATCGACGACGACGACGTGCCGTTCTGATCGCAAGAACAAGCCGGCGCGACCGGATCGGTTTGAGCCATCCCGCCCCAGGCGCGTATATTCAACCGTTTCGATTCACCGGCTGCAATCATGATCCGCGTCCGCGGCGCCCGTACCCACAACCTCAAGAACGTCAACGTCGACCTGCCGCCGCACAAACTGGTGGTGATCACCGGGTTGTCCGGTTCGGGCAAGAGCTCGCTGGCGTTCGACACCCTCTATGCCGAAGGCCAGCGCCGCTATGTCGAGTCGCTTTCCGCCTACGCGCGGCAGTTCCTGCAATTGATGGAAAAGCCGGATGTGGACCTGATCGAGGGTCTCTCGCCGGCGATCTCCATCGAGCAGAAGGCGACCAGTCACAACCCGCGCTCCACCGTCGGCACGGTGACGGAAATCCATGATTACCTGCGTTTGCTGTTCGCCCGCGCCGGCACGCCGCGGTGTCCGCATCACGGCATCGAACTGGCGGCGCAGACAGTGTCGCAGATGGTGGACACCGTCCTGCAATTGCCGGAAGACACCAAACTGATGATCCTGGCGCCGCTCATCGTCGGCCGGAAGGGCGAGCAACTGGGGCTGTTCGACGAACTGCGCGCGCAGGGCTTCGTGCGCCTGCGGGTGGATGGCGAGGTGTACGACATCGACAGCCTGCCGCCGCTGGAGAAGAACAGGAAGCACACCATCGAGGCGGTGGTGGACCGGCTGAAGATTCGCTCAGACCCCGGATCGGGGTCCGGGGCAGGCGTGAAGCAGCGTCTGGCGGAGTCGTTCGAGACGGCGTTGCGCCATTCCGACGGCAAGACGCTGGCCGTCGAGATGGATACCGGCCGCGAGATGCTGTTCTCCGCCAAGTTCGCCTGTCCGGTGTGCGATTACGCGCTGCCGGAACTGGAGCCGCGCATCTTCTCCTTCAACAACCCGATGGGCGCCTGCCCGAAGTGCGACGGCCTCGGCCAGGTGACCTTCTTCGATCCGGCGCGGGTGGTTGCCTTCCCGCATCTGTCGCTGGCGTCCGGCGCGGTCAAGGGCTGGGACCGGCGCAACGCTTTCTTCTACCGGATGCTGGAAGGGCTGGCCATGCACTACGGCTTCGATCTGGATACGCCCTACGAAGACCTGCCGCCCCCCATTCAGCAGGTCATCCTGCATGGCAGTGGGGCCGAGGAAATCACCTTCCAATACCTCGGTGAGGCGGGACGCAAGGTCGCCCGCAAACACCGTTTCGACGGCGTCATTCCTTCCCTGGAGCGGCGTTACAAGGACAGCGAATCGCAAAATTTGCGCGAGGAGTTGGCCAAGTTCATCGCCACCCGGCCGTGCCCGGAATGCGGCGGTTCGCGTCTGCGTATTGAATCGCGCAACGTCACCATCGGCGGCTGGACGCTGCACGATCTATCCCGCCTGCCCATCCGCCAGGCGCTCAAGTTCTTCCAGGAACTGAAATTGGAAGGCAACCGCGCCCAGGTCGCGGACAAGATCGTCAAGGAAATCGCCGCGCGCCTGACCTTCCTCAACGATGTCGGCCTCGATTACCTCTCGCTCGACCGTTCCGCCGATACCCTTTCCGGCGGCGAGGCGCAGCGCATTCGCCTGGCCTCGCAAATCGGTTCCGGCCTCACCGGCGTGATGTATGTGCTCGACGAGCCTTCCATCGGCCTGCATCAACGCGACAACGACCGCCTGCTCGGCACCCTCAAACACCTGCGCGACCTGGGCAATTCGGTGATCGTGGTGGAACACGACGAAGACGCCATCCGCCACGCCGACTACATCGTCGACATGGGGCCGGGCGCCGGCGAACACGGCGGCGAGATCGTCGCCGAGGGCAGGCTTTCCGACATCCTCGCCTGCGAAGCCTCGCTGACCGGGCAATATCTCTCCGGCAAGATCGCCATCCCGATGCCGGACGACCGCCGCGAGCCGCGCGAAGGCCGCGTGCTGAAACTGATCGGCGCCCACGGCAACAACCTGAAAAACGTCACCCTGAAGCTGCCGACCGGCATCTTCGTGTGTGTGACGGGCGTCTCCGGGTCCGGCAAATCCACTCTGATCAACGACACCCTCTACGCCATCACCGCCAACCAGTTGAACGGCGCGGCGCACGAAACGGCGCCCTACGAAGCCATCGAGGGCGTGGAGTTCTTCGACAAGGTAGTCAGCGTCGACCAGGCGCCGATCGGCCGCACCCCGCGCTCCAATCCCGCCACCTACACCGGCCTGTTCACTCCCATTCGCGACCTCTTCGCCGGCACCGTGCAGGCGCGCGAACGCGGCTACGAGCCGGGCCGCTTCTCCTTCAACGTCAAGGGCGGCCGCTGCGAGGCCTGCCAGGGCGACGGCATGATCAAGGTGGAAATGCACTTCCTGCCCGATATCTACGTGCCCTGCGACGTCTGCCACGGCCAGCGCTACAACCGCGAGACCCTGGAGGTGCAGTACAAGGGCCGGAACATCCGCGAGGTGCTGCAGATGACCGTGGAGGAGGCGCATGATTTCTTCAACGCCGTGCCCACCGTCGCGCGCAAGCTGAAGACCCTGATGGATGTCGGCCTGAGTTACATCCGCCTCGGCCAGTCCGCCACCACCCTCTCCGGCGGCGAGGCGCAGCGGGTGAAACTGGCCCTGGAACTGTCCAAACGCGACACCGGCCGCACCCTCTACATCCTCGACGAACCCACCACCGGCCTGCATTTCCATGACATCGACATGCTGTTGAAGGTGCTGCTCCGCCTGGTCGGCAACGGCAATACGGTGGTGGTGATCGAACACAACCTCGACGTGATCAAGACGGCGGACTGGGTCATCGACCTCGGCCCGGAAGGCGGCGAGGGCGGCGGCCGCATCATCGCCGAGGGGACGCCGGAAGCGGTGGCGGCGAATCCGGAGAGCCATACCGGGCGGTATTTGAAGCCGGTGCTGGAGCGGGGGTAGGCTGCGATTGTCGGGTTACGCCGCGCCAACCCGACCTACGGTGGGCAAGCCTGAACAAATCGTAGGACGGTTTAGGCGCGGGTTTTGCGCCGTAACCCGACAAGCGGTGATGAATCGTTGGATTGGCGCGGCGTAGTTGTCGGGTTACGCTGCGCTAACCCGACCTACAAGGTGCAATTACCCACGGTAGGTCGGGTTAGCGGCCTTATCGCGTAACCCGACAACACGCCCAACACAACCCGACGACACCTCTCCCATGCGCTATCGTCGCGCCTTCATCCCTGGTGGCTGTTTCTTCTTCACCGTGGTCACCGAACAACGCCGGCCGTTGTTCGCATCCGGCGCGGCGGTCGAGGTGCTGCGTGCCGCCTTTCGCGCGGTGCGCAAGCGTCGTCCCTTCGAGATCGATGCCATCGTGGTGATGCCGGATCACCTGCATTGCATCTGGACGCTGCCGCCGGAGGATGCCGATTTCGCGACGCGCTGGCGCTTGATCAAGACCTGGTTCACCGCGCATTGCGACCCGGCGTTTCGCGCGGCGCCCGGGCAAGCACGGGCGAAAAGGGGGGAACAGGGGTTGTGGCAGCACCGCTATTGGGAGCACGCGATCCGCGATGAGGCGGATTTCATGCGGCATGTCGAGTACATCCATTTCAACCCGGTGAAGCACGGTCATGTGGCGGCGCCGGCGTTGTGGCCGTATTCCAGTTTTCACCGTTATGTCGAGGTGGGGGTTTATGCGCCGGATTGGGGTGGGGAGGGGATGGCGTTGAGCGAGGTTGGAGGGGAGTGAACCCGGTTGGGCGTTGTGCTTGTCGGGTTACGCGATGAGGCCGCTAACCCGACCTACCTTGGCTGCATCCAGGCTGTTTTCACCGCCTCGGGTTGTTTCACGGCAACCTGCTTCCCGCGCATCGGCCACTTAGGGCAGCAAAGGGTTGGTGATGTCGCGCCCGGCATGAAAAAATCCGGACCTCTTCCAGTTTGCCCGGCCGGATTGCGCGGCCGCGCGGCATCTTCCCGCTCCGCCTGCCCGTATTCCGGATTGCCCCAACGTGGGTGATGGGTTTCGCTTTCACTCAATCCATCCCGCCAGCGGTCATCCTCCCCGGCCGGCGCCATCGAGAACCACCATGAACCCGTTCAACAGCTGTTCGAACTACACCCCCGCCCGCGTCAAACTGTGTGTCCTCAGCGGCCTGACCGTCGCCCTGGCGCTGGTGCCGGAGGCCATCGCCTTTGCTTTCGTCGCCCATGTGCATCCGCTCACCGGCTTGTATGCCGCGTTCATGGTCGGTCTCATCACTGCCGTCTTCGGTGGTCGTCCCGGCATGATTTCCGGCGCCACCGGGGCGCTGGCGGTGGTGATGGTGGCGCTGGTGGTGCAGCACGGGGTCGAGTACCTGTTTGCCACCGTGGTGCTGATGGGGGTGCTGCAAGTTCTGTTCGGGGTGTTGAAACTGGGCAAGTTCATCCGCATGGTGCCGTTCCCGGTCATGGTCGGTTTCGTCAACGGACTCGCCGTGGTGATCTTCCTGGCGCAACTGGGCCATTTCAGGACGCCGGAGGGCGAGTGGATGAGCGGGATGGGGCTGTGGACCATGCTCGGCCTGATCGCGCTGACCATGGCCATCATCTATCTGCTGCCGCGCCTGACCCGGGTGGTGCCGTCGACCCTGGCCGGCATCGTCTTCGTCTCGCTGTTGGTGATCTACGCCGGCATCGACACCAAGACCGTCGGCGACATGGCCTCCATCGAGGGCGGCCTGCCGCAATTCCACCTCCCCGCCGTACCGCTGACCTGGGAGACGCTCGAAATCATCTTCCCCTACAGCCTGATCCTGGCGGCCATCGGCCTGATCGAATCGCTGCTGACCCTGAACCTGATCGACGAGATGACCGACAGCCGCGGCATGCCCAACCGCGAGTGCGTGGCGCAGGGTTCGGCCAACGTGGTCACCGGTTTCTTCGGCGGCATGGGCGGCTGCGCGATGATCGGGCAGAGCATGATCAACGTCGGCAACGGCGCCACCCAGCGCCTCTCCGGCATCGCCGCCGCCCTGTTCCTGTTGAGCTTCATCCTGTTCCTGTCCGACTGGATCGAGATGATCCCGCTCGCGGCCCTGGTCGGCCTGATGTTCGTGGTGTCGGAAAAGACCTTCGAGTGGGGCAGCCTCACCACCCTGCGTCGGGTACCGAAGAGCGACGCCTTCGTGGTGGTGGCGGTGACCCTGATCACCGTGTTCACCGACCTGGCCATCGCCGTGGTCACCGGCGTCATCATCTCGGCGCTGGTGTTCGCCTGGCAGCACGCCAAGCACATCGAGGTGAAGATCGGCCGCAATGCCCAGGGCTGGAAGATCTACAACCTGCACGGCAGCCTGTTCTTCGCCTCCACCGCCAACTTCCAGTATCTGTTCACCCCGGCCGAGGATCCGGACGAGGTGGTCATCGTGTTCCGCCACGCCAAGGTGATGGACCATTCCGCCGTGGAGGCCATCGACGCCCTGGCGGAACGCTATCGCAAGGCCGGCAAGCGCCTGCATCTGCGCAATCTCAGCCCGGACTGCCTGGAACTGCTGACCAATGCCAAGGAGATGGTGGAGCTCGACGTCGCGGCCGACCCGCATTACCACATCGCCGACGACAAGCTGGGCTGAGCCTTAGGCGTCCAGTTCCATCCACACCGGCGGTGGTCGGAGGCGGTCGTTTCCCGCTCGATGCCGTGCGCGCGCAATCGCGGCGCCAGGTCTTCGGTGAGGAGGATCAAGTCGAAGCAGGTGGGCGGGGCTCCGCGCGCATGGCAAGTGATGTTCCGATGGCGGGGCACGCGGCGACCATCTGGTCGAACTCCCCGATCGGAACCGGTTTGCTGAACAGGAAGCCCTGGTAGGCGTGGCAGCCGTGGTCGGCGAGGAACTCCAGTTGCGCCTCGCTTTCCACGCCCTCGGCGATGACCTGCAGGCCGAGGGTGCGGCCCATGGTGATGATGGTCTGGACGATGGCGGCGTCGTTGGGGTCGTGGGCGAGGTCGCGGACGAAGGAACGGTCGATCTTGAGCTGGTCCAGCGGCAGGCGCTTGAGATAGGAGAGCGAGGAGTAGCCGGTGCCGAAATCATCCATGGAGAAGCCGACACCGAGATCCTTCAAGGCCTGCATGCGGGTGATGCTTTCGTCGACGTTGTCGATCACCAGGCTTTCCGTGAGTTCGATCTTGAGGCGATTGGGGTCGATGTCGTGGTCGCGCAGCAGCTTTTCCATCACGTCGACGAAACCGGGTTGGCGGAACTGACGGGCGCTGACATTGACCGCCAGGCGCAAGTCGCGGGTGGATACCCTGTCGGACCAGGCTTTGATCTGGGCGCAGGCAGTTTCCAGCACCCATTGGCCGATGGACAGGATGAGGCCGGTTTCCTCGGCCAGCGGGATGAAGACATCGGGGGGGATACGGCCGCGTACCGGGTGCTCCCAGCGCAGCAGGGCCTCGGCGCCGATGATGCGGCGCTGGCTGTCGAGCTGCGGCTGATAGTGCAGGTGCAGCTGGCGCCGCTTCAGGGCGCGGCGCAGTTCGGCTTCGAGGCTGCTGCGTTCGTCCAGCGCAGCCTGCATCGCCGGGTCGAAGAACCGCAGGGTGTTGCGGCCGGCGTTTTTCGCCTGGTACAGGGCCATGTCGGCCTGTTTCAACAACGTATCGATGCTGTCGTCATGGCCGTGGAACAAGGTGGCGCCGAAGCTGGCGGTACAGTGGAAGTCGCTGTTTCCGAGGTCGTAGGGTAGAGCGAGAGCCTCGCGGAGTTTTTCGCCCACCTGTCGGGCTTGATGGGCGGCTTCTTCAGCGGATTCGCTGAGGTCTTCCAGTACCAGCACGAATTCGTCGCCACCCAGGCGGGAGACCGTGTCATCCGGACGCGAGACGGTGTCGCCTTCGCGCAGCGTAGTTTGCAGGCGGCGGGCCACTGCGATCAGCAACTGGTCGCCGGTGGCGTGGCCGCGGGTGTCGTTCAGCGTCTTGAAGTTGTCCAGATCCAGGAACAGCACGGCGCCATGCAGGCGATTGCGGCTGCTGCTCGCCAGTGCTTGCGCCAGGCGGTCATGGAGCAGGCGGCGGTTGGGCAGTTGCGTAAGCGCGTCGTAGTAGGCCAGGCGATGGATTTCCGCTTCCGCCTCGCTGTTCTCGACGATGTCCGAGAAGGTGCCGACGTAATGCGTGATCTCGCCCCCCGGCTTGGCGACCGCGGTAATGGTCAACCATTCGGCGTAGATCTTGCCGTTCTTGCGTCGATTCCACATTTCACCCTGCCAGAAGCCCTTGTCGCGGATGGTGTCCCACATGCGCCGGTAAAAACCGGCATCGTGGCGGCCGGAGCGAAGCAGGGCGGGCGTGTGGCCGAGGGCTTCGGCGGCGGTATAACCGGTCAGGCGGGTGAAAGCCTGGTTGACCCGCACGATGATGCCGCTGGCATCGGTGACGATCATGCCGGCCTGCGTTTCGAAAGCGATGGCGGCGATGCGCAGCTTGTCCTCGATCTGCTTGCGTTCGGTGATTTCGTTGATGCTGACCACGGTGAAGCGTTCGCCACGCAGTTCGACCGTGCCGAGCCCGATTTCGACGGGAAACTCACTTCCATCGGTGCGCAGTCCGAAGAAGTCACCGCCGGGCATGCCCATGACGCGATGTTTTGGCGGGATCTCCGCGGGCTGCGAGCGGTATTCCCGGTGGGCGTCGCGGATGCGCTGTGGAATCAGGTCTTCGATGACCAGGCCGGACATGCCGTCGGCGGCATAGCCGAACATGGCTTCGGCGCGAGCATTCGCCTGGGTGATGCGGCCATGCCTGTCCATGACCAGCATGGCCACCGGCGCGGCGCGAAGGATTTCAATGCAGCCGGATTCACTCAAACGCAAAGCCGGGTTCGTGTCTACCCGGTGTGCGCTGGTTTCGTCAGGCGCCTGACGCCGTGCCGGCAGGTCTTCCCGCCACAGGCCAGCTTCATGCGACCGGTTCTCGAGCGGGCAGGCTGGCGTACCCACCAGGCCGCAGGGCGCGGCGAAATGAAGTGGCTGGTCGTCAGACATGGTCGATCGCGCCGACCGCGCTGCGATGGGATGGGAACATCTCCGCTCCTGGCTCGGCCGGGCATGGACGAGGCCATGCCCGAGACCGACATTGAGAACAAGCGGGACATTTGTTGGGCCCCCGTGTGTATCTGTTTTTCCGCGATTGTATCGACAACCTAGCGGAAGTTTCAGCCGTGGCGTGGCCTCCTATTCCGGACAGATCCCGGTTTCCACGATTTCACGCGCGACATCGGATAATCGGGCCGAGCGATCACGCGCATGTTTCCTCAGTCGCTCGAACGCTGTCGTCTGGTCGAGGCGCCAGTCGCGCATGGCGATGCCGACCGCCGTGCCGATGTGGCGGTTGCTGGCGAGCGCCTCGCGCAGGCCGTCGAGCTCCTGCGAGCGGGCCAGCGCCATGCGCACCATGGGCACGATCCGCGGCACATCGAGCGGTTTGACCAGGTAGCCGAGGGCGCCGAGCTTGACCGCTTCGCGCACCATGTCTTCATCGTCATAGGCGGTAAAGAAGAGGAATGGCACCATCGTCTCGGCGCGCAGGCGACGCGCCAGTTCCAGGCCGTTGAGACCCGGCATGCGGATGTCGAGCAAGGCCAGGTTGGGCGGGGGGACGCTGTTGCACAGTTCCAGGGCGCGATGGCCATCACGTGCCTCGATGACCTCGAAACCCGCCTCACGCAGACCCTCGGCCAGGGTGAACAGCACCACGCGGTCATCGTCGGCGATCAACAGCTTCGCCATGTTCATCCTCCTTTCTGTGTAATGGCTTGCACCACCGGCTCATCCAGGTGCAGGTGGACGGTGATCTGGTCACCGGCATCCCGCGCATAGTCGAGCCGCGCCCCCCGCTCCGGCAGCAGGGCGCGCACCAGGCTCAGGCCGGTCCTGAGACCCGCGCCGCTCTCCAGGTCGAAGTCATGGGCAGCCACCATGGCATTCTGGAGGGTGATGACCGCATGGAGGCCATCGGCATGCAGGGTGACCCGCGGCGGCGGGGCGCCCATTGGCGAATGCTTGACCGCGTTGAGGATGAGTTCGTTCAGGATCAGGGCGACGGCTACGGCTTCATCGCGATTGATCTGAACCGGGCGGAACGCGTCATGCTGGTGTTCGATGTGGAACTCGATTCCCCGCTGGGTCTGCTCCCCGACCACCTTGCAGATCTGGCTGGCCGTATCGCAAAGGCGGATCGCTTCATCCGGGTCCGAGCTTTGCAGGCCATGGACCACGGCAATGGCATGGACCTGCATGATCGCCTTGTCCAGATGCGGGTCGAGTTCCAGGAACTTGCCCAATTCTCGGCGCAGCAAGCCGGCGACGCTCTGCAGATTGTTCTTGATGCGGTGATGGACCTCGCGTACCAGCACTTCCCGCTGTTTTTCCTGTTCCGCGCGTTGTTGTCGTTCCGCGTGCTTGCGCGCACTGATGTCGAGGGCGGTGAAGCTGATGCCGCGCGAGAGGTTGGACGCGTCGATCGGGACCGAGAACAACTGGATATGGATGATCCTGCCGTCTTTGCGTTGCCAGCGGGTTTCCACCACGCTGCTGCCATTCAGCGAGATCTGCGTGTATTTTTCACGGCCGACATGGGCGAATTCCTCCTCATCCGGATACAGCATCCGGGTCGGCTGTCCGAGTAGTTCATTGGTGGCATAGCCGGTGAGCGCGGTCATGGCCGGATTGGCCGACTGGATCACCCGCTCGATGCTCAGGCCGATCCCAGCCGGAGAAGTGCGCAGCATGCTGTGCGCCAGCCACTCCGCGGATTCTTCCCCAGGCGGTTGAGGCGTGCGTCGCTCGATGCCATTCCAGGTGGAAGTCATACGGTCCTCAACGGGATGCCAAACACGGACGGACCAAAAATTACCTGAATATCCTTGGAACTTCCATGGGAATTGTCACGGGCATCAGTCTTAAGGCTTTGGCGGAGTCGAGGCGGGCGCGGGAGGTCCGCGGAAAGCGGCTAGAATGCTGCGGCTTGCTTGACGCCGCCATCATCTTTCGCCACGAGTCCACTCGACCGTATGTCCCGATCCGACCTCAATCCGATGACCTCCACCGAACGCCGCGCCGCCGTGTCGCTGGCCGGTATTTTCGGGCTGCGCATGCTGGGCATGTTCCTGATCCTGCCGGTTTTCGCGCTTTACGCAAAAACATTGCCCGGTGGCGACGACCACACCCTGATCGGCCTTGCCCTGGGGATGTATGGCCTGACCCAGGCCATACTGATGATTCCCTTCGGCATGGCTTCGGATCGTTTTGGGCGCAAGCCGGTGATCATCGCCGGACTGCTCCTGTTCGCCCTGGGCAGCTTCGTCGCGGCCTCGGCCGACGATCTCTGGGGTGTGCTGATCGGGCGCGCGCTGCAAGGTGCCGGCGCCATTTCGGCGGCGGTAATGGCGCTGCTGGCGGATCTGACGCGCGAGGAGAAACGGACCCAGGCGATGGCCATGATCGGCAGCACCATCGGACTCGCATTCGCCTTCTCGCTTGCGGCCGGTCCGGCCTTCTACCATTGGATCGGCGTCCCGGGCATGTTCGCGATGACCGGAGGTCTGGCATTGCTGGCGATCATGGTGGTGAAGTTCATCACGCCGAACCCGGGCAAGACCGCTTTCCATTCGGATGCGGAAGCGAACCCTGCGCGTCTCGGTGATGTCCTGCGCAATGCCGAATTGCTGCGTCTGAACTGGGGCATCTTCAGCCTGCACGCCGCGCAGATGGCCATGTTCATGGTGGTGCCCTTCGCGCTGGTCGAGGGCGGGCTGGAAGCCGCGCGGCATTGGCAGGTCTACCTGCCGGTGCTTCTGGCCTCGCTGATCCTGCTGGTGCCGGCAATCATCTACGGTGAAAAGCGCGGCGAACTGAAGAAGGTCTTTGTCGCCGCCATCGCGCTGATGTTTGTCGCGCAGATCGGCCTGGCGTTCTCGATTCATCTGTTCTGGGGGGTGGTCGTCGCGTTGTTTGCTTATTTCGTGGCATTCAACATCCTCGAAGCCAGCCTGCCTTCCCTGGTATCCAAGATCGCGCCGCCCGAGGCCAAGGGAACCGCGATGGGTGTCTACAATACGTCGCAGGCGCTCGGCCTGTTCTTCGGCGGCCTGGCAGGCGGCTGGCTGGCGCAGCACCAGGGATTCGGCGCCGTTTTTTCATTCTGTGCCGCGCTGGTCGGCATCTGGCTGTTGCTGGCCGCGAGCATGGTGCCGCCGCCGCGCGTGAAGACCCAGATGTTCCACGTTGGCGCCCTGTCCCCGGGAGAGGCACAGCGCCTGGCCAGCAGGCTGACCGTGTTCGCCGGCGTCGAGGCGGTCACGGTCCTGCCGGACGAAGGCTCGGTGTTGCTCAAGGTCAGTCAGACCGGATGGGACGAGGAAGGTGTCAGACATTTATTGCAAGGAGGAAATTGAATGGCTTCAGTCAACAAGGTGATCATCATCGGCAACCTCGGGAGAGACCCCGAGATGCGTTACATGCCCAGCGGCGACGCGATCGCCAACCTGCGCATCGCCACCACCGACAAGTTCAAGGATCGCAACGGCGACATGCAGGAAGCCACCGAATGGCACTCGGTGGCATTCTTTGGCAAGACCGCCGAAATCTGCGGCCAGTATCTCAAGAAGGGCAGCCAGGTCTATGTGGAAGGCAGCCTGCGCACCCGCAAATGGCAGGACAAGGACGGCAACGACCGCTACACCACCGAGATTCGCGGCGACCGCATGCAGATGCTGGGCGGGCGCGGTGGCGCGGCTGGTGGCGGCATGGCCGACTACGACGCGCCGCCCATGGAGAGCGCACCACGCAGTGGTCGACCGGCCGCCGCGCCCGCGGGTGGCGCGTCGGGAGGTGGGTTTGGCGAGATGGACGACGATATTCCGTTCTGATCGCGCGTTATTGCCTGGACGGCATGAAACCTGCTTGTCAGCCAGCCGGATGAACCGGAGATAACCATGGCTGATTTCATGACCGTGCTGGCGGCTTCCCAGAAACCGGCGCCCAACGCGGCCCACGGCAAGGCTTTGGCGGGCTTGCTGCCGGAAGGCTTGTTCGAGAATGTGCTGACCGCGCAACTGGGTGTCGCGGCGGACAGGCCAGAACTGCTGCCGGCTCTGTCGACGGCTTTGCCGCAAACGTTTTCCGAGCAGATTTCCCTGGCCGACAAAACCCTGGCCAGGAAGTCGCCACAGATCGCTGGTGCCGGCATGGAGCCTGTGACTGAATCCGCACTGATGCCGCCCGCCTTTGCCGGGCCGGTAGACAGGGACAGGCCCGCCATCGAGACCTCCGAGGAGGGCGAGATTCGGGCAACACCCCATGTGACTCGTGAGGTGCGGACCAAGGCGGTAGCTGACATGGCGGCAACTCCTGCCGTCGCTGCTGCCGGTCAAAGGCAAGAATTGCCGCTAACGCAGCAGGTGCAAGGGGGTGCCACCGGTCAAGCAGGTACGCAGCCGGAAGACTCGGCCGAGTTGTCCCCCCTTCTGGCAGCAACGGCGGCACCGACGGAGTCGGCCAGATCGCCAGATGCGTCGACCTTGGCCGCCACGCGTCAGTTGGGTCAAATCGATCACGCGGCGCGAGCCGCGGATGCACCGGTTCGCACCACTGTCGAGACGCCCGTGCGAAGCCAGGGCTTCCCGGCCGAGTTTTCCGAGAAGATCGTCTGGCTG
The DNA here is from genome assembly GCA_964393825.1 of uncultured Thiobacillus sp. Lineage (GTDB taxonomy): Bacteria > Pseudomonadota > Gammaproteobacteria > Burkholderiales > Thiobacillaceae > PFJX01. The sequence goes on along the minus strand of CAYMUY010000024.1, from coordinate 27,529 downwards.
GTCGGTCGCCAGTCGCAAGTGGCTGATCTCTCCCTGAATCCGCCGCAACTGGGCTCGCTGGAAGTGCGTCTGTCACTTTCCGGTGGCGAGGCCGGCGCCCAGTTCTATTCTCCGCATCCCCTGGTCAGGGATGCCATCGAAGCCGCCTTGCCCAAGTTGCGCGAACTGATGGCGCAGGCCGGCATTACCCTGGGGGATGCGCAGGTCCGTGACGAAGCATTCTCGCGCGGTGAAGCGGGCGGGAACGCCGCACGCAGCGGATTTGGCGGAGCGGGTGACGAGGTCGCGACCTCGCTCGCACCGGTGGCGGCTGGTGCGGTTCGCACCGGGCAGGGACTGATCGACCTCTACGCCTAGAGGGAATTCCTCAAGAAATTCCACCTGATTCCGATGAAACTTCGGAAGGCGCTTGCCTTCCCGCTTGTCGTGACGTAATAAAGAACTTAAGCTTTTTTCACGAACACGCTGTTTTTGTGTGATATTTTGCTTGTAATGCTATTCGGAGAGAGACGCTATGTCCAAGGACGCCGCCCCAGTCGAGGCTGAAGCCCCCAAGAAAAAAGGAAAAATGCTGATCATCATCCTTGCTGTGGTGATGGTTGTGCTGATTGGCGGTGGCGCGGGCGCCTATCTGTTGCTGTCCAAGCCATCTGCCGACAAGAAGGCCAAGGCGGATCATGGCGATGAGGAGGAGGTTGCGGCTGACGACGAGGAAGAGGCCCACGACGAGCATCCGCCGGTTTACGAGAAGCTGGAAACCTTCACCGTGAATCTGTCCGACGAGTCTTATCTTCAGACTGAAATCCAGTTGTTGGTGGCGGATGCCAAGGTGCAGGAAAAGATCAAGTCGCGCATGCCGGAGGTGCGTGACAGCCTGATCCGTCTACTTTCCAGCAAGACCGCGGAGGAACTGGCGCAGCCCGAGGGCAAGGCCAAGCTGGCCGAGGAAGTCCAGAAGGCGGTGAACGATGTCCTGGGCGTGCGGAAGAAGTCCAAAGGCGTGAAGAAAGTGTTGTTCGCGGCGTTCATCATCCAGTAATTCTCCAGGACGCTGAACCGAGGCTACCGTGGCAGACGACATCCTTTCCCAGGAGGAAGTTGACGCCCTGCTGCGCGGGGTGACTGGCGAGCCCGAAGATGCCTCGACGGATGACGCCGCCGGCGGTGTTCGCGCCTATGACATCGGGCGCCAGGAACGCATCGTGCGCGGGCGCATGCCCACGCTGGAAATCATCAATGAGCGATTCGCGCGCAATTTCCGTGTCGGCCTGTTCAACCTGATTCGCCGTAGCGCGGAGATTTCGGTCGGCCCGGTGACCGTCATCAAGTACAGCGAGTTCGTGCGCAACCTGGTGGTGCCGACCAACCTGAACATGGTGCACATGAACCCCCTGCGTGGCACCGCCCTGTTCGTGTTCGACCCGAACCTGGTGTTCCTGGTGGTGGACAACCTGTTTGGCGGCGATGGCCGCTATCACATGCGTGTGGAGGGTCGCGACTTCACGCCCACCGAGCAGCGCATCATCCGCAAGATGCTGGATGTCGTGTTCGAGGAAATGAAGAAGGCCTGGGCGACCATCTACCCGGTCGATTTCGAATTCGTGCGTTCGGAAATGAACACCCAGTTCGCCAACATCGCCACGCCGACCGAGGTGGTGGTGGTGAATACCTTTAATATCGAACTGGGTTCCGGTGGCGGCGATTTTCACGTCTGCATGCCCTACAGTATGATTGAGCCGATCCGGGACCAACTCTCCAGTACCATGCAGGCGGACCGTGCCGAACTGGACGAGCGTTGGGTCTCGCAGATGTCTCTGCAGGTGCAGGACGCGGAAGTGGAACTGGTCGCGAACCTTGGCCAGGCTCCCGTGACGTTGCGCCAGATTCTCGATCTCAAGGTGGGCGATGTGATCTCCCTGGATGTTCCCGAAGCCGTGGTGGCGCAAGTCGACGGCGTGCCGCTGTTCCAATGTCACTATGGCCAGAAGAACGGGCAGTTGGCGCTCAAGGTTGACCGTGTGTTGAACGGCCCTGATCGCCTGACCTGCGCCGGGAGCAAGCGATGAGCGAAGACGCGGAAAAGCAGGAAGACCTTTCCGCCGACGACTGGGCCGCCGCCCTGGCCGAGCAGGAGTCGGCCGCGCCGGACGCGGCGCCGGATGCCGCCGCTGACGCCGGCATGGATGACTGGGCCGCCGCGCTGGCGGAACAGGAGGTGGCCGACAAGGCGGCCGCGGCAGTTCCGGTGACACCGGAGACGGCTCCGCCGGCCAAGGCGCAGATTTTCCAGAACTTCGATAGCGATGCCGTCGCGCCGGCAGCCAACAATCTCGACCTGATCCTGGACATCCCGGTCCATCTCACGGTGGAACTTGGGCGCACCAAGATCGCCATCCGCAACCTGCTGCAACTGGCACAGGGTTCCGTGGTGGAACTGGACGGCCTGGCCGGAGAGCCAATGGATGTGCTGGTCAACGGCTGCCTGATCGCCCAGGGCGAGGTGGTGGTGGTCAACGACAAGTTCGGCATCCGCCTCACCGACATCATCAGCCCGGCCGAGCGCCTGCGTCGGATCAACCGATGAAGCGGCTTTTCCTGGTGGCCGTGCTGCTCGCCAGCCCGGTCTGGGCGGCTCCCGCTCCCCCCGCCCTTTCTACCTCTGGCGTGCTGTTCCAGGGACTGCTCGGTCTGCTTATCGTGCTGGCGGCGATGATGGTGTTTTTCTGGTTCATGCGCCGCTTTTCCCCCGGCCAGACCGGTGCCCAGGGCGTGGTCAAGGTGGTGGGCGGCGTCATGCTGGGCACGCGGGAAAAACTGGTGGTGGTCGAGGTCGGTGATACCTGGCTGCTGTTGGGTGTCGGTGGCGGTCAGGTGAATGCCCTCCACAGCCTGCCGCGTCCCGAAGGAGTGAGCGCCCCGGCACTGCACGATCCCCTGTCGGGCTTCTCCGACAAACTCAAGGAAGTGCTGCAGCGGCGCAAAGCTGGCTGAGTTTCATGCCCCGTTTGAAAACCATTCTCTTTGCCCTGCCGCTGGTCGGCCTGCCGCTGGTCGCCTGGGCCGCGCCCGGCATTCCCGCTTTCTCCAGCACGCCGGGAGCGGGTGGCGCCACCAACTACACCTTCAGCATCGAAGCCCTGCTGCTGCTGACGGCGTTGACGTTCCTGCCGGCCGCGCTGTTGATGATGACCTCGTTCACCCGCATCGTCATCGTGCTGTCGCTGCTGCGCCAGGCGATGGGCACCATGCAGGCGCCGCCCAATCAGGTGATCGTCGGACTGTCGCTGTTCCTCACTTTTTTCATCATGGCGCCGGTGTTCGACAAGATTTACGAGACTGCCTGGAAGCCCTATTCCGATAATCAGATTTCCCTGGTGGTCGCCGCGGATCGCGGCGTCCAGCCACTCAAGTCCTTCATGCTCAAGCAGACTCGCCAGGAAGACCTGGCCCTATTCATCCGCCTGGCGAAGGTGCCGCCCCTGGCCGGGCCGGAAGATACCCCGCTCAAGGTGCTGGTGCCCGCCTTCGTCATCAGCGAATTGAAGACGGCGTTCCAGATCGGCTTCATCGTTTTCATTCCCTTCCTGATCATCGACATGGTGGTGGCCAGCGTGTTGATGTCGATGGGTATGATGATGCTTTCACCGATGCTGGTGTCGTTGCCGTTCAAGATCATGTTGTTCGTGCTGGCGGATGGCTGGGGGCTGTTGATCGCCTCGCTGGTGCAGACCTTTCAGATATGAGCGCCGCCGCCCGGCCGCCCGAAGGCGGCGCCCACCTCCCTCGGGAAGGATGTCGCGCCAGCGACAGGAGGGTAGTCCAATGACCCCCGATACCGTCATCGCCATCGTTCGCCAGGCCCTGGAAGTGGCCATGCTGGTGGCCGGGCCGCTGCTGTTGGCGTCGTTGCTGATGGGCTTGATGGTGAGCATTTTCCAGGCCGCCACGCAGATCAACGAAATGACCCTCACCTTCATTCCAAAACTGCTGGTGATGTTCGTGGTGCTGGTGGTGATGGGGCCGTGGGCGCTGCAATTGTTGGTTGACTACGTCACCCGCCTGTTCGGCAGCATCCCGACCCTGGTGGGCTGATGTTCACCCTGTCCAGCACCGACCTGGACGCGTTGCTGGTCCTGTTCTTCTTTCCCTTCGTGCGCATCCTTGCCTGGGTGAGATTCGATCCGCTGCTGGGCAATCGCGCGGTACCCACGCGTATGCGGGTGGTACTGGCTCTGGTATTGACCGTGGCCATCGCTCCCATCCTGCCCGCCGCGCCGCGGGTGGCGCTGGTATCTGGCGAAGGTCTGATGGTGCTGTTGCAGCAGATCGCCATCGGCGCGGTGCTCGGCTTCTCGTTACGCATCGTATTCGGCATCGTCGAGGTGGCCGGGCAATTCATGGGCATGCAGATGGGCCTCTCGTTCGCCACCTTGTTCGATCCCATCAACGGCGCGCAGACGCCAGTGGTTTCGCAATTCCTGGTGCTCGTCACCACCCTCATCCTGTTCTCCTTCAATGGCCATCACCTGGTCATCGCCGCCCTGGCTCGGAGTTTCGTCGAGGTGCCGGTCGGCACAGCGCTCAGCGCGCAGGGATTCGCCGCCGTGGTGCACTGGGGCGGCATCATGTTTTCCACCGGCCTGCATATCTCCCTGCCGGTCACCGCCGCCTTGCTCGCCACCAACCTCACCATCGGCATGATGTCGCGCGCCGCGCCGCAACTGAACATCTTCGCGGTCGGCTTCCCGCTCACCCTCGGCGCCGGTTTCCTGGTGCTGTACTTCACCCTCGCCTACCTGCCGGCACAACTCGACCGCATCTGGCTGCAGGCGTTGCAGGCCGGCATGGGCGCCATGCGTGGCGTCGGCGGGCAATGACGGTCTGGTTCAATCCCGTCGCCTCCGACTGGGTCCAACGATGGGCCGGCCTGATCCCGGCGGGCGGACGCGTGCTCGATCTCGCCTGCGGCGGCGGCCGCCATGCCTTCCACCTGGCCGCCCTGGGCCATCGGGTCGTCGCCGTGGACCGCGATCTCTCCCTGGTGGCTTCGCGGCGTGATCACCCCGGCATCGAATGGCTGCAGGCCGACCTGGAAGCCGCTGCCTGGCCCTTGCCAGGCGAGATCTTCCAGGGCGTGGTCGTCACCCACTACCTGCACCGCCCCTTGTTCGACGAGCTCATGGCCGCGCTCTCGCCCGGGGGCGTGCTCATCTACGAAACCTTCAGCCTCGGCCAGGCCAAATATGGCCGCCCGCGCAATCCCGCGCATCTGTTGTTGCCCGGCGAGTTGCTGGAAATGGTGCGCGGAACGATGCGCGTGCTCGGGTTCGAGGATGTCGAGGAGCCCGAGCGGCGGCGCTGTGTGCAAAGGCTTTGCGCCGTGAAGGCGTGAGCATTGCCTACCCCGGAGCTTGGAAAAGTCACCCCAGCCGTCCTCTAGGGGCAAGACGATCTTGGGGCGGCCCGGCGAAGGACTTGTGCTGCTAAAATCGCCGCTTTCCCTGATTTCGTGATAGCCATGTTTACCGGCAGCCTTGTCGCACTCGTTACCCCCATGCTGCCCGACGGCGGCCTGGACATGCCCCGTTTCCGGGCGCTCATCGACTGGCATGTCGAGCAGGGCACGGACGGCCTGGTCATCGTCGGCACCACGGGCGAGTCGCCCACGGTGGATGCCGAGGAGCACTGCCTGCTGATCCGCACCGCCGTCGAGCAGGCCGCCGGCCGCATTCCGGTGATCGCCGGCACCGGCGCCAATTCGACGCGCGAAGCCATCGAGTTGACCCGCTGCGCGAAGGAAGCCGGCGCGGCCGCCGGCCTGTCCGTGGCGCCCTATTACAACAAGCCGACCCAGGAAGGCCTGTACCAGCATTTCAAGGCCATCGCCGAGTCGAGCGATCTACCCTTGATTCTCTACAACGTGCCCGGCCGCACCGTCGCGGACATATCCAACGATACGGCCCTGCGCCTGGCCGCCGTGCCCGGGGTGATCGGCATCAAGGACGCCACCGGCAACATCGAGCGGGGCTCCGATCTGATCAAGCGCGCGCCGGCGTCGTTTGCCGTCTACAGTGGCGATGACGCCAGCGGCATGGTGCTGATGCTGCTGGGCGGCAAGGGGGTCATCTCGGTGACTTCCAATGTGGCGCCGCGCCTGATGCACGAAATGTCCGTGGCCGCCATGTCGGGTGATCTGGCGCGCGCCCGCGAGATCAATTTCAAACTGCTCGGCCTGCACCAGAAACTCTTTGTCGAGGCCAATCCCATTCCAGTGAAGTGGGCGCTGGCCGAGATGGGGCATATCGGTCTCGGCATTCGCCTGCCCCTGGTTCCCTTGTCCGCGCCGTATCACGACACGCTGCGTCACGCCCTGAAAGAAGCCGGCTCCCTGTGAGGTTCCCCGTCATGCGTCAAACCGCCGTTATCCTTGCCCTGGCCCTCAGCGCCGGCGGCTGTTCCATGTTCGAAGGCAAGAAGATCGACTACAAGTCGCAAGGCAGCCTGCCGCCGCTGGAAGCGCCGCCGGATCTGGTGATGCCCGCCGCTGACAACCGGTTTGCCGTGCCGGACGTCAATCCGGCGGGCGCCGCCACGTTCTCCGCCTACGACCGCGAGCGCGCGGGCAGGCCGAAGAGCGCCACGGAACAGGCGCTGTTGCCCAAGGTGGACAAGGCCAGCATCGAGCGCGCCGGCACCCAGCGCTGGCTGGTGGTCAAGGCGCCGGCCGCCGAGGTGTGGCCGGTGGTCAAGGACTTCTGGCAGGAAATGGGTTTCATCATCACCCTCGAACAGCCGGATGCCGGGGTGATGGAAACGGATTGGGCGGAAAACCGCGCCAAGATTCCCCAGGACGGTCTCCGTAAATGGCTGGGCAAGGCGATGGACAGCTTCTACTCCACCGCCGAACGCGACAAGTTCCGCACCCGCCTGGAGCCGGCGGCGACCGCAGGCTCAACCGAGATCTATCTCAGCCACCGCGGCATGGTCGAGGTGTACGAAGGCACCCAGAGCGGAGGTGACCAGGGGCAGGGCCGCACGGTTTGGCAACCACGCCCGAGCGATCCTGAACTGGAAGCGGAAATGCTGCGCCGCCTGATGGTGCGGTTCGGTGTCGAGGAGTCGCGTGCTCAGGCCCTGTTGGCCGAGAAGGCCGCACCGCCGCTCGCCAGCCTGAGCAAGACGGCGGATGGTCAGGCCAGCCTGGCGTTGCCGGAGCCCTTCGACCGTGCCTGGCGCCGCGTCGGCCTGGCGCTCGATCGCATCGGCTTCGCCGTGGAAGATCGCGACCGCGTGGCCGGCACCTACTACGTGCGGTATGCCGATCCGGAAGCTAACACCAAGAAGGAAAAGGGCTTCCTGTCCAAGCTGGCGTTCTGGAACAGCGACGACGCCAAGGCCAAGGCCATGAAATATCAGGTGCGACTCCAGGGTGGCGGTGCCTCCACAGTGGTGCGTGTGTTCATGGAAGATGGTCAGCCGGCCAGCAACGAAACCGGCACCCGCATCGTCAGCCTGCTGTTCGAGCAGTTGAAGTGAGATTTGCCAGCCTGGGCAGCGGGAGCAAGGGCAATGCCTGGGTGGTGCAAGCTGGCCGGACCACGGTCATGGTCGATTGTGGCTTCGGGCCGCGCGAGGCGACTCGAAGATTGGGGCGGCTGGGCCTGGCGGTGGACAGCCTGGATGCCATCCTGGTCACCCACGAACACGGGGACCACGGTCGTGGCGTCGCCAAGCTGGCGGAACGGGCTCGCTGTCCGGTGTGGCTAAGTCACGGCTGCCACGCGGCGCTGGATACTCACGGCGATGTCTTGTCCGCGGTGAACCTGCTGGCGGGTTACGAGGCGTTCAGTCTCGGCGATCTGCGGGTGACACCCTATCCGGTGCCGCATGACGCCCGCGAGCCGGTGCATTACACGTTTTCCGATGGCGCCCGCCGCTTCGGTCTGCTCACCGATGCCGGTCACGTGACGCCGCACATCGAGTCGGTATTGAGCGGTTGCGATGCCCTGGCGCTGGAGTGCAACCACGATGCCGACATGCTGCAAGCGGGTACCTATCCGGCGGCGTTGAAGCGGCGCATCCTTGGGCCTTACGGTCATCTCGACAACGACGCGGCGGCGGCATTGCTGGCGCGTATCGCGCACCACGGGTTGTCGCATGTGGTGGCGGCGCACCTCTCTGAACACAACAACACACCCCAGTTGGCCCGTGCCGCATTGGCCGGGGCACTGGGCTGCGAAGATGCCTGGGTCGGCGTCGCCGATCAGGAAACAGGACTGGACTGGCGGGAAATCTGATGGAAGTTGGTGAAAACACGGCAGCCGCGCTAGAAGCGGCAACCTCCTTTGAAGAATTGGGCCTGGCGTCGCAAATTCTTGGCGCGCTCAACGACATGGGTTACAGCATTCCCACGCCGATCCAGAAACAGGCCATTCCGCTGGTGCTGGCCGGACGGGATCTGATGGCGCAGGCACAGACCGGTACCGGCAAGACCGCCGCGTTCGCCCTGCCGCTGTTGCAGAAAATGATCCCCCACGCCAATACCAGCGCCTCGCCGGCGCGACATCCGGTACGCGCGCTGGTGCTGACTCCGACGCGGGAACTGGCGATCCAGGTGCATGACAGTGTGGTCGCCTACAACAAGAACCTGCCGTTGCGCAGCACCGTCGTGTTCGGTGGCGTCGACATGAAGGCCCAGGAGGCCGATCTGCGTCGTGGCGTGGAAGTCCTCGTCGCCACGCCCGGGCGCCTGCTCGACCATGCCGGCAGCAAGATGGTGAATCTCTCGCAGGTGCAGTTCCTGGTGCTGGACGAGGCCGACCGCATGCTGGACATGGGTTTCATGCCCGACCTCAAGCGCATCCTCGATCTGTTGCCCAAGCAGAGGCAGACGCTGCTGTTCTCCGCCACCTTCGACGACAGCATCGTCGGCCTCGCCAAGAGTTTCCTGCAGAACCCCATGCGGGTCGAGGTGGCGCGTCGCAACACCGCTACCGAACTGGTGGAGCAGGTGGTGCACCGGGTCGAGGAAGCGGCCAAGATGGACGCCTTGCTGCAGGTCATCCGGGCACGCGACATCAGTCAGGCGCTGGTCTTCACCCGCACCAAGATCGCCGCCGACAAACTCGGTCGACGTCTGCAGAAGCGCGGGGTGTCGACCGGCATCATTCATGGCGACAAGGCGCAAGTGGAACGCCTGTCCGCGCTCGACGGCTTCAAGCAGGGCAAGGTGCGGCTGCTGGTGGCGACCGACATCGCCGCGCGTGGCATCGATATCGTCGATCTGCCCTGCGTATTCAATTTCGAGCTGCCTTATGCCCCGGAGGACTATGTCCACCGCATCGGCCGCACTGGCCGCGCCGGCGCCTCCGGGCTGGCCATCTCGCTGGTGGCGCATGAGGAAGAGCGGCTTCTGGTGGCCATCCGCAAGTTCATCAATCGTGATCTGGTCGAAGCCCCCCTGCCTGATCCGGAGCCACCTCGTCCGGTCGCCGCCGCGGTTGTTGCCGCTCCGGCCAGGGAGATCGAACAACCCGATAGTGAACCCACCCGTTCGCGACGGTCGCGGCAGGAACCGGTGTGCGCCCTGCTGTTGCCGCCGGTGCGGGCGGCAACGTCGCCCGCCAACAAGCCTGCATGAGTTCGGAAGGCCTGCTCCTGCTGTTGCTGGCGGCGCTGGCCTGGTTCTGGTGGGATGGTCTGCGCAAGCGGGAGATTGCCCTCGCCACGGCGCGCCAGGCCTGCGAGCAGGCCGGTGTGCAATTTCTCGATGCCAGCGTGGCGCTGCGCAAGATCCGTCTGCGCCGCGACAGCGATCAACGTGCCCGGTTGCATCGGGAATATGGCTTCGAATACTCCACCGAGGGGGATGACCGCCAGATCGGTCGGGTCTGGCTGCTTGGCGGGCGGGTGGTCAACGTCACCCTGGTTGAACAGAGGGTGGTGCCACTACGCTCCTGATGACCGCCCCGAAAAATTGTGCGGTCGCAGCATTCGGGGTACGCTTACGTTTGCCATTTCAGGTCATGCGAGGTGGCACGAGGCCTCCGGCCTATCCCTCAGCCAACCACTCCATGGGATTCAAAATGAGTGATACCGAATTCGAGCAAGGCATCAACGAGACCACCGAGGCGGTTGTCCAGTCATCCACGCGGATCACCCCCGCGAGTACCGCCGAGGTGCGCCAGATCACGTTGCGCATCGATGAACCGGCCATCTATTTCCTGGAAGGACAGAATATCGGCGTGCTGGTGCCGGGACCGCATGCCTTCGGCAACAAGACCCACCATCGCTACTACACCATCGCCAATGCCCGGGGCGATGACAGCGGCGTCGAACTGGAACTCCTGGTCCGTCGCTGTTTCTATATCGACGAAGTTTCCGGCGAGGAGTACCCGGGGGTCGCCTCGCGGTATCTGTGCGATGCCCAGGTCGGCGACAGGATCACCCTGACCGGCCCCTACAGGAGCCCGTTCCGGATTCCCGCCGACAAGAACAGCAACCTGCTGATGCTGGGCACCGGCACCGGCATCGCCCCCTTCCGCGCTTTCCTGCGCAGGCTCTACGAAGAGCGCCAGGATTGGGCCGGCAAGGTGCGGTTGTATTACGGCGCCCGTACCGGCACCGACCTGCTCTACATGAACGACATCAACAACGATCTCGCCACCTATTACGACCAGGCCACCTTCCAGGCGATCCAGGGCCTGAGCCATGGCGTCCTCAGTGATGAGGCCGATGCCCTGCGGGATGGCGTCGACGCGCATGCCGAGGAAGTCTGGGATCTGGTCTGCTCACCGAAAACCCACGTCTATCTGGCCGGCATGAAGAAGGCCGCGGCGGCGTTCGAGGCCAGCATGACCAGACTGGCGGGTTCACCCGAGCAGTGGCGGGAGATCAAGCAGGGTTTGATCGAAGACCGCCGCTGGTCGGAACTGACCTACGTCTGAGCATGACACCGCTGACCCTTGAAGAGGTCCGCGTGCTCGGGGTGCTGATCGAGAAATCGAAGACCACCCCGGACGCCTATCCCCTGACCGTGAACAGCCTCACCGCCGGCTGCAACCAGAAGACCTCGCGCGATCCGGTGATGGCGCTCACGGAAGCCGAGGTCCAGGCCATCCTGGAGGCGTTGCGCGGCCGCACCCTGATCATGGAAAGCTATGGCGCTTCCGGGCGGGTGCTGCGTTATGCCCACAACTTCGGCAAGGTCTACGACCTTCCGGGTGCCGCGGTCGACCTGTTGGCCGTGCTGGCCTTGCGCGGGCCGCAAACCGCCAGTGAATTGCGCGCCAATTGCGAACGGCTGCACCACTTCGCCGATGCCTCGGCGGTGGAAGCGTATCTCGACGAACTGGCCAGTCGCGAGGCGGGCGCCCTGGCGTTGAAACTGCCGCGCCAGCCTGGCGCCCGTGAGCAGCGCTGGGCGCATCTCCTCTGTGGCGAACCGCCGGCCATGCCATCGGTGGCGCCTGTCGCAAGTTCCGATCTGGAAGCGCGGGTGGCCCGCCTGGAAGTTGAGGTGGCGGAACTGCGCGCCGCGCTGGCAAAATTCGCCGACTGACCCGGCCGCGTGCCGGCCCGAGGCGTCCCGGGACGCCGCCGTGCAACCTTTTCCCGAGTTCCACATGAATCTCCACGAATTCCAGGCCAAGGCCGTCCTGCGCGACTATGGCATCGCCACGCCGCGCGGCGTGGTCATCACTTCCGCCGATCAATGTGCCACCGCGGTTTCCGAACTGAGTGGCGAAGCCTGGGTGGCCAAGGCGCAGATCCACGCTGGCGGCCGCGGCAAGGCCGGTGGCGTCAAGCTGTGCCGCTCGCACGACGAGCTTGCCGCCGCCGCCGCCGCGCTGCTGGGCAGCCGTCTCACCACCTACCAGAACGCGCCCGACGGCCAGCCGGTCAATCAGTTGCTGATCGAGGAAACCCTGCCCATCGCCCGCGAGTTGTACCTGTCGATTACCGTCGACCGCGCCGCCGAGAGGATCGGCCTGGTCGCCTCCGCGTCTGGCGGCATGGACATCGAGGAAGTCGCGCGGACCGAGCCGGAAAAAATCCTGAAGGAGTGGGTCAACCCGGTCACCGGTCTGATGGACTACCAGGGCCGCAACCTGGCCTTCGGCCTCGGCCTGGCCGGCGAGCAGGTCGGTGCTTTCGTCAAGCTGGTGAAAACCCTGTACCGGGTGTTCCTGGACAAGGACCTGGCGTTGCTGGAGATCAACCCGCTGATCGTCACCGACAGCGGCGCCATCCTGCCGCTCGACTGCAAGATGGGGGTAGAGGACAACGCCCTCTATCGGCAAAAGGCGCTGGCGGCCATTGCCGACATCTCCCAGATCGATCCCAAGGAAGCCGAGGCGCACGCGCATGAAGTCAACTACATCGCGCTAAACGGCAACATCGGCTGCATGGTCAACGGCGCCGGCCTGGCGATGGCGACCATGGACCTGATCAAGCTCTCCGGCGGCATGCCCGCCAACTTCCTCGACGTCGGCGGCGGCGCCACGGCGGCTACCGTGGCGAGAGCGTTCAAGATCATCCTCGCGGATGCCAACGTGAAGGCGGTGCTGATCAACATCTTCGGCGGCATCATGCGCTGCGACATCATCGCCCGTGGGGTGATCGACGCGGTGAAGGAGGTTGGCGTCACCATTCCGGTGGTGGTGCGCCTGGAAGGCACCAATGTCGAACTCGGCCGCCAGATGCTGGCCGACGCGGTGGCGGAACTGGGGCTGCCGATCATCGCCAGCAATGACCTCGATGAAGCGGCCCGGCAGGCTGTGGCGGCCGCTGGAGAACAAGCATGAGCATCCTCGTCAACAAATCCACCAAAGTCATCTGCCAGGGTTACACCGGAAAACAGGGCACGTTTCACTCGGAACAGGCCATCGCCTACGGCACCCACATGGTCGGTGGCGTCACGCCGGGCAAGGGTGGCCAGGTTCACCTCGACCGCCCGGTGTTCAATACCGTCAGGGACGCGGTGCGGGAAACCGGCGCCGATGCCTCGGTCATCTATGTGCCCGCCGGTTTCGCCGCCGACGGCATCCTGGAAGCGGCGGATGCCGGCATCCGGGTCATCGTCTGCATCACCGAGGGGATTCCGGTACGCGACATGATCAACGTGAAGGCGGCCTTACGGGCCAACAGCGGCGCCAACGGCGCGGTACTGATCGGTCCCAACTGCCCCGGCATCATCACGCCCGACGAATGCAAGATCGGCATCATGCCCGGCTTCATCCACCAGCGCGGCAAGGTCGGCATCGTCTCGCGTTCCGGCACGCTGACCTATGAAGCGGTGTTCCAGACTACCCGCCTCGGGTTGGGCCAGACCACTTGCGTCGGCATCGGCGGCGACCCGATCAAGGGCCTGGATTTCATCGACTGCCTGGAAATGTTCCAGGCCGACCCGGAAACCGAGGCCATCGTCATGGTTGGCGAGATCGGCGGCAGCCGCGAGGAAGAAGCGGCGGAATACATCAAGGCGCATGTCACCAAACCGGTCGCCGGCTACATCGCCGGCCAGACCGCGCCTCCGGGCAAGCGCATGGGCCATGCCGGCGCCATCATCGCCGGCGGCAAGGGCACGGCAACAGAGAAGATCGCCGCCCTGGAGGCCGCCGGCGTGGTGGTGGCGGACAGCCCCGCGGGGATCGGCGAAGCCTGTGCCGAGGCGATCCGGCGCAAGGGTTAACAGTAGCGCCGGCTTCCAGCCGGCTTCGTGGGGCTGATCAGAAGGACGAAGCCGGCGCTACAAACGTCTACCAGCCGCGGCGCCCGTCGCGCCCATCGTTCCAGTGGTCGTGATGATCGCCGCGATAGTCGCGATCCCAGCGGCCATTGCGGTAATCCCGCCTGTCATCGTGACGCCAGACGTAAGGCGCAGGACGGCTGTAGACAATGACCGGGGTACTGACATAACGCACGCGTGGTGCCTCGTAGACGCGCACCGGGCGCGGGCCATAGGCCGGCCAGTCATCGTGACGCACCACCACCGGACGGCCGCGGTCGTCGTCGGCAATGGCCGCACCGACCATGGCGCCGAGGATGCCGCCCACGATCGCGCCGTCGCCGCCGCTGATCGCGTGGCCGATGATGGCGCCGGAACCGGCGCCGATGAACACGCCGGCCGCTTCGTTGGACGCCTGGGCGATAGTGCCGAAACCGGCGAGGGTGGCCAGCAACAGGGTGGGCAGGACGAATCTGGTTTTCATGATGGTCTCCATCGGTTGACTACGCTTCCAGCTTATGTGGCGGCTGTAGCCACGCCGTTTCCTGGCGGTAAGCAGGTGTTACAAGCGGTTACAGCCCACGGGTCATGAATGCCCCCACCCGCGGCACGCTTGTAATAAGTGCTTGTTTGGGCTAGTTTCCCGCCCACGTTAGGGGTGCCGTCGCAAGCTGCTTGCGCGGCTGAGATCACACCCTTGGAACCTGATCCGGATCACGCCGGCGTAGGGAAGCGTCCGGCGCCGCCTTCGCTCCTTGCGTAATGACTCTGATGGAGCGCTTCATGAACGCCGCACTACCCAAATCCACCCCTTTCCTGGCCGCCGACGCCCAGGTCGACGCCGCCGCCATCCAGCCGCTACCCAATTCGCGCAAGATTTATGTGCAGGGCAGCCGCCCGGACATCCAGGTGCCGATGCGCGAGATCTCCCAGGCCGACACCCCCACCGGCATGGGCGGGGAAAAGAACCCGCCGATCTTCGTTTACGACTGCTCCGGCCCCTACACCGATCCCCATGCTTCGATCGACATCCGCCAGGGCCTGCCGGCGCTGCGCCAGAACTGGATCGAGGAGCGTGGTGACACCGAGGTATTGTCCGGCCTCTCCTCCGAATACGGCCAGCAGCGCGCCGGCATGGAAGCCCTGGCCGGCCTGCGCTTCCCCGGCCTGCACCGGCAGCCGCGCCGCGCCAGGGCGGGCATGAACGTGTCGCAAATGCACTATGCCAGGAAGGGCATCATCACGCCGGAGATGGAATACGTTGCCATCCGCGAGAACCTGCGCCGTGAGGAATACCTCGCCACCTTGCGTTCCAGCGGCCCGATGGGCGACAAGCTGGCCAAGCTGATGGGCCGCCAGCATGCCGGCCAGAACTTCGGCGCCAGCATCCCGGAGGAAATCACCCCCGAATTCGTGCGCGCGGAAATCGCCCGCGGCCGCGCCATCATTCCCTGCAACATCAACCATCCGGAAACCGAGCCGATGATCATCGGCCGCAACTTCCTGGTGAAGATCAACGCCAACATCGGCAACTCGGCGCTGGGCTCCTCGATCAACGAGGAGGTGGACAAGATGACCTGGTCGATCCGCTGGGGCGGCGACACGGTGATGGACCTCTCCACCGGCAAGAACATCCACGAAACCCGCGAGTGGATCATCCGCAACTCGCCGGTACCGATCGGCACCGTGCCCATCTACCAGGCCCTGGAGAAGGTCGACGGCCGCGCCGAGGAACTGACCTGGGAAATGTTCCGCGACACCCTGATCGAACAGGCCGAGCAGGGTGTGGACTACTTCACCATCCACGCCGGCGTGCTGCTGCGCTACGTGCCGATGACGGCCAACCGCATGACCGGCATCGTCTCGCGCGGTGGCTCGATCATGGCCAAGTGGTGCCTGGCGCACCACAAGGAGAGCTTCCTCTACACCCACTTCGAGGAAATCTGCGACATCATGAAGGCCTATGACGTGGCCTTCAGCCTGGGCGATGGCCTGCGCCCCGGTTCCATCTTCGACGCCAACGACGAGGCGCAACTGGGCGAACTGAAGACCCTGGGCGAACTCACGCAGATCGCCTGGAAACACGACGTCCAGGTGATGATCGAAGGCCCCGGCCACGTGCCCATGCACCTGATCAAGGAGAACATGGACAAGCAGCTGGAATGGTGCGACGAGGCGCCGTTCTACACCCTCGGGCCGCTCACCACCGATATCGCCCCCGGCTACGACCACATCACCAGCGCCATCGGCGCCGCCCAGATCGGCTGGTACGGCACCGCCATGCTCTGCTACGTCACACCCAAGGAACACCTCGGCCTGCCGGACAAGGACGACGTCAAAGAAGGCATCATCACCTACAAGCTGGCGGCGCACGCGGCGGATCTCGCCAAGGGCCACCCCGGCGCCCAGATCCGCGACAACGCCTTGAGCAAGGCGCGTTTCGAATTCCGCTGGGATGACCAGTTCAACCTCGGCCTCGATCCGGACAAGGCGAAATCCTTCCACGACGAGACCCTGCCCAAGGAATCCGCCAAGGTCGCCCATTTCTGCTCCATGTGCGGGCCGCATTTCTGCTCCATGAAGATCACCCAGGACGTGCGCGACTTCGCCGCCAGGCAGGGTATTTCCGAGCAGGACGCGCTGGAGAAAGGGATGGAGGTGAAATCCGTCGAATTCGTGAAGCAGGGCGCCGAGGTGTATCACAAGGTCTGACCATCCCGGGGGGCGTTGCTTCGTTGCGCCGGCCCGGCCAGGGCGCGCCATCGGGCAGGTCGGGCGGGGTGGCTTCCCGGGTGATTACACCGAGCGGGTTGCCAGCAGATCCCGTATATGGGCGCCGGCGCGTATCGCCAGCGCCTCGATGCCGAGCGAGGGTGACTCACCCCCGCCCGTGCTCGGGAAGATACTGGCATCCACGATAAAAAGATTACGCCAGCGGTGGCTGCGGCAGTCCCGGTCCACCACGGAATTCCGCGGGTCGGCACCCATGCGGCAAGTGCCGAAAACATGGGTGGCGTTGAAAGTGTCGTATGTGCCGAATTCCTCGAAGGGCCTGGCGGTTCCTGCCGCCTGGAGGATCTCCCGGCATTTTCCGGCCATGAAGGCCAGGCGGTGCAGTTCCGGCACATCGATGCGGCTATGAATGCGCGCCAACGGCTGGCCATGAGCATCGCGGGCGATCGGATCAAGATCGATGTAGGTGCCCGCGTTGGGCAGGAATTCTCCAATCGACCCAACAGACAACACGTGACCGAAGCTGTCACGCATTGCCGCGCGATGGGCGTGTCCCCATCCACCCGCCACCCGGCGTGCATAGTTGATGGGTCCGGCCAGATCCATTTCAGCCATCCCGACACTGAAACGCACCCCTCCAGGCGTGCCTGGTACGGCGTCCGGCGCGTTGAAGTCCCAGCAGACGCCATCGACCGGCAGGCCCCGATGGCTGCCCAGCGGTTCCGGATGCAAGGCGCTGCTGGTCCAGGCCAGGGTCTCCATGAAGTTGCGTCCCACCTGTCCCGATTCGTTGGCCAGGCCATGGGGGGCCTGGGCATTGGCGCAAGCCAGCAACAAGCGGGGAGTCTGCACCGCGCCGCAGGCGAGCACCAGCACGCGGGGTTGCACGGTATGTTCGGCGCCGGCGGCGTCGACCCAATTCAGGCGGGTGACGCGGTCACGCTCTCCGGGCTCGATACGGGTGACATGGCAGCGCGAGAGAACGGTGCAGTGCCCTCCAGCCATCGCCCGCGCCATGAAGGTGACATCCGCGCTGCCCTTGTCACGGCGTGGACAGCCGCGCGCGCATTGGCCGCAGTAGTTGCATCCGGGCCGGCCTTGCCACGGCGCGGAAAGGATGGCCAGCGGATTAGGTGACCAGCTCATTCCCAGCTTGGCGCAGCCGGCCCCGATGCGTTGGCTGGCATAGCTGTGCGGGTGGGGTGGGAGAGGGTAATCCCGGCTCCGCGGGCGAACGTGATCCCGGGAGGCACCGGCCACACCGATCAGGTGCTCGGCGGTGTCATAGAAGGGTTCCAGATCGTCATAGCCGATCGGCCAATCGGCGCCGACGCCGAAGCGGCTGGCCATGCGCATGGCCGCCGGGTGGAGACGATGGGCTTCGCCGGCAAAGTGCAATGTGCTGCCGCCGACGCCGCGCACATGATGGTATTTCATCGCCTGCCGGTATGCCCCGGCGACAGGGCCAAGGTTGTGGTTCCAAGAGCGCAGGTCATCCCAGCGCGGGTCCAGGGGCTGCATCGGGGCAAAGCTGTAGCGGTGGCTATGGTCCTCCCCGTCCGGGAAAACATGCTGCTCCCAATCCGGCAGGTGGAGACGGTTGTCGCGGGCCGGGTCGTACCAGGGACCGGATTCCAGCACCAGCACGCGCACGCCACGGCTGGCCAGCGCCCAGGCGCAGGCCGCGCCCCCGGCACCGGCCCCGACGATGACCACATCCGCGTCCATCAGGCTGATTTCGGCGCAGAAGCGTGATCGGGAAATCCGATCGGCTGCGGCGGACCGGCATAACCCAGGCCCTCCCAGGCGCGCGGGTCGGCATAGGCATGGAACAGGGCATCGTCCAGGGTGGCCTGGAAGAAGGTGCGCGGCGTCGAACCCGGCGCGCTGGCGGCGGCGAGGGCGACCAAATCATGGCGCCGGGATTCGGCCAGTTCGGCAAATGCGACATCTCCCGTCTCCCGGATACGGGCATCGAGCCAGATCCAGGTCTCCCGTGCCAGCTTGGCATAGGCGGGCTCGCGTGCAATCGTGGCGGCGATCCGTTCGGCTACGCCGAGCGCCAAGCCTCCGGGGAAATCCGGCTCCGCCGGCAGCAGCGTATCGACCCAGGCGCGCAAGTCCGCCTGGCGCGATACCGATGCCGCCGGGATGGGCGTCTTCCGGCGCGGCCACCACGAGAGCAGCGTGGCCAGCAGTGCGCCTCCAGCAAGAGTCAGAATCCGACGTCGAGTGAATTGCATGGCTGATCCGGGAGCGGAAGAAAGGCAATCATGACATGGATGGATGGGGCCACCTACCTCGCGCGATGCTTGCTGGCCATGAAAGTACTTAAAGGAAAATCTGTCGGATTTTTTTACGTCATTTCTGTGGGTAGTTAGTAACTTGTTGATAATAAATATTAAATGATTGTGGTTCGGGTCTTGCTTGTGTTGTCAGGCGAATTCGCTCGATTGATTTGAGGAGAACCGAAGATGGCTATCTCGACCATGACAAATCCATTCACGAAAAGCGCCGCAGTCGCAGCCCTGGCCCTGGGGCTGATGGCCGCGCAGCCGGCCACGGCGGGTGTTGCCGCAGGCTGGACGCGTAGTTCGACCGTATCGGACGGCGTGACCGACAACGGCAACGGGACCTGGACCTACGGTTACACGGTCAACAACACCAGTCTGCAGAATGGGGGCAACGATCAAGAGCGCCCCCTCATCGTCGACTGGGAGTTGCCCTGGTTTGGTGATGCCGGGATCACCAACATCATGTCTCCGATCAACTGGGACTGGAGCATCGAGACCATCGGCGTGGCTAATCCCAGTACCGGCTGGGAAGGGGTCGCCGCCTGGCAGACCCCGGGCGATCCCTTCTATGCGGGTGCGAGCAGCCCGTTCACGACGGCCACCCAGGTTCTGCACTGGTTCAACACCTGCTGGGCGCAGCCCCAGACGAACCGTGTCAGCCTGCTGACCGTAGCGGTATGCCAAGGTCAGTTTGATGGCGCCATTACTCCAAGTGCTTCGCTCTCCGGTTTCGGCTTTGTTGCAGCTTTCGATGCGACAGCCGCGCCTTACCAGGCATCCTGGGCCTTCCTGCCGGTGCGTACCGGCGATCCCGCCTTCCCGCTCGGCGGTATTCCGAACTCACCGGCCGTGAGCGGAGTTCCCGAGCCCGGCGTGCTGGGCTTGCTCGGCATCTCCCTGGTTGCCTTGATGCTGGGTCGCCGCCGTCGCCCCTGAGTACTGCTCCAGCCGATGAAACGGCGGCTTTCTGCCGCCGTTTCATTTTTCGCAATTCCGCCCAGCCGTCTGCCGCTTCTGTCCGTGCCCGCGTCATGAAACAAGTGGCAAAGTGAGGTACTTCGCTGCCAAGCCTGCCGATTCGGTACAAGCTGTGCCAACGATTGGTCTTGAGGTGATGTCCGTCAGCTTCGTGTGGCGGGCGCGGTGCTTCACATGGGGTGATGGACCGCGGTATTCCTCACCACTCAACTTGGAGAAAAACGCATGGGTCTATTCGATAGCGTCGTGGGCAATGTCCTGAACAATCTCGGCAATGGCGGGGCGCCGGGTGGTGGCAATGACATGCTGAAACTGGTCATGGGGCTGATCCAGCAGAATGGCGGCCTCGGTGGTCTGCTGGAAAAACTCAAGCAGGGTGGTCTCGCGGATCAGGTCTCCTCCTGGGTGGGCAGTGGCGCCAATCTGCCCTTGAGCGCGGAACAGATCAGCCAGGCCCTGGGCAGCGGCCCGCTGGCGGAAATGGCCGCCAAATTTGGTCTCGACCCACGGGAAATCAGCTCTGGCCTGGCGAAGTACCTGCCGGAAACCGTCAACCAGCTGACACCGGAGGGACGTCTGCCGGATAACGCCAATGATCCGGATCTGCTCGGTCAGGGCTTGTCGGCGTTGACCGGAAAACTGTTCGGCTGATCCGGCTGTCGGTGGCGGGGAGCGGTCGGGGTGGGCGATTGAGGGACGTTGTTTCGGCATGATCCCGGGGGGGAGGCTTAAAATGTGACGCTGGACACACGGCGGACACATGACTGAAGACTCCACACCGAGCACCCACGCTTCCCGCGCCGCCGCCGCGCTGGCGCGCTGGCGGCGGCGGCAGGTGGCGTACCGGCACCTCTGGCTGGGTCGCCTGATTTTCTGGGGCGGGGCGGTGGCCATCGGCCTCCTCGCGGTGGGCTTCGCCGAACTCATCGATTTCAGCGTTGAAAGACTCCATGCGCTGCACACCGAGTTCCCGTTCTGGCCCTTCCTGATCGCCCCGGCGGGGGGAGCCCTGGTGGTGTGGCTGACACGTCGCTACTTCCCGGGCGCAGAAGGCAGTGGCATCCCGCAGGTGATGGCCGAGATGGCGCGTCATGGCGAGCGCCACAAGCCGCTCAATCCCCTGCTTTCGCTGCGTATCGTGTTCGGCAAGATCGTGCTCGGTGCCGGCGCGATCTTCTCCGGCTTTTCCATGGGCCGGGAAGGGCCGATGGTGCAGATCGGCGCCAGCCTGATGGCGGCCATCGGGGAGCGCCTGCCGCGCCGGCTCCAGGTCGACCGTCGGCATCTCCTCGCGGCCGGCGGTGCCGCCGGTATCGCCGCCGCCTTCAACACGCCATTGGCCGGCATCCTGTTCGCCATCGAGGAACTCAGTCGCGGGATGGCAGAGCGCATGAGTGGCCTCATCATCACCGCCATCGTCATTGCCGGTGTGATCACCCAGGCGTTCTTCGGCAACTACACCTATTTCGGCTGGCTCAATATCGCCAGCGCGACCACGCCACACCACCCCGGCATGCTGTTCGCCATCGCCCTGATGTGCGGCCTCGCCGGTGGCTCATTCGCCCGCCTGTTGATCTGGAGCACCTCCGGCAGCAACGGCCGCCTGGGGGACTGGCGCAGCCGCTATCCGGTGCGATTCGCCGCCGCCTGCGGCCTGGTGGTCGCCTGCCTGGGCTGGCTCTCGGGCGGTACCACCTTCGGCACCGGCTATGGCGAGGCCAAGCAGTTGCTCGACCAGAGCGGATCACTGCCATGGCATTACGGCATCGACAAGTTTCTTGCCACCCTGGTGTCCTTCGCCAGCGGCATCCCCGGCGGCATCTTCGCGCCTTCTCTGGCGGTCGGGGCCGGCCTCGGCCAGAACCTGGGCGAGTTGTTCGCAGCGGGCTACTCGCCCGGCATGATCAACGTGCTGTGTATGGCCGGTTTCCTCGCCGCCGTCACCCAGACGCCGATCACCGCCTTCGTGATCGTCATGGAAATGGTTAGCGGCTATGGCCTGGTGATCGACCTGATGATCGTCTCCCTGCTTGCCTCGGGCATTTCCCGCACCGTCTGTCCGCCGCTCTACCGCACCCTCGCCACCCGCTACCTGCGCGCCGCGCAGACACAGCCGAAAGCGCGGGACACCGCCGCGGCACCAGCGACTCCGCCGGCGCCGCCGCAAAGCGGCTAAGATTGCCGCCACACCCGACGCTCACGGGCGATTCGCACTGCGGCCATAGACATGAAAAAACTCGGCATTCTTCTGCTGTTCCTCGCGCTCGCCGGCGCGGCGGTCTATTGGTGGCCGGGCGCGAAGCCGTCGGCACCGGAGCAGCACGGGAAAAAGCAGCCGCCAGTGCCCGTTGCCGTGGCCCAGGCGGTCGGCCGCGACATGCCGGTGCTGCTGGAAGTGGTCGGTCGCGGCGAGGCCTATGAGACCGTCACCCTGAAATCCCGCATCGACGGCCAGGTACTGGCCGTGCCCTTCGCCGAGGGCAAGCCGGTGGCCAAGGGGGAGGTGCTGGTGCGGCTCGATGCAGCCGACTACCAGGCCAGGGTCAGGCAGGTCGAGGCCACGCTTGCCCGCGACCAGGCATTGCTCGACAAGGCGCGCGCGGATGTGGCCCGCTACCAGTCGTTGCTGGAGCAGCAGTTCGTCTCCCGGGAAAAGGTCGCGGACATGCGCGCCACCGCCGAGGCGGCGGCCGCCACGGTAAACGCCGACCAGGCGGCGCTGGATCTGGCGCGGCAGCAGCTTGGCTACACCACGATCCGGGCGCCGTTCGCCGGTGTCGTCGGCGCCCGTCTCGTGCATCCTGGCGCCAGCGTCAAGATCAACGAGACGGCGCTGGCGGTGGTCAACCGCGTGCGTCCCCTCCATGTCAGCTTCGCCGTGCCGGAAAAACACCTCTCCGCCATCCAGGCGGCGCGCGCGCGCGGCGACCTCGGCGTGGAAATCCGTCTGCCCGACGGCGGCGCGGCGATCGCCGCCGGCAAGGTCGTATTCCTCGACAACGCCGTCGATCCGGCGACCGCCACCCTGCGCATGAAGGCCGAGATCGCCAACGCCGACAGCCGCCTGGCCCCCGGCCAGTTTCTTGTCGTCAGTCTGCGTCTGGATACCCTGCGCGATGCCGTGACGGTGCCTGCCGAGGCGGTGCAGCAGGGCCCGGAAGGCAGCTTCGTCTATGTGCTGGAAGGAGAGGGCGCCAGGATGCGCAAGGTGACGCTTGCCCAGACCCGCGGCGGCCTCGTCGCCATCGCCGAGGGCCTGGCCTTGGGCGAAACGGTGGTGATCGATGGCCATTCGCGGCTGACGCCGGGTGCCAAGGTCAAGGTGAAGGACGCGAAGGGGAATACCGAGACCGGGTCGGCATCAGCCGGACAAGGCCCGCGCGCCCCAAAGCAGGGCCAATAGCAGCGGCTGGTGCGCCAGGTAGATGGGCAGGCTGTGCCGCCCCGCCAGGGCGAGTAGCCTGGCGACGGGATGGTCGCCATGCCAGTCGCCGAAGCGACGGCCACCCTCGCTCGACTGGGTCAGCTTGCCCAGGAACAGGCCAATCAGCACCACCCCGAACCAGGGCAGCAGCGGCACATAATCCTCGGTGATTGGCTTGTGCGTCATCAGGCCGAACCACTGCCAGCCGGGCTGATCAAAGAACGGCAGCTGCACGCTGTTGCCGACCAGCAGCAGCAACGCGCCGAGGCCCAGGTTGAGCCAATAAAAACGCAGAAACAGTCGCCCCAAGAGACTCGCCACGAGTATGAAATGGAGGACGCCGAAGAAGATCCAGCTATCGGGAAACATCAGCCAGCTCGACAGGCTGACCATGGCGGCGGCGGCGGCCAGCCAGGCCAGCCGGCGCAAATAGCGCCCGGGCACGAAGCCATGCGCCCCGGCCAGTACCAGGCTGACCCCGACCAGGCCGAGGAACAGGCTCAGGATGCTGGCGCGGAAACCCAGCCAGAACGGGTCATGGTTGAAATTGAATTGAGTCCAGGCGTAGTAGTTGAGGTCGAAGCAGAAGTGGTAGGCCACCATCAGGACGATGGCGACGCCGCGCAGCAGGTCGAACACCTGCTTGCGGCCGGCAACCGCCGGCTGGACCGGGGTGGGCGCGGGGCGGCTGTTTTTTGCGCGTTTCTCGGCGGATCGCGAAGGCTTGCTCATGGTTCCGGGCGGTTGGGGCGTGGGTTGGAAACGGCGTCGTGGCGCCGGCGGACAGTATCAGATGACCCGTTCCCGGTCATGCGAAGCCCTGCCGCGTCGGTCTGGATAGGATAGTCTGGCGTCCTCGACCGAATCCGCGCACTCCGCCATGCAACTCCCCGAACTTTGCATCCGCCGACCGGTGATGACCACGCTGCTGATGGCGGCGTTTCTGATTTTCGGCGTCATCGCCTACCGCGCGCTGCCGGTGTCGGAGTTGCCCAGCGTCGATTTCCCCACCATCTCGGTGTCGGCCAGCCTGCCCGGCGCCTCGCCGGAGACCATGGCGGCGGCGGTGGCCACCCCGCTGGAAGCGCAGTTCTCCACCATCTCCGGGCTGGACAACATGAGTTCGGTGAGCGCGCGCGGCGCCACCTCGGTCACCCTGCAGTTCAGTCTCGACCGCGACATCGACGCCGCCGCCCAGGATGTGCAGGCGGCCATCGCCGCCGCGCTGCGCAAGCTGCCCTCGGATATGCCGACGCCGCCTTCGTTCCGCAAGGTGAACCCGGCCGATTCGCCCATCTTCTATCTCGCCATGCACTCGGACACGCTGCCGCTGCCGGCGGTGAACGAGTATGCCTCGACCCAGTTGGCGCAGCGCATTTCCACCATTCCCGGCGTGGCGCAGGTGCTGATCTATGGCGAGCAGAAATACGCCGTGCGCATCCACGCCGACCCGAACGCGCTCGCCGCGCGCGGCATCGGCATCGACGAATTGCACCAGGCGGTGGCCGCCGCCAACGTCAACCAGCCGATCGGCAACCTGGAGGGGACGAAACAGACCTTCGCCCTGCGCGCCAACGGTCAACTGGACGATGCCGCCGCCTACCGGCCGTTGATCGTCGCCTGGAAGAACGGCGCGCCGGTGCGCCTGGACGAGGTGGCGGTAGTACGCGACAGCGTCGAGGACAACCGCCGCGCCAACTGGATCGTGGATGGCAAAGGCGACCAGCGCGCCATCATCCTCGCCATCCAGCGCCAGCCGGGCGCCAACACCATCGCCACCGTGGCCGCCATCAAGGCCATCCTGCCGGCGTTCCAGGAGAAACTGCCGGCCTCGATCCAGCTTTCCGTGTTCTACGACCGAAGCATTTCCATCCACGAATCGGTCAACGACGTGCAGTTCACCCTGATCCTGGCCGGCTTCCTGGTGGTGCTGGTGATCCTGCTATTCCTGCGCAATCTCTCCGCCACCGCCATTCCCGCCCTGGCGCTGCCGATTTCCGTGGTCGGCACCTTCGCTGGCATGTACGCCCTGAATTTCAGTCTGGACAACCTCTCGCTGCTGGCGCTGACCTTGTCGGTGGGTTTCGTGGTGGACGACGCCATCGTCATGCTGGAGAACATCTACCGCCATATCGAGGCTGGGGAAAAGCCATTCGACGCAGCGATCAAGGGCGCCCGCGAGATCGGCTTCACCATCGTTTCCATGACTCTGTCGCTGGTCGCCGTGTTCATTCCGGTGATGTTCATGGGCGGCATCATCGGCCGCCTGCTGCATGAGTTCGCGCTGACCATTTCCGCCGCCATCCTGGTCTCCGGCTTCGTCTCCCTGACCCTGACGCCGATGCTGGCGAGCCGCTATCTGCGCCAAGAGAAGGGCCGGCGGCACAACAAACTGTACTGGTTGTTCGAGAACGTCTTCAATCGCCTGCTGGGCGGCTACCGCGTCAGCCTCGCCTGGAGCCTGGCGCACCCGCGCCTGGTGCTGGCCACCTTCTTCCTCAGCATCGCCGGCAGCGTCGTCCTGTACCGCGACATCCCCAAGGACTTCCTGCCCAGCGGCGATTCCGGCCGCATCATGGGCCGCACCGAGGGCGCGCCGGATACCTCCTTTGCCAGCATGGTGGAGCGTCAGCGCGCGGTGGCGGCCATCGCGGCCAAGGACCCCAATATCGAAATCCTGATGTCCGTGGTCGGCTCCGGCGGCTCCCGCATCACACCCAACAGCGGCATCCTGCTGCTGCGCCTGAAACCGGGCGCGGAACGGAAAATGACGCCCGACGAGGTCATCCAGAAACTGCGCCCCAAGCTGGCCGCCGTGCCGGGCATCAAGGTGTCGCTGCAGAACCCGCCGCCGATCAGCCTGGGCGGCCAGTCCACCACCGGCCTGTATCAATACACTTTGCAGGACACCGATCTGGATGAGCTCTACCACTGGACCGACGTGCTGCTCGCGCGCCTGCGCAAACTGCCCGGCTTCGAGGACGTCAACAGCAACCTCAACAACAAGAGTCCGGTCATGGCGCTGGAAGTGGACCGAGACAAGCTGGCCTCCCTGGGGCTCTCCTTCGGCCAGGTGGAAGACGCCCTGCAAAGCGCCTTCAGCGCGCGCCAGATTTCCACCATCTATGGCGCCAGCAACCAGTACCAGGTGATCCTGGAACTCGCCCCGGAATTCCAGGAAGACCCCGATACCCTCGCGCGCCTGCATGTGCGCTCCAGCAGCGGCGCCCTGGTGCCGCTCGACACCGTGGCGAAAGTCACCCGCGCCTCGCAGGCCCTCACCATCAACCACTCGGGACAACTCCCCTCGGTGACGATGTCGTTCAACCTGCAACCGGGTGTTTCCCTGGGTACGGCGGTGGAACGCATACGCGCGCTGGAGCAGGAACTGCGATTACCCGCCTCGCTCACCAGCAGCCTGGAAGGCGCGGCACAAGCCTTCGAGGACTCGCAAAAGGGATTGGGCCTGCTGCTGCTGGTCGCGGTGCTGGTGGTCTATCTGGTGCTCGGGATTCTTTACGAGAGCTTCGTCCATCCGCTGACCATCCTCTCCGGCCTCCCCTCCGCCGGCCTCGGCGCCCTGCTCACCCTCTGGCTGTTCAAGGTCGACCTCAGCCTCTACGCCTTCGTCGGCATCATCATGCTCATCGGCATCGTCAAGAAGAACGCCATCATGATGATCGACTTCGCCCTCTCCCGGCAGCGCCAGGACGGCATGCGCCCGGCCGACGCCATCCGCGAAGCCTGTCTGGTCCGCTTCCGCCCGATCATGATGACCACCCTCGCCGCGCTCGCCGGCACACTCCCCATCGCCATCGGCTGGGGCGCCGGCGCCGAAATCCGCCAGCCACTCGGCCTCGCCGTGGTCGGCGGGCTGGCGCTGTCGCAGTTCCTGACGCTGTTTCTGACGCCGGTGATTTATTTGTATATGGAGCGGGTGGGGGAACGGTTTACGCGGCGCCCCTTGAAATAGATTGGCCGGGCGCGAGGTCTACGGTTTGCGACGTGGACGGCTGTTGTACAGCGGTTGGAGTTATTCAGGCCCGATCAGCATCCGACCGCAGTCGGCCAGCTACGGCCGTTCGCTCTGCGCTAAAACCGGCCGGACAAACGTCAGCAGCACCCCAAACAGCAGCCGTACAGGCCATTCTTGCGTGCTTCCAAAGCTCGGCCAAAGGGGCGGTCAGCGTGGTCGCGCTATGGTTGGCTCCCGACCTGGACTCGAACTAGCTTGCCACCCTCTGGCAGATAGTGTGCTTGGCTGATAGATTGCCTCCCCATGTGTCCGTAGCTGTAGCGTCCCGTGTTACTTGAACGCATCCCATTACACACAACTCATAACGCATGAGCCTCCCTCGCGAACCTGATTCC
>CAYMUY010000023.1:0-70350 GCA_964393825.1 uncultured Thiobacillus sp. | reverse complement strand
CGACGCCGATGGCGCTGGCCACCACCATGTATCACACCGAGCGCAACCCGCTGAAGAAGGTGCTGCGCGGCGGCCAGGCCGTGCCGGTGGTGCGCGCCGGCCGCACCCGCAAGCTGCACAAGGCTTTCCTGCGCTACCACGACCCTGAGAACTGGCCGTTGCTGCGCGACGCCTTGAAGGAGATGGGGCGCGCCGACCTGATCGGCAACGGCAAGAAACACCTGATCCCCGATTTTCAACCGGCGGGCACCGGACGCCGCTTCGAAAGCGCCACCCCCGCCGGAGAACGGCGACCACCCGGCCCGGCCGGCCGCGCCGCGCCCGAGACGCGGCCCCCGCGCAAATCCGTTGGTTCGCGCGGCAAACGCCCGCGATAGTCCGCAACGCCGGCATTTGCCCGCGGGCGCGGTTGCCCGGAAAATGCCCCTCTTCATGGAGAGGGGGCGAGGCATGACTATTCGGGACACTATATTGGCCTGTTGCTTGTGCGGGCTGCCGTTCGCTGCGGCGGCCAGCCCGGTGGCGGGGCGCACCGGCGATGCCGTCTTGAAAATGTGCCAGGGCGCCGAGCGGGTCAAGGCGCTCTCCGTCATGTGCCACAATTATCTCAATGGGTTTCTCGATGCCAGCGCCTATGCCGGCCGCCACGGCAAGGGCGGCGCGAAATTCTGCCTGGATGAAGGCGACAAGCAGCATATCCCGGCCGCCCTGGTCACCTGGATGCGTACCCATCCCGATGCCCTCAAGCAGGAGGCCGGTGAGGCGCTGACCCGGATGTTGGGCGAGACCTACCCGTGCGGTAAAAGGTAGGCGGTCAAAGCGTGCTGCACTCTTCGCGGTAGACGCGGCGCTCTTTTGTCAATGTGGTTTTCCCGCGTTTGCCCGGCTTCGCGCGGGCGTCCGCGCGTTCGATCCGGTCGCGCAGGCGGTCGCACTCCCTGGCCTGTTTCCGTGCCGCGGCGGCGGCTTGTCGGGCGCTCTCCTCCGCCGCCTTCCGCTCGCGCTGGCGGAGTGCCTCGGCCGCGGCGATGTCGTGGCTGGCGCGCTGGCGCGCTTCCTCCTCGGCGTAGGCGCTGGGGCGTGGTGGGAGCGTCGGCGGTGGCAGGGCCTGGCTGCCGGGTGGGCAGGGCGCCTGCTGATAGATCAGGCGGCCACCCTGATTGCACTTGTGGATGTCCGCGCTGGCCGCGGCGCTCGCCAGGGCCAGAAAACCCAGGGTGATGAGGCCTGGACGAGCGCTCATGTTGTTTCGCCTCCCTCGTGTTTGCCGGCCAAGCGGTGGCGGCTCAATCCGCCAGGCAGACCTGCCGTTTGGCCACGGCCATGGCGGTGCGGATGAACAGCGCCGCGATGACCACCGTGGCGATTGCCAGGAAGATGCCCGATAAACGCAGGAACAGGGGGTTGCCCGTGTGCTGGAACAGGGTCAGGGTGGCGATGGCGATGGCCGCCAAGGGAAACGAATAGGCCCACCAGGACAGGAAGAATTTGAGCCGGGTGAACCAGCGCAATTGTGCGATCAGCAGGATCGTGAAGAACAACGCGGTGTGATAGAGGATCTGGGCGAAGGCATCGATCTCGCCGGTCAATTTCACATATGACAGGAAGCCCACGGCGGGAGGGGCGATCAGGATGAACAGTGTCGGCATCAGGCGCTCGGGCAGCGTGCCGTGGAAAATCACCCGGTTGAAGATGATCGCCAGCAGCACCGGCCAGAAAACCAGGCCGACACTGAAGAAGAACCAGGAGACTTCCGGCGGCGCGTGCTGTACGCCGACGATGGGCACCAGGATGTTGCCCACCACCGGGATGAACCAGGCGGGGGTGAGGTGCGCGATCTCGAACTTGCTGTGGTGCATCCATTGCGTCATGACGTGCAGGGTCAGCACCAGGTGCAGGGCGGTGCCGAGCAGCCAGAGCAGCTTGGAGTAGGGCGCGGAATGGGGAAACCAGGCGATGGACAGCAGGATCAGGGCAATGCTGATGGTCGGCACGAAATTCATTTTCACCGGATGTCCCCACTCCGCTGCCAGCGCATCCCGGTGCTTCACCGCCTTCATCGTGTAGAGCGCCGCCAGCAGGATGAACAGGCCCGTGCTCAGGCCCAGCAGCCAGGGGCTGAGGGTGATGGGCAGCGACAGGATTTCCTCGGCGCGCGTCCAGGCGATGGTCAGGCCGCCCAGGCCCATGATCATGGCGAAGAAGGCAACCGGGAAATGCGCGAGGCGGGAGGAAGAGGTTTCAGTCATGGGATCGGGGGCAAGGGGAAAGGGGCAAGGTTCAAGGAGCAAGGCGGTCCTGTCCCTTGAACCTTGAACCCGGAAACAGCGTTACAACGCTTTCTTGATGGACAGGATGCCGCGAATCATGCCGGCGCTGTAGCCGACGGCCTTGTCGTTGGGATACTCGGTGGCCAGCGTGGCTTTCACCTCGGGCGACAGCTTCTCCGGGTCGCCATGGCAGTTCAGGCAGACGGCCTGGGTCGGCAGTGCCTTGGCGTAGCGCAGCATCTTGCCGTTGGGCGTGTCGACCACATCGGTCATGTCCAGGGTCTCGGGCTTCTCGCCGGCCGCCAGGCGCTGTTCCAGACTGGCCAGGGCTGCAGCTTCCCAGGCGTCGGGCACGGCCTTGGGGTTGCGGTTCTTCGGGCTGGCGCGCTTGATCATGAAGCCGGTTTTCTGGGCCGCCTCGGCGGCGATCTTCGGTGCCTTCTCCTTGCACACACCGATGGCGGCGGCGGGGCCGCCCGCGGTCATGCTGGCTTTCAATTCACCTCCCAGGGTCTGCAGCAGGCCGGCGGCGGTCTGCCGCGCTTCCGCGGTGAACGCCGCTTGTTGCTCGGCATTCGGCGTGACGGCGCAGCCGGTCAGGGTCAGGGCGAGCAGGGTCAGGGGCAGTGCGGATTTCATCATGGGTGTCTCCGTGGGTTATTTGCCAAAGGTGATCTTGTCGCGGTCGAGGTTGTAGCTCCAGGGAAGGCCGGCGTTCTTCCAGCCGTTCACGGCACGCTTGCCCTTGTTCGGGCCGTCCTTTGCCATGTCACCCTCGAAGCCATCCACCACCGACCAGACGTTGGTGTAGCCGTAACGGCCCAGCAGGTCGGCCGACATCGCACTGCGGTCGCCGGACCGGCAGATCAGCACGATGGGGTCGTTCTTGTCGATGCCCTTGTCCAGCGCGAAAACCTCGAATTGCGAGAGGAAATCGGGGTTGGGGTTGCGCGGGAAGGTGTTCTTTTCCTTGTCCCACTTGTCGTAATGCATGATCCCGAACGAGGCCTGGCCATCGAGGCCATCGGGCGAGCCGACGAACAGGGCCTCCTCGAGGGTGCGCACATCCACGAACAGGACCTTGGGCGCGTGTTGCTTCAGGAATTCGGGTACTTCCTTTGCTTCCAGGTAGAGGCCCATCTTGCTGATCTTGATCTTGGGCAAACTGGCGGGGTCGACCGCCTGGGCATTGAAGGTGAACAGGCCAAGTACCACGGCAATCAGTAATGCGCGCATGTCAGTCTCCTCGAACGGGGGAATAAAAGTTATGCGCGCAGTTTAGCGAGTACGCCGCTCAGATGGGTCTGTGCTTCCGCCATCGCGGCGGTGATGTCCGGGTGGCCGGCGGAAGCGGCGATGACCCCGGGATCCTGCAGGGCGATGCGGGTCACCCCCGGGGCGGTCTCATAGACGCAGCAGCCGCAGGGCAGCAGGGCGCCGGCATCGCGGTCGGCTTCCAGCACGCGGCGGGCGATGCCGGGCGCACAGACGCCGAGCAGGCGGTAAGGCGGAATGTCATGGTCCATCTTGGCTTTCATGATCGCCTGGACATCGACTTCGGACACCACGCCCATCCTGGCTTCCGCCAGGGTGGCCTTGAGTCTTTCGATGGCCTGGTCGATGGGCAGGGCGAGTTCCACGGTATGTGCGTACATTTTTCTACCTTTGTTGGGGGAGGAAGGAGGGCGCAATGATGCCAGGGTTGCTCGCTCAGTGCGGGTGGCCGGCCTGGTTGCGCATGTGTTGTGCCACTTTCATGAAGGCCTGGTAAAGCTCGGCGCGCAGTTTTTCATCCGTGACCACCTCGTCCAGCGCCAGTTGCATGCAATGCATCCACTGGTCTCGTTCGGCGTCGCCGATGGGGAAGGGGAGATGGCGGCGGCGCAGCATGGGGTGGCCGTGCTTTTCGACATAAAGTTGCGGGCCGCCCAGCCAGCCGGTGAGGAAGTCGTACAGTTTCTGGCGCGAGCCGGAGAGGTCTTCCGCGTGCAGCTTGCGGATACCCCAGGTTTCCGGAAGTTCGTCCATGTGGTCGTAGAAACGGTCCACGAGTTTGCGAACCTGGGGTTCGCCGCCAATGCGTTCGTAATGGGTCTGCATGCTCATGATGATTCCGTAGGGTGCGCCGGGCGCACCGGTGATGAGGGGGGCGCGTGGCGCATCCCGCAAGGAGAGGTTACTGGCGGAACGACTTGAGGTAGTGCCCCTCGAAGTAGCGTTTCGCCCAGTGGAACAGCTTCAGCGAAGGCAGCAGCAGGGCGCGTTTCTCGTCGCGGTAGACCAGGATGCCGCGGTCTATGGTATCGACGATGCAGATCAGTTCCACCTTGAAGCGGGCGGTTGGCGGCTTGCCTGCCAGGGCCAGGAGCAGGTTTTCCGCCGCCGCCCTGGCTTGCAGGTCGGCCATGTGCGCCTGTTTCGGCATCCAGTCGGGGCCGGGGAAACTGCCGGCATCGCCGGCCACGAAAACCTTGTCCGCCCCTTCCACCCGGCAGAAGCGGTCCGCCTTGAAGAAGCCGCCCGGGGACAGCGGCAATCCGGCATCCGCCGCCCAGGCCGGGCCGGTGAGGCCGGGCATGAACAGGATCAGGTCGGCATTGATGTGGCCGCCTTCGGTATCGACGCCTTGTTCCGTGAAGCCCAGGGGCTTGTGGCCGAGGTGGGTGTCGATGCGGCGCTTCGCCATTTCGGCGAGCAGGCCGGATACCGCCTTCTCGCCCAGGCGCTTGCCCGGCTCGGCGGCGGCGTTGAAGAAGACCAATTCGATGCGGTCGCGCTTGCCGACCCGGCGCAAGTGGGTGTCCAGTCCGAACAGCAGTTCGAACATGGGGCCGCCGCGCATCGCGGAAGGTTCGTTGGGATTGCCGCCGAAGCCCAGCGCGATGCGCCCGCTGTGCATGGCGTCGACCCGGTCGCGGATGGCTTCCGCGGCCGCCACGCCCTCGCACAGGGTCAGGGCATGCTCGATGCCCGGCAGCTTGCGGATGAAGCGACCGCCGGTGGCGATGATCAGGGCGTCGTTTTCCACCGGGCCGTTGTCGGTGAGCACCACGCGGCCACCCTCGCTCAGGCCGGTGACGCGGCCGTAGAGAAATTCGACATCATGATCTTTCAGGAAGCGTCCCAGGGGCAGGACCAGATCGTCGCCGCGGCGCAGGCCGGATGGAATCCAGATCAGGCTCGGCAGGTAGACGAACTCGGGCTTCGGCGCGACCAGGGTAATGCGTGCCGCCGGGGCGCGCTTGCGCAGTTCGCGCACGGCGGTCAGAGCCGCGAAGCCGGCACCGAGGATGACGATGTGGGGGGGCGTACTCATTGGACTCCTGTCGTTCGCGTTCAGTCGGTGGATTTTGCCAGCGCATGGGCGATGGTTTCATCCAGTTTGAGCGCCGCGTTCTTCATTACTTCCGCCACCCTGGGTTCCATAATTCCGGCCATCAGGCCCGCGTTCATCCGGGAAATCATCACACGGCCGTCGTTCATGCCATAGACCGCGACGCTGCATGGCATCAGCGCGGCGACGTAGCGGGTCGACTCATCCTTGAGCAGCGGCAGCGCGTTCTTGCCGCTGGTCAGTTCCAGGATCACCAGGCCGCCGGGGATGGCCACGTTCTTTTTCGCCAGGCGGGCGCCCAGGTTGATCTCGGCGACGATGTTCCAGCCATCGGCCTCCAGTTGCTGTTTCAAAGTCTCCAGGGTGTGGGCGAAGCCACCCTGGCTGACGGTTTCAACGACGATGGCGCGCGGATCGTCGGCGAGCGGCTGTGCCATCGCGGGCAGGGCGGCGGCAATGGCGGAAACCAACAGAAGTCGCGCGAGGGGTTGCGGCAGTTTCATGAACGCTCCATGGGATGGGTTGAGAGGGGAATCGGTTGACGCGTCAGGCGCATGTTTCGCTGCACAGGCGACCGATGTGGCCGAATGGCGGCAGTTCGCTCAGGGTGCCATTGAGCCAGGCGGCGACGGCGCGGTCGGGATCGTGTTCCAGGGTGGTGACCGCCTGAATGCCCAGTTGCTTGAGGCGATAGCGCATGGCGCTGGCCATGCCGCCGCTGATCAGGACGTGGACGTCCTCCAGCGGGCGTGGCAGCGCGTCCTGGAAACGCTGTCCGGCCGCGAGTTCGACCAAACGCTTGTCCACCACCTCGGCGTACTCGGTTTCATAAACCCAGAATGTCCGACATTGGCCGGCGTGGTCGGTGACGGTGGCGCGGTTCTGACTGGTGACGGCGATTTTCATGGCGAGGGCAGCGGCAGCGTGAGGAATACCCAGGTAAAGCAATATCCGGGCCTGTTGTTGGCGGAACGTCGGGATCGGCAATCATGTCGTGGCCTGGCGCGGCGTGACAGGCGATTGCATTGATCCGACTCGTCCAGCGGTCGGAGGATCGGTTCCGATGGTTGTCAATAATGACAGGATACGGTGACAACTATGACAGGGAGAGCGGCGAGTGGCGCGGGGTCCAACGTCAGGAAACATGTGTTCGACTACGCTTGTGATCGTGGCGGGAATACACAGCTTGTCAACGATCCGCGTCCTGTTACCCTGCATCACCCCAATGAAGGAGTATCCGGACCATGAAAACTTTGTTGTCGCTCTGCCTGATGCTTGCCCTCCCGTTCTCCGCCTCGGCTGATGCCGCCGCCGTCAAGGGCACGGTGTTGGAGACCATGAATGCCGGCGGCTATACCTACCTGCGCCTGAAGACCGACAGCGGCGAAACCTGGGCCGCGGTCAACCGGGCGTCCGTGAGCAAGGGTGCCGAGGTGTCGATCGACAATGCGATGGAGATGCGCGACTTCGAGAGCCGGTCGCTGAAGCGGACCTTCCCGAAAATCCTGTTCGGATCACTCGGCGGTAGCGCCACCGCCGGCGCCACTGGCAGCGCCGGCATGAACATGGGCGCGGCCCATGCCAGTCTCGCCAAGACCCCGGATGCCGTCGATGTCCACGTGCCCAAGGCCGTTGGCGCGAATGCGCGAACCGTGGCCGAAGTCGTCACGAAACGCGCCGAACTCAAGGACAAGCCGGTGCTGCTGCGCGCCAGGGTCGTGAAATACAACGCCGGCATCATGGGGAAGAACTGGCTCCATGTGCGCGATGGTTCCGGCTCCGCCACCGCCGAAACAAACGACTTGCTGGTGACCACCACGCATCCGGCGAAGCTTGGCGATGTGGTCAGCGTGAAAGGCATCATTCGCGTCGATCAGGACTTTGGCGCCGGCTATGCCTACAAGGTGCTTGTGGACGGCGCCATCGTCAAACCCTGACCGGCGGCCGCGCCAGCCGGCCCCGATCGGCCGGCGATCCATGACCCGCGGGGGGCGCCATGACCGACAAGCCACGCTGCGCCTGGTGCGGCAACGATCCGCTCTACCAGGCCTACCACGACCATGAATGGGGCGTGCCGCTGCACGACGAGCGCGCCCTGTTTGAATTCCTGATCCTGGAGGGCGCCCAGGCCGGCCTGTCCTGGCTGACCATCCTGAAAAAACGCGCGGGCTACCGGCGCGCCTTCGACGATTTCGACGCCGGGAAGATCGCTCGCTATGGCGAGGCCGATGTCGCCCGCCTGCTCGCCGATGCCGGCATCGTGCGCAACCGGCTCAAGGTGGCGGCCGCCATCGGCAATGCCCGCGCCACCCTCGCCATCCGCGAGGCATTCGGCGGTCTGGACGCCTATTTCTGGCGCTTCGTCGATGGCCGCCCCATCGTCAACGCCTGGCGCGACCTGACACAGGTGCCGGCCCGAACGGCGCTGTCCGATACGATCAGCAAGGACATGAAGCGGCGCGGCTTCAAGTTCGTTGGTTCGACCATCGTCTACGCCCACATGCAGGCGACCGGCATGGTCAACGACCATACGCTGGATTGCTTCCGTCATCGCGAGCTGGCCGCGTTCGGGCAATGACGCCGTCGCGGGCGTCCTGACCACGCTGGCCGTCGTCAGGAAAACGCCGGAAAGAACAGGGCGAAGATGCCGCTGGCCACACCCAGGCTGGCGATCATGGTGGGCATGCCCACCCGTAGCCAGCGCAGCGGGGTGATGCGTGCTTCCGGCAGTTGTGCGCGTTCCGCTTCGGCGATGCAGATGACGTTGGCGGTGGCGCCGATGTGGCTGCCGTTGCCACCGAGACCGACGCCCAGGGCGAGGGCCCACCACAAGGGGGTGACGTTCACCCCTTGCTGTTCCAGGGCGGCGACGATGGGAATCATGGTGACGGTGAAGGGGATGTTGTCGATGACGGCGCTGAGCAGGGCAGCGACCCACATGAGCAGCAGGGCGGTGGCCAGCAGATGCCCCGGTTCGCGGGCGTAGGCGGCCAGCTGGGCGCCGACCAGGTCGAGCAGGCCGGAGGCTTCGACGCCGCCGACCAGGACGAAGAGGGCGGCGAAGAACAGCAGCACCGACCATTCCACCTTGGTCATGAGCTGTTCCGGGTCGGGCCGCAACCAGGCCAGGGCCAGGGCGAGGCCGATCAGGCTGACGAAGGCGGGATACCAGTGCAGCGTGTGGTGGAGGAAGAACAGGACCACGACGCCGGCGAGGACGCTGACGATGCGCTTGAGGGCCTGGGGATCGTTGATGGCCTTGTGCTCGTCCAGGTCGACCATGGCGGCGGTGTCGGCCATGCGCAGGTCCCGCCGGAACAGGAACAGCAGGAGCAGCATGGTGACCAGCCAGACGGGCAGGATCAGGGGCGCCATATGGGCGAGGAAGCGGACGAAGTCGATGCCGCCGGCGCTGCCGATCATGATGTTGGGCGGGTCGCCCACCAGGGTGGCGGCGCCGCCGATGTTGGACATCATGGCTTCGGCGATGAGGTAGGGGGCGGGGTTCAGGTTGAGCAGGCGGGTGACCAGCACGGTCAGCGGCGCGAAGATGATGACCGTGGTGACGTTGTCCAGGAACATGCTGAGGACGCTGACGGCGGCGCACAGGTAGAACAGCAGCAGGCGCGGATTGCCGCCTGCCAGCTTGGCCAGGCGGATGCCCAGGTATTCGAAGGCGCCGGTGGGGCGCAGCATGGCCACCAGCAACATCATCGCCATCAGCAGCAGCATGGTGTTGCCGTCCACGGCGCCGAGCGCGGCTTCCTGGCTGTAGAAGCCGGCCCAGCCGCCGAACATGACCATGATCACCGCGCCGAGCAGGGCGGCGTAGGCGCGGTGCAGGACTTCGGTGAAGATGAGGCCGTAGGCCACCAGCAGGACGGCCAGGGCGATGGCCATGTCACTGGTGAAGCCGTTCACTTCGTTCACGATCGCGCCGCCTGGTGCAGCAGGTGCTGGGCGAGGCTCATGATGCTGATGGCGCCGTGGTACTCGTTATCGTCCAGGACGAACAGGTAGGTGGTGTTGTCCTGTTCCATGATGGCCAGGGCCTTGCTCACCGGCGCGGCGGAGTTGACATGGGAGTGGTCGGGCAGGATGAAGTCGTCGACATTCCGGTGCAGCACTTCCTTGCTGTGGATCTCCGGCAGGCGCAGGTGGCCGATGTCGTCGCCGAGCATGTGCGAATGCTTGATCAGGTAGTCCGGCAGGCAGGTCATCTTGAGGATGTGGCGGATGGAGGCCTTGCCGCTGATGCGGCCCAGGCGGTCGCGGTAGGGGATGCCGGGCATCTGCACGCGGACGCATTCCGCGAACAGGTCCGCCACCGACATGCCGGGTTCGGCGAGGGCGGTGGGGATGGCCAGATCGCGCAGGCTCATGAGGTTCTCTCCCGGGAAGGTGACGAGGAATCGCTAGACGCCGCCGCTGTGGACGGTTTCGTAATAGATCTTTTCCCGTTCCAGCTTGTGCCGGGTTTCCTCGCTGGCCAGATACTGGAACAACTCGCGGATGGGGCCGGGCGGGGCGGTCTCGGCCAGTTCGCCGTAGTGCATCATGGCGGCGTGCTCCCGGCCCATGGCGTATTGCAGGACGGCCTGGTCGTCGGGGTTCTCGCCCAGGTCGGGCAGGTGCAGGCAGTCGGAGAACTTGCTGTCGCTGGCGGTGCGCTGGATCTCCTGCCGGACCTGTTCGGCGATGTCCGGGCGTTGGGCGAGGGCGCCGAACAGGTCGTAATGCGACTGCTCCTCGGCGGCCAGTTCCTCGACCAGGTAGCGGATGCGTTTGCTGACCTTGGGGATCAGGGCGGTGTAGAAATCGCGGGCGCCGGCCTCGAAGCTGGTGGCGACTTCGAGGATTTCACGCAGGGTGGTCTTGCCGCGCAGACGATCGATGCCGTGGCTGCCTTCGCTCATATTGTCTTCTCCTGTTGGACCAGCATGGCGTGGATGCTGGCGGCGACGCGGTGGCCATCGGCCACGGCATGCACGACGTCGGGGCCGGCGACGCAGTCGCCCGCCGACCAGAGCCAGGGCTCGGAGGTGCCGCCATCGGCGTCGATCTTGATGCGACCGCGGTCCCACTCCAGCATTTCCGTCAGCGCATCGCCGAGCAGCGAGGTATCGGCGTACTGGCCGATGGCCTCGATCACCGTGTCGCAGGCGTGGATGGTTTCGCCCGCTGGGTCATAGACCGGGGCAAAGCGACGGTTCTGGTCGAAGATGGACAGCACCTTCCAGGTCTTCAGACCGACCAGCTTGCCGTTCGCGTCGATCTCGCAGCCTTGCGGGCCGCATTTGTCGCGGATGACGATGCCTTCTTCCAGGGCTTCCTTGATCTCGTCCGGATCGGCCATGAAATGCTGTTGCTCTTCCAGTGCGGTGACCACCACATCCACCTGGCCGTATTGCTGCTTCTGCAGGCGGGCCAGGGAGCGGGCGATGTCCATGGCGACGTTGCCGCCGCCGATCACCACGGCGCAATGCGGCAACTCGAACGGCTCATTGGCCGTGATCTTGTGCAACAGGTCGATGGCGCGGAAGACCTTCTCGTGCTCGGAGTGGGGGATGCGGGTCTGCCGGCCCTGTTGCAGACCGATGGCCAGGAGCACCGCGTCGTATTCCCGGCGCAGTTCGTCCATGGAACGCTCGGTGCCGATGCAGCAGTTGTAGTGGATCTCGACCCCCATGGAGACGATCAGCGCCACGTCGCGGTCCAGCGCCTCGTAAGGCAGGCGGTATTCGGGGATGCCGTAACGGGTCATGCCGCCGGCCGCCGCCTTGGCCTCGAACACCGTGACCGCGTGGCCCAGGCGCGCCAGGTCGTATGCGGCGGTGAGTCCGGCGGGCCCCGCCCCGATGATGGCGACGCGCTTGCCGGTGGCGGGCAGCGGTTCGCCGACGATGTCGCGGTAGCGCTCGAACGGCACCTGATCGGTGATGTGGCGCTTGAGCCAACGAATTGCAATCGGGTCGCCCTCGTGGCGCGCGGCGCAGGCGTCCTCGCACTTGTGGGTGCAGACGCGGCCGCAGACCTGGGAGAAGGGGTTGGTCTCGTAGAGCAGCTTCAGGCCACGCTCGTAGTCGCCGTCGCGCACGGCGGCGATGTACTGCGGGATGGCCATGTGGGTGGGACAGGTGGCCACACACAGGCCGCAGGCGACACAGCGATCCGCTTCCAGAATGGCCTGTTCCACCGTGTAGCCGGCAACGATCTCCTTGAAGTTGTCGATGCGGTCTTCCGGTTCCATCTCGCCCATGGCGACGCGGTGCTGACCGGTCAGACGATGGCCATCCGGGCGGTGGTAACCCAGTTCAGCCTGGTCCCAGGCTTTCTTGTCCACGCCCGGGGTGAAGCGGAAGGCGTCGGGATCACTCTCCACCCACGTATAGGCGTTGGACATGGTGAGGGATTGGGTCATGCAGACATCGACGCACAGGGCGCACCAGCAGCAGCGGCCATAGTCGATGCGGGGACGCAGGCCGGAATCGCCCTGCCTGGTTTCGATGCCGGGAACCGGCAACATGTCGATGGCGCCGTTCTGGCAGATGGTTTCGCAGGTGCCGCAACCGATGCACTTTTCCATGTCGTTCTGGTGGAAGCCGCGATAGCGCGGCGCAGCCTGGCGATTCAGCGGGTCTTCGATGCTGACCGGGTCGCGGAACAGGTGCTTCCAGGCGCTGAAGGGGGAGAGGAGGTCTTTGACGCTCATCGATCTTTACCTCTCTATCTCTGGCGGGTACGTATGCAGCGACACCATCAGCGAGGCCACGTCGGAAATGTTGACGTTGACGATCATCCGTTCCAGCAGGGCCATGGCATGGGTGTAGGAGGGGCCGCGCACGTTGACCCGGCGCGGATAGCCGGAGCCGTCGGTGACCAGGTAGTAGCCGTATTCGCCGCGCGAGCACTCGCCGCGCACATAGGTTTCGCCGGGCGGAATCTTCCAGTGCAACATGCTCGGCATGGGCGCCATGATCGGGCCGTCCTTGGGCATCCGGGCCAGGATCTGGCGGATCAGGTCGACGGACATCAGCAGGTCGCGGCGGCGCACGTCGGCGCGGGTGTAGATGTCGGCGTCATGGCCGACCACCGGTTCGAAATCGAGCTCGGGATAGACCAGATAGGGCGCGTCCCGGCGCACGTCCTTGGCCACCCCGGCGGCGCGGGCGTTGGGGCCGGTGACGCCATAGGCATCCAGCCAGGCGGGGTCGATGACACCCATGCCGACGGTACGCTTCTTGAATACGGTGTTGCAGAACATCACGTCCCACACGTCCTTGCACGTGCGCTCGATCTCGCGCAGCGTTTCTTCCATGCGCGCTTCGAAGCCCTCCGGGAGGGTGTCGCGGACGCCGCCGGGCATGATGAACATGTGGTAGATGCGGGCGCCGGTCATTTCCTCGAAGCGGTCCAGCATCAGGTCGCGGGCATAGGTGGTCCACTGGCCGATGACGCCCTGGCCCAGTGCCCCGGCCTGGCCGCCCAGGTACATCAGGTAGCTGTTGATGCGGCCCATCTCCAGGATCAGGGCGCGGATCCAGTTGGCCTTTTCCGGGACTTCGATACCGGCCAGTTCTTCCACGGCCGCCGCGTAGCAGTATTCGTTGAAATCCGGCTCCGGCACGCAGATGCGGCAGACGATGGGGAAGCACTGGATGAAGGTGCGCCGCTCCATCAGTTTCTCGAAGCCGCGATGTAGGTAGCCGACGTGAACCTTGCCTTCCACCACCTCATCGCCGCAGACAGTAAGTTCCACCGACATGTTGCCGGTGATGCCGGGGTGGTTGGGGCCTTGCCAGAGCTTCAGGAACTTGCCCGAGGTCAGGTCGATGGCCAGGCTGCCGTCGGCCTTTCTGGCCGGGTATTGGGAACGGTCGTGGGTATACGCCATGTCAGGATTTGCCCGGATAGAGTTGTTCTTTCATGTGCGTCTCCGGGTCACGGGTTTCCCGCCCGGCGCGCTGGGCGTAGCTGTCGTTGGCGTATTTCAGGGTGTCGAAGTCGCGCCGGTAGGGCGGGATGTCGTTCCAGCCTTCGAGGATGAATTCCTCGTACACGCCGGGGCTGTCGGGGAAGTCGATGCCGAACATCTCGCGCAGTTCGCGCTGATAGGTCGCGGCGGTGGGCCAGAGGTCGTGGATGCTGGCCATGGTGGCGCCTTCCCGCGGCAGCAAGACGCGCAGGCCGAGGTCGCGATTCAGGGTGCGGTTGTTGAGCAGGTAGGTGAGCTGGAAGTGCCCCTCCTCCAGCCAGTCCACTGCCGTCAGCAGCACCAGATGGGAATAGCCCTCCAGGTCGCGCAGGTGCAGCAAGGCCGGGCGCAGGTATGCCGCCGGCAGGGCGACGAAGGCCAGACTGGGCCTCTTCTCGGTCAGTTCGCCGAGGGGGTAGAGGGCCTTCAGCCGGTCGTAAAGTGCGCGCATGTTCGTCATCACCAGTTGTAGTCCGGCATGTCCCAGTCGTGGATCACCTGCTTCTGATTGGCCTTGTACCAATCGAAGCGTTCGGCGTACTGGTTGGCGCCCTCGGCGCGGCCGGCCCGGATCAGTTTCTTCAGGTCCTCGAAGCCGGCCAGCAGGGCTTCGGGGCGGGGCATGCAGCCGGTGATGTAGAGGTCCACCGGCATGTACTGGTCCAGGCACTTGATGGTGTTGTAGGAATCCCAGTACATGCCGCCGTTGATGGTGCAGGAACCCAGGCCCACCACGTATTTCGGGCTCTGCATCTGCTCGTAGGCGCGGATGGCGCGCTTCAGGGTCTTGGTGGACAAATAGCCGGAGATCACCAGCAGGTTGGCCTGGCGCGGCGTGGGCCGCCACTGGATGCCGTAGCGGTAGGCGTCGAAACGCGGCGTCATCAGCGGCCGCATCTCGATGGCGCCGCAGCCGGTGCCGAAGCCGAGAATCCACAGCGATTCGGCGCGCGCCCAGTTGAAGAAATCCTCGACGATCTTGATGTAAGCGCCGTGCTGCACCGTGGGCGGGGCGTCGCAGTAGTAGTCGCGCATCGGCTCGACCTCGAACTCGACGCCGTCGGGGCCCTTGACCATGCGTTTCAAAAGTTCAGGTTTCATATTGATTTTGCCAACACTCACACCAACACGATGGAAAGGACGCCCAGCGGTACCGCCCAGACCAGGAACCAGCGGATCGACTGCTCGACGCGGAAGCGCGGGAAGACCACGCCGACGAACACCGAGACCATGTAGATCAGGAACACCTTGAGGAAGAACACCGGCCAACTCGCGGCGCCACCGAAGAACAGATTCATGTAGATGACAATCTTGGCGATGGGGAAGATCGCGCGGTTGGTCTGCATCAGGGCCAGGTAGGACGAGTGGTACTCGGTCGGCGGGCCGATGGGGATTTCCTGCGGCGCGATCACCACGTCGAAGGGCGGGCGCATCATCGAGCCGAGGAAGCCGAGCATCGCCGCCGCCACCGCCACCGGGTTGGTGAACAGCGTCCAGCTCAACACGCCGCCCTGCTGCGCCGCGACGATATCGGTGACGGAAAGGGTCTGGTACTGCAAGGCCACCGCGAACACGGCCAGGGCGAAGGGCAGTTCGGCCATGCTCACC
Source organism: uncultured Thiobacillus sp. (assembly GCA_964393825.1). Classification (GTDB taxonomy): domain Bacteria; phylum Pseudomonadota; class Gammaproteobacteria; order Burkholderiales; family Thiobacillaceae; genus PFJX01. The sequence continues at coordinate 55,163 of CAYMUY010000023.1, read as the reverse complement.
TGCGACAGGCCCCGGCTGATGCCGATGGCCGCGTGCGGGTGGCCGCTCTCGCCGGCACCGAGCGCCATGCCCAGGGTGCCGAAGAACACGAAGTACAGGGCCAGGATCAGATCGCCGGCGAACGACAGGTTGGAGAACATCTCCGAGCCATAAATCGTCGGCACGAACAGCAACAGGCCGATACCGCCGGTGAGCCGGAACACCGGGCCCAGGTAGAACATCACGCCGTGGGTGATGGAGGTGCGCAGACCGAAGTTCTTGATCAGGTCGGCATAGTTCTGCCAGATGGGGATGCCGTGGCGGCGGCCCACCCGGGCGCCGATCTTCTGGATGAAGGCACCCAGCAGCATGCCGAAGTTGATGACGATGAACAGCGTGAGCAGCGCGTAGGGGATCTTGATCCACTCGAATTGCATGGTTAGAAGCCCGCCAGGAAAAAGACGATGACGACGAAGGCCAGGAAATGGAAGCCGTAGGTCTGGCCATTGCCGTTGTAGAGCCGCCGCCCGAGATCGCCCGCCGTGTGCAGCAGGTCGGCCAGGGTGTCCCAGAAGCGGGTGACGAAGGGTTGGGTCAGGAAGCCCATCGCCTTGCGGTAGGGCGCATAGAAATTCCAGGCGAAGTGGGTGGTTTCCGGGCGGAACGGGCGTTCGGCGGAAAACACGATATTGAACTGCTTCACCCTCTGGGCGCGGCGATTGACGAACAGCAGCAGGGCGAACACGGTGGTGAAGATCACGCCGACGATGACCATGATGGCGACCGGGTTCCAGTAGCCGTAGGCGCTGGTGATGACGCCGCCGGTCCAGTGCAGGCCGCCATTGGGGAAGAACGAGGCGATGTAGTCATCGACCCGGCGCAGCGCCAGGCCGGGGACGACGGCGAAGCCGAGCAGCAGGGCGACATAGATCATCTGCGGCAGGACGATCCAGAACGGCGCTTCCTTCACCCGCCGCAGTTCATCCTTCAACTGGCCGAGGAAAATGGTGTGGATCAGCCGGAACAGGTAGAGGAAGGCGACGGGGCCGGCCATGAACAGGATGACGATGGGCAGGCGCTGCTCGGCGTCCATGATGGCGTTGTAGAACACCCAGCGACCGCCGAAGCCGGACAACGGCGGCACGCCCGAAACGGCGATGATGCCGATCAGCACGGCGATGAAGGACAGCGGCATCAGCCGGATCAGGCCGCCCATCCTGTACATCTCGCGGGTGCCGGTGCGCTTGGCGACGCCACCGATGGCCAGGAACAGCATGGATTTATAGATGTAGTGGTTGATGACGAACACCAGCGCCATCAGCCAGCCCAGGTGGTTCATCAGCGCCAGGCCGAACAGGGCGTAGCCCATCTGGCCGATGGAGGAGTAGGCCAGGAGGCGCTTGGCGTCTTCCTGGAATACCGCCAGCAGGTTGCCGATCAGCGCGGTCAGGGCGGCGATCCAGAGCAGGACATGGGTGAGTTCGACGCCGTAGAGCTGTTGCCGGCCCATGCTCATGAACAGCACGAACAGGCCGAACAGGCCCGCCTTCAACAGGATGCCGGAGACCATCGGCGAGACGTCGGTCTCCGCCTCGGCATGGGCGCCGGGGAGCCAGATGTGCAGGCCGATGGCGGCGGTCTTGGTCATGAAACCGATGGCGAGCAGCAGGAACACCCAGGGCGCGGCCGGCGCGGCGACCTGGGCCAGGGACGCGAGATCGAACCGGGGCGCGCCCGCCGCAGCGACGGCGAACCCCGCCAGGATCAGGAAGGCGCCGCCGAGCGAGAACAGGATGTAGGACAGGGCATGGGGTTCGGAATGCCGGCCGCGCAGGATCAGGAAGTAGGAACCGACGGTGAGCAGTTCCCAGGCGGCGAAGAAGTCGAACGAGGTGGTGGCGCGGATCAGCATCACCATGCCGGCGTACATCAGCATCGCCGCCGGGTAGAAGCCGATGCGCCGGCCGTGGGCGGAATAACTGGCGAGCAGGGTGAGGGCACCGCCGATCAGGAAGATGAGGGCGAAGATCAGCCGCAGCGGGTCGTATTCGCCCCAGGTGAGCAGGAAGAAGGCCACCATGCCGGCGATGGCCAGGCTGTTCTTGATCCAGGCGGGCAGCCAGTCCAGTAGCAGGAAGCTCAACGCGAACAGCAGCGGCAGGACCAGGAGCAGGTTGGCGCGGCCGAACAGGCCGTTGGCGAGAGCGCCCCAGACCACACCCAGCACCCAGCCCGCGGCGACGGCGACGAGCACGGGGCCGACCTTGTGCGCCGTGCAGGGGACGGTCTCGATGGGCGCTTCCCGTTTCATGAGGGTGCCGAACCAGCGGAACAGGTAGCCGGCCTCGACCAGGGCGCCGATCAGGATCAAACCGAGCACCGCGTAGTGGCCCGCGCCGGCCAGGTGATGCACCAGTTCCCACTTGGCGTAGAAGCCGGGGAAGGGGGGCAGGCCGGTGAGCATGGCGGTGAAGGTGACGAAGGCGAATACCAGCAGCGGCCGCCGGCGCAGGGCGGCCCAGTCCGCCAGTTGCCGGCCTTCCAGTAGTCCCGAGAGCCAGAACAGCCCGGCCTTGGCCACGGCATGGGAGATCAACAGGCCGAAGGCGATGAAAGGGGTGGCCTCGCCGAGGAGGTCGCGCTGGCCCAGGACCACCAGCACCAGTCCGGTCTGGGCGATGGAGGAATAGCCCAACAGGCGGCGGTCATGGGTCTGCGGCAGGGCGAACAGGTTGGCGGCGATGAAGGTGACGATGCCGATGCCGGTGGCCATGGGCAGCCATTCGCCGCCGCCGATCAGCAACAGCTTGTCCACGGCGTACAGGGCCGCGGCCCCGGTGGCGGCGGAGAAGAGGGCGGAGAAGGCGGGATGCGCCGATTCATAGATGTCCAGCGCCCAGCCGTTGGCCGGAAAGGGTTTCAACTCGGCGACGAGGGCCATGAACATCAGGAAGAAGGCAATGGCGCCGCCCGTGCGCAGGCCGAGCGAGGCGGCCGCCATGCCGTCGATGTTGAGGGTACCGGTGGCGTGGTAGGCGAAGAGAATGCCGATCAGCAGGAAGACCGAGATGAATTGCGAGACGACCAGGTATTTCAAGCCCGCCGAGAGGGCGTGCTCGTTGTTGGAAAGCAGGATCAGCCCGGCGCTGGAGATGACCACGAGTTCGAAAAACACGAACAGGTTGAACAGGTCGCGGGTGAGGATGATGCCGACCAGGGCCATCACGGCCACCAGCAGCACGGCCATGGCGCGGCGGCCCTGACCGAGCAGGGCATCCTTCAGGTAAATCGCCGAGAGCAGGCCGGTGAGGTTCACCAGCAGGGTCAGCGCAGCTTCTGCCAGCCCCATGCGCAGGTTGATGGCGTAGGGCGGTTCGGCGCCGGCAGTGTAGACATCCACCGGGTCGATGCCTTGCAGGGCGAATGTCCGGAGCCAGTCGGCGGAGATCAGGGTCATGCCGACGAGTGCCGCAAGGGTGACCGTGTAGGCGATGGTGCGCCGTTCCGGGTTCAGCAGCCCGAGCAGGAAGGCGGCGGCCAGCGCCACCACGATGAGGAAGAGGGGGCTTACCATTTGAGTTCCGTGAACCTGGCGATATCGAGGCTGCGCCGCTGCTCATGCAGCTTGAGGGCGTAGGCCAGCATCAAGGCGGTGACGCCGACGCCGATGACGATGGCGGTGAGCACCAGCGCCTGCGGCACCGGGTCGATGATGCGGCTGACGGCGTCGGCGGCGTTGACGCTGGCATCGAGGATGGGCGCGGTGCGGCCATGCATGGTGCCGAGGGCGACGATGACGATGTTGACGCCGCTGTCGGCGATGGTGAAGGCGATGATCATGCGCAACAGGTTGCGCTGGGTCAGGGCGCCGTAGAAGCCGATGAGGATCAGGAGAAAACCGGTGGCCATGGCCAGATGGGCGATGCTCATGCGTCCTCCCGCATCTCGGTTTCCTGTTCCGACAGGCTGGCCAGCATCGAGGCGAACTCGGCGCCGACCTTGAGGCCGATCAGGGAATAGATCAGCGGGATCGCTCCGGCCGAGAACAGCGCGCCCAGTTCGCCGGTGGGCAGGAAGCGGTTGTCGAGGAAGCCGCCGGCGAGGACCAGGCCAAACAGGCCGATCAGAATGTAGGAGACCCCGGCGAAGGACTCGATGAGGGCGATCAAAGCGTGGCTGAAGCGCTTCAACGGGTCGGCCAGCAGCAGCAGCAGCGCGCCCGAGGCGAGGATGGCGCCGCCCTGGAAGCCGCCGCCCGGCGTCAGGTGGCCGTTCACGAAGACATGGACCCCCAGCAGCATGACCAGCGGCGCGAGATAGCGGCTGCCGGTGGTCAACAGTTCGCCCACCGGCACCACGGCGCGCCCAGCCTTGGCGGACTTTCCCCCCAGCGACAGCACCAGGCCGACGATGCTGGCGGCCAGGAACAGCACCGTGACTTCGCCGAGGGTGTCGAGGCCGCGATAGGTGACGATGATGGCGGTGACGATGTTGGCCGCGCCGATGTCGCCGGCGGTACGCTCGGCGTAGTAACGGGCGGTGGGGTTCAATACGGTATCGGGCGTGTAGCCGGCCAGCAGGCTGGCGAACAGGCCGCCGATGGCCAGCAGCAGCAGGAGCGCGATGAAGCGTTTAATCATGTTCGGCTCCCTCTGTTTCACGTCTTCTGATCCGTCCCAGCACGAAGAAGAACAGGAAGGTGGTGAGGCCGCTGCCAATGGCCGCCTCGGTCATCGCCACGTCGGGCGCGGCGAGGATCAGGAACAGGATCGAGGCCAGCAGGCCGACCAGGCCGGCGGCAAGGATGGCGCTGGGCAGGCCGCTGGTGGCGTCCCCTTCGATTGCGCCAGGGCGCTCGCGCACGGCGAGCAGGGCGGCAGCGAGCAGGGCGACGCATAGCACCGCGGTCATGGCGGTCAGCAACGGGCTCATGGGTGTTCTCCCTGATCTTCGGCCAGGCGGTCGACGCGGGTCAGTGCCGACTTGTCGATGCCGCCACGGTGTGCCGCGCGGGCCAGCACCTGCGAGGAGATCGGATTGGTAAACAGGATGAAGAGGCCGATCAGCAGCAGTTTCAGGCTCCAGTCGGGGTGCAGGCAGGCGACGCCGGCCAGGCTCAGCAAGGTGCCCAAAGTGGTGGCCTTGGTGCCGGCCTGGATGCGGTTGAACAGGTCGGGCATGCGCACCAGCCCGAGACCGCCGAGCAGCAGGAAGGCGGTGCCGGCGACGAGAAGCAGTCCACCAAGCAGGTCCATCACAGGCCGCGCTCCAGATGGCGGGCGACGACGATCACCCCGAGGAAGGACAGCAGCGCGTAGACCAGCGCCACGTCGAGATAGAGGCCACGCCCCTCGGCCAGTGCCACCAAAACGATGCCGGTAATGCCGATGATGGTGAGGACATCGAAGGCGACGACCCGGTCGGCGAGCGACGGGCCCTTGAGAAAGCGATACAGCGCCAGCAGCAGGGCAAGCCCGGCCAACATGGCCGCCAGGTAGACCAGGATTTCAACCATACATGACCTCGAGGTAGTTCTCGAAACCGCTGACGATGCTGGCCGTGGCCGCGCCGATGTCTTCCGTTTCCATGCTGACCCAGTGGACGTAAAGCCATTCGCCGACCAGTTCGATGGTCAGGGTGCCGGGGGTGAGGGTGATGGCGTTGGCCAGCAGCAGCCGCCCCATGCGGCTCTTCAGCCGGGTGCGGACCTTGACGATGCCGGGTCGCAGCGGCAGGGCGGGTGAGAGCACGATGGTGGCCAGCCGCAGGTTCGATTTGACCAGTTCCTTGAGGAAGAACATGACAAATCCCGGCACCATGAGCAGCGCGCGCGGGGTGAAGCGGAATTCCGATGCCACCGCGAGACCGTCGCGAAACACCAGGGTGATGACCAGTGCCGCGATCAGGCCGGCCTGGAGCACATCCGTGGCCAGCGAGCCATTCAGCAGGAGCCAGAACCCCAGCAGGGTCGCGAACAGCAGCAACGTGTCGCGGGTCCTGGCGATCATTCCGCGGCCCGGGTCGAAAAGGTCACCGCAGCGACCGGCAGCGGCCGGGCACTGCCCAACAACGGTGCGTGGAGTGGCCATGAGTGTGCGAGGGGACGCCGCGGGGGGCTGGCGAAGCGGTGGGCCTGTGGGCCGGCGGCTGCGGCGGGGCAGGGAGAGGAAGGGTGCACCTTGAGTCTCTTGAGTGGCGGGGGAAATTGGACTGGACGAGCTATATCCAGCATGGTTCGTGCCAGAAACACCTGGTCATGCGGCCGTCATCATGGTGACGCGCGTTCGTTACAGGCTGACGAAGGCGTTTCCGAGGGGGCATGATAACAGGCCGGTACTGCGGTTCATTAGGCGGGGTGTGTCGCCCGGCTTGTCAAGCGCCGGCAGGCGCGCCAGTGAGCAGGCCCGGAAAGATGCGGGCGTGTACGGTTTCACAATTACGTGTTCTCTTGTACTAACGAGATATTCATGAATTCGCCCGACTGGCCGATAAAGCGCCAGTACATGACCATCGCAAATCTGACCGAGGCATTGCCATGGATAGCAAGACGCATGTGATCGTTCTGTTTGGACTGGGGCTGCTGGCGTCCGCTGCGCACGCGCAGATGACCTCCCCGGACACTCTGGAGTGGAGTCTGGAAGAGTTGATGGGCGTGGTGGTTACCTCGGTTTCCAAGAAGTCCCAGACCCTGGCCGAGACTGCCGCGGCGGTTCATGTCATCAGCGCCGAGGAAATCCGTCGCAGCGGCGCCAGCAATATTCCCGAGGCCTTGCGTCTGGCGCCTGGCGTTCAGGTCGCCGCCATCGGCAACAACAAATGGGCGGTGTCGATTCGTGGTTTCGCCGATCGCTTCAGCAACAAGTTGCTGGTGCTGGTGGACGGCCGCAGCGTCTATACCCCCCTCTTCTCCGGGGTGTTGTGGGAAGCCCTGGACATCCCGCTGGAGAGCATTGCCCGCATCGAAGTGATCCGCGGACCGGGGGCCTCGATCTGGGGAGCGAATGCGGTCAACGGCGTGATCAACATCCTGACCAAGTCCGCCTTTGACGCTCAGGGTGGCCAGGTGGCCGTGGCCGCCGGCAGCGAACTGCGCGGTTATGGCTATGCCCGCCAGGGCTGGAGCCCCGACCCCGATACCGCGGTCTCGCTCTACGCCAAGGCGCGCGATGTCGAGGCGGCGCGCCAGGTGGGCGCTGGCGACGGGGTCGATGGCTGGCAGAGCCAGGCCGCGGGGTTCAACCTGGAGCGCCTTCTGGAAACCGGTTTCTTGCGTGTGCAGGGCGGGGCGACGCACACCCACGCCGGGGATGAAGTGATGCTGACCAGCGCGCCGCCCGCCGCGCCGAAGGTGACGGCGACCGAGAGGATCTCGAACGCATATCTCATGGCACGTTGGGAGAGCCAGGCCAGCCCGGCGCGCGAGGAAAGCCTGCAATGTTCACTGGATCAGTCCAGTTATCAGCATGCCATCCTGACCGAGCACCGCATCACCGCTGACCTGGAATACCAGCAAAGCTTGCGGCTGGACGATCGCCAGGACCTGATCTGGGGGCTGGCCTACCGCTACAGCGGTGACCGAATCGACAACTCGCCGATGATTCAGGTCAGCGAACGGGAACGGGACTCTTCGCTGTACAGCATCCATGCCCAGGATGACATTGCCCTGGTGCCCGGGCGTTGGCGCTTGAGCGTGGGCGCGCGGCTGGAACACAACGACTATACCGGCCTTGGTTTCCAGCCCAACCTGCGCCTGTTGTGGACGCCGGATGCGCGGAACAGCGCCTGGATGTCGCTGGCCAGGGCCAATCGCACGCCCTCCCGCATCGAGCGAGGCGGTTCTGCCTTTATCCAGGCCGATCCGGTCGGGACGCCGCCTTTCGTGCCCCCCAGCGTGGTGCAGCTGGTCAGTGGCGCCCTGGACGAGGAGCATCTGACGGCTTTCGACCTGGGCTGGCGCCATCAATTCAATGCCACGGCCAGCCTCGATCTGGCGCTCTTCTACAACCGCTATGACAACCTTCGCGGTGCTGCCCGCATGGCGCCGCAACTTGTCCTGCCAGCGGGCTACCTGCTCATCCAGACCTCCGAGAACAATGCCAACAGCGCCGATGTCCATGGGCTGGAGGCCAGCCTGGACTGGCGCCCGGCGCCAGCCTGGCGCCTGCAGGCCAACTACGGCTGGCTGCAGTACCGTGTGCACTCGGCGGATATCCCCGGGCAGACCCCCAGCGATTATGTGGATGTCTCGCCGACCCAGCAGTTTTCGTTGCGCTCATCGCTGGACATCACGCCATCCGTGCGTTGGGACGCCTGGTTGCGCCATGTCGGCAAAGTCAAGAGCTACGGGATCGATGCCTATACCACTCTGGACATGCGCCTGGCCTGGCAGGCGGGCAAGGATCTGGAAGTGGCCCTGGTCGGCCAGAACCTGCTGGACCGTGCCCACCCCGAATTCGGTTCCTATTTCATCCTGTCCACACCCAGTGAGATCGAGCGCGGCTACTACGTCAAGGTGGACTGGAAGTTCTGACATGTTCGATTCGATCAGACCCACATGGCCGTGGCTACTGGCCACGTTGCTGCTGGCCTGGATGTTGCCGGCGGCCCCCCTGCGCGCGGATGCCGGGGTGGAGGACGAGCTCAAGGCGGGCTTCGTGCTCAATTTCACCAAATACACGGAGTGGCCGCCCGGTGCCGCCAATAGCCACGAATTGCTGATCTGCGGCGTCGAGCCGCAATCGCTGTCCGGGAGACTGGAGTCGCTGCACGAACGCCGCCTCTCGGGGCGTGTGATCCGCGTACTCGCCCCGTCCCGGTCCAGCGAATGGAGCGGATGCCAGGTGCTGTTCATCGACGCGGATGCGCATATCAGACCGGAGACCGTGTTGCGCATGCTGGGCCAGGCGCCGGTGCTGACGGTCAGTGACGCTCCCGGTTTCGCGCAGGCCGGAGGCATGATCGGCCTGAAGCTGCGCGCTGGCCGGATGCGCTTCGAGATCAACCAGGGTGCCGCTCGCGCGGCGGGCCTGGTCTTGAGCAGCCAGTTGCTGAAACTGGCCGATACGGTGCTGCCGTGACGGGTCGGCGATGACCGCGCCCACCCTGAAGCGGAGGCTGATCACCATGCTGGCCGGGATGGCCCTGCTGGTGTTGATCCTGGCCTTGCTGATCTCCACCGTGACCGGGGCGCTGCGGCAGCAGAGCGGCATGCTGGCGCAATTGCGTGGTGTGGCCCAGTTGCTCACTGCCAACGTCGAATCGGCGGTGGTGTTCGGCGACGCCAAGGCGGCGGAGCTCAGCCTGTCCAGTCTGCGGGAACGGCGGGAAGTGCTGGTGGCGCGCATCGTGTTGCCCGATGGCAAGGTGTTCGCGGTCTATCCCGATACGGGCAAAGCCGACAGCTTCGACGCTCTTGAACCACTGGATTTCAGCGCCAGAATGCCGTTCACTGCCTCACGCCTGCGTTTCGACCAGCGCATCCTGAGCAGCCAGGGGGGGACAGAGCCGCTGGGCACCCTGTCCATGGTCATTGATCTGTCCGGCATGTGGGGGGCGATCCGCCAGGACATCCTGGTCACCCTGGGCTTGAGCCTGCTCGTCTTCCTGCTGGCGGTCCTGCTCGCGCTGCGCATGCAGCGCCGCATCAGTGAACCCATCCTGGAACTCGCGGACACCACCCGCCGGGTCGCCCAGACCCAGCGTTACGACTTGCGCATCGGCAAGCGCAGCCACGACGAGATCGGCATGCTGGCGGACGGCTTCAATGACATGATGCACGAGATTCAGTTGCGTGACGCCAGCCTGCTGCGGCACCGTGAGCATCTGGAAGAAATGGTGGAGGCGCGTACCGCAGAACTGCGCGCGGCGAAGGAACAGGCCGAGGCCGCCAGCCGTTCCAAGAGCGAGTTCCTGGCGACCATGAGTCACGAGATTCGCACACCCATGAACGGGGTGCTGGGCATGAACGAACTATTGCTGGAGACCCCGCTGGACGCCACCCAGCAGCGCTATGCCGAGGCGGTGATGCGTTCCGGTCGTCACCTTCTGGGCATCATCAACGACATCCTGGATTTCTCCAAGATCGAGTCCGGCCACATGGAACTGGAAATCGTGGATTGCGACCTGGGGGAACTGGTCGAGGATGCCGTCGCCATGTTCGCGCAGCCGGCAGTGGAGAAAGGGCTGGAACTGGCCTGTCAGCTTGCTCCCGCCAACCTGCCCATGTGGGTGCGCTGTGATCCGTTCCGCTTGCGCCAGGTGCTGGCCAATCTGATCAACAACGCCGTCAAGTTCACCCACCAGGGCGAAGTCGTCGTTCGCGCCCGGTTGCAGGAGGGTGAAGGGGACAACGTGCATGTGCATTTGAGCGTGGAGGATACCGGTATCGGCATTCCCGTCGAGGCGCAGGAAAGGATCTTCGCGCATTTCAGCCAGGCCGATGGTTCCACCACCCGCCAGTTCGGCGGTACCGGCCTGGGACTGGCCATCTGCCGGCAACTGGTCGACTTGATGGGCGGCGGCATCGGCGTGGACAGCCGCGAGGCTCGCGGCTCGACGTTCTGGGTCGATCTCGTCCTGCCGCGAGGTGGGGACAAGCCGCCCGAGTTGCTCGCCCTCCCCGAGCTGGAAGGCAGGCAGGTGCTGGTCGTCGACGACAACCCCACCAACCTGGAGATCCTGAAATTGCAATTGGCCGGTTGGCGGATGCGAGTGAGCTGCGTGGCGGGCGGCGAAGCCGCGCTGCAGGAAATGGCCGTGGCCGCGCAGGCGGGCGAGCCCTACGAACTCGTCGTCCTGGATATGCACATGCCGGGCATGGATGGCCTGCAACTGGCGCGCGAGATTCAGGCTCGCCCGGTTCTGGCACGGGCACGCTTACTGTTGCTCACTTCCACCCATGCCACGGGATGCTCCCAGGAATTGCGCCAGGCCGGCATTCAGCGTTGTGTCAGCAAGCCCATCCGTCGCGCCGAATTGTATGAGGTGCTTCGCTCTGTATTGCGGGCGGAGGCTCCCATGACACCGCCGTCACCGCCTACCGCAACCGCCAAGGACACCACACGCCTGCATGGCCATGTGCTGCTGGCCGAGGATAACCCGGTCAACCAGGAGGTGGCCCTGGCCATGCTCGATGGCCTCGGCGTGAAGGCGGATGTCGCCGTCAACGGCATGGAGGCGCTGGCGATGCGCGCGCGCCGTGACTACGATCTGATCCTGATGGATTGCCAGATGCCGGTGATGGATGGCTACCAGGCCACTGCGGCCCTCCGCGCGCAGGAAAGGGATGGCGCCGGTCGCATCCCCATCGTGGCGATGACCGCCAACGCCATGGAGGGCGATCGCCAGCGCTGCCTGGATGCGGGGATGGATGACTACCTGGCCAAGCCTTACACCATGAGCCGCCTGGCCCTGGTCCTGCAACGCTGGCTGGGACAGACGAATCCTGACGGGGCCATGATGGAGCCGGACCAGGTCGTGGAGGCGATACCGGAGGCGTCCGATGACGCCATCGACGCAAGCCACATGGAGCGGATGCGGGACCTGGACCCCGGCGGAGGCCTGACGCTGGCGCACAAGATCATGCAGGTTTACCTGGATACGTCGGACGGCAACATGGCGCATCTGCAACAGGCCATCGAAAGCGGCGACGCGGATGGCCTGCGCCGTGTCGCGCACACGCTGAAATCCAGTTCCGCCAATGTCGGTGCCTTAAGGCTGTCCCAGATGTTCAAGCACCTGGAGATGAGTGGCGCCGAGGCCGACCTGGTCGCGGCGCGCGGCGCCCTTGAGACGACCAGGCGGGAATACGGACGCGCGGTGAATGCGCTCCGTGCATTGCTGAAGGATGAGTCATGACTGTTTCCAGCCCACGTGTCCTGATCGCCGATGATGAACTCACGGCCCGCCTGTTGATGGAGGCGGCACTGGAGAAATCCGGCTTCACCGTCTGCCTCGCCGAGGATGGTGAGGAGGCACTGCGCCAGTTTCATGCTCAGTCTTGCGACCTGGTCATGCTGGATGTGGACATGCCGGGGCTGGATGGCTTTGAGGTCTGTGCGCGGTTGCGCCAGGAGGTGGGGGAGGAATTGCCCATCGTCATGGTGACCGGCATGGACGACCTCGTCTCCATCGCCCGCGCCTATGAAGCGGGGGCCACGGACTTCATCGCCAAACCGATCAACTGGGCACTGATCGGTCACAGGACACGCTACCTGTTGCGTGCCTATCAGGTGCTGCGCGACCTGCGTCAGGCCAATGCGCGCAACAGGGCCATCCTGAATGCCGTCCCCGACATCCTGCTCGAAGTTGACCTGAACGGGCGCTATCTGGAGTGCCACACGCCAAGCCATGACTTGCTGGTGGCGGCTCCGCAAACGCTGCTGGGCAAGACCGTGACCGAGGTGTTGCCGCCCGAGGCCGCCCAGGTCTGCCTGGAGGCCTTGCAGGAGGCAAACAGGACGGGGGTGTCCAGCGGCAGTCAATTCGAATTGCCGTTGCCGCTCGGGATGCGCTGGTTTGAACTGTCCATCTCCAGGAAAGAGGCTGAAGCGGGTGAGAGCCCCACTTTCATCGTCCTGTCGCGAGACATCACCGAACGCAAGGAAGCGGAAGGACGGATCTTCAGGCTGGCCTATTTCGATACCCTCACCGGTCTGCCCAACCGCATCGCCTTTTCCGAGCGCCTGGATCGGGAAATCCAGCGGGCCAGACACCAGGGCAGCAACCTGGCGATCCTGTTTCTCGATCTCGACGGCTTCAAGAACGTCAACGACACCCTGGGTCATAGCGCCGGGGACATCCTGCTGCAGTGGGTGGCCGATCGTCTCGGCCACAGCCGACGCCCCGCCGACGTGGTGGCGCGTATGGAACTGCCCGCAAACGAGCTCGATGTGGCGCGCCTGGGCGGGGATGAGTTCACCCTGCTGCTCCCGGATCTGCGCCACCCGGAGCATGCACTGGGCGTGGCGCAACGCATCCATGAGCAGATGCGCCGGCCGTTCATCATCGAGGGCCGCGAGGTGGCGCTGAGCACCAGCATCGGCATCGCCCTCTATCCTGATGACGGCGAGGATGCCGCTACCCTGCTCAAGCACGCGGATACCGCCATGTATCACGCGAAAAAGCTGGGGCGGGACAACTGCCAGTTCTACAGCGCGTCGCTGACCGAGGAGGTGATGCGCCGCCTGAACCTCGAAAGCGCCTTGCGCCTGGCCCAGGAGCGGAACGAACTTTATCTGGTCTACCAGCCACAACTGGATCTGGCCAGCGGCCGCATCCAGTCGCTGGAGGCGCTGCTGCGCTGGCGGCACCCCGAGCAGGGCCTGGTACCGCCCCTGACGTTCATTCCCGTGGCGGAGGAGAACGGCCTGATCGTGTCGATCGGTGAATGGGTGTTGCGCACTGCCTGCGCCGACGCCGTCCGCTGGCGCGACGCCGGCCATCCGTTGCGGGTGGCCGTGAACCTGTCCACCGTCCAGTTCAGGAACCCGCGCCTGCTGGAGCAGATCAGCGCGATCCTGCGCGAGACCGGCCTGGACGCCGGCTTTCTGGAACTGGAAGTGACCGAGGGCGTCCTGATGGAGGACTGGCATTCGACCCAGACCACCCTCGATGCGTTGCGGACGATGGGGGTGCGCCTGTCGCTCGACGACTTTGGCACCGGCTATTCCTCCCTGAGCTATCTGAAACGTTTGCCGCTGCATACGCTGAAGGTCGACCAGAGCTTCGTGCGTGGCTTGCCGGCGGATCAGGAAAACCTGGCCATCGTTCGGGCCATTGTTGCCCTGGCCAGGAATCTGGGTTTCTCGGTGACCGCAGAGGGCATCGAGACGCTGGCCCAGGCGCAACTGCTGTGCGATCTCGAATGCGAGACGCTGCAGGGGTTTCACTTCAGCGAACCCGTGCCCGCCGCCGCCATACCGGCATTGCTGGCGCGCCATTGGAACCTGGACGATGCGCCGGCGAACGGAGTGAAGTCATGAGCAAGATCGAGCAACTGCGCATCACCGGCCAGCTTCCCAGCCCCAAGGGGGTTGTCCTCGCGCTCATGGGGATTTGCCAGCGTGAAGACGCGACGATGGAAGAGATCATCAAGGTGGTGCGGACCGACCCGGCCCTGGCCAGCCGCCTGCTGCGACTGGCCAACTCGGCGTCGAATGGCGGACGCAGCCTGGCTTCGATCAACGAAGCGGTGATGCACCTGGGCATGGCCCGCGTGCGCCAGCTCGCCATGGGCTTTTCCCTGGTGGATCAGTATTCCCGTGGCCCCTGTCCGTGTTTCGACTACCAGGCCTTCTGGTCGCATTCCCTGCTGTTCGCGCTGGCCGCGCAGGCCCTGGGTGAAGTGCTCAGGCTGGCGGGGCCGGACGAGCTGTTTGTCTGCGGCCTGCTCGGGCGTATTGGCGAGCTCGCCCTGGCCACGGCTTATCCCGACGAATACGCCACGCTCCTCGCACCTTCCGCGGGAAATGAGCCCCCCCTGGAACGGGAGCGGGAACGCCTGGGCACGGACCGCAAGGAACTCAGCGCCGAGATCCTGGCCGACTGTGGCATACCCAATGCCTTGGCGGAGCCGCTCCACCACCATGATGCGCCTGAGTCGTCAGGCTTCACCAAGGGTTCCCGGCCCTACCAGCTGGCGCACCTGTTTTCCCTGGCGCGGCACATGGCCGATCTGGGGGTGGCGTCCGAGGACGTGCGACTGGGCAATATCTCGGAGTTGATGCTGCTCGCCGGCCGCTTCGGCCTGGATGCCGACGCCCTGGGCGACTTGTTCGACCGGGTGGCGCGGCAATGGCACGAATGGGGAGCCCTGCTCAACGTGCTCGCCCCCGATCTGCCTGATTTCGACAGCATGGCGAAAGCACCCGTGCCACGCCCGGAACAGGTGACCACGGTCACCAGCATGCGGGTGTTGCTGGTGGAGGACGAACCCACCAGCCGCCTCATGACCGAGGCCACGCTGCGCCAACTGCTCGGGTGCGTGGTCCATACGGCGGAGAACGGCCGCGACGCGCTTGCCGTGGCGCTGGAAGTGATGCCCCAGATCATCATCACCGACTGGCTGATGCCGGTCATGGACGGGCTGGCCTTGTGTCGCGCCCTGCGCGCCACGGACTGGGGCCAGTCCATGTATCTGATCATGCTGACCGGCGTGGAGACGGAGGAAAAGATCGTTGAAGCCTTCGAGGCGGGGGTGGACGATTATGTATCCAAGCCGGTGAACACGCGCGCCCTCAATGCCCGCATGCGCGCCGCCCTGCATTACGTGAAACTGCTCGATGCCTGGGAAAGCGATCGCTCGCGGCTCAAGCAGTTCGCGGCGGAACTGGCGATCAGCAACCGCCGGCTGGAGCATGCCGCAATGACCGACCTGCTCACCGGGCTGCCCAACCGGCGGGCCGGCATGGAGGCGCTGGCCACCGCCTGGAGTGCGTCCATGCGCGGCGAACGGCCACTGTCCGCGCTGATGATCGACATCGACCATTTCAAGTCCATCAACGACCGTCACGGTCATGCGGTGGGGGATGTGGTGTTGCGGGAAGTGGCCAAGGCGATCCAGGTTGCGGCGCGCAAGCAGGACAGCGTCAGCCGCGTCGGTGGCGAGGAGTTCCTGCTGGTCTGCCAGAACGCGGACATCCTTACGGCATGTCAGGCCGCGGAGCGCCTGCGCAAGCTGGTCAAGTCACTGAGGATCACTGTCGCGAACATCGACATCGCGGTCACGGTCAGCATTGGCGTGGCGGATCGCGAGCCCGGGATGAACGACCCGGACGACATGGTGCGACACGCCGATCAGGCCCTCTATCGCGCCAAGCGAGGCGGTCGCGACAGGATATGCGTGTTCGCCCATGACCGGGTGAACACACCCTTGAGCAATGATTCTCTCCAGTCCGGCGCCCGGGCGCCGGTAGCCGGTTCAGGCAGCAAGTCCACGCTTCAATGGCAGCGTCAGCCGGAAGCGGCTGCCCTGTCCGACCACGCTGTTCACCTCGATGCGGCCATTGTGTCCCCTGATGATGCTGTAGGCGAGTGACAGGCCCATGCCGGTGCCCTGGCCGACGGGCAGGGTGGTGAAGAAGGGGTCGAAGATGCGCTGGAGGTTTTCAGGGGGAATCCCCTTGCCGGTGTCCTCGATCTCGACCCACGCTTCTCGTTCGTCAAAGCCGGTACGCAGGGTGATGTAGCCGCGGTTGTCGATGGCCTGGGTGGCATTCAGCAGGATCCTGGCGAATACCTGGTTGATCCGGGCCGGCATGCATTCGACCTCGGGCAGGCCCGCGTACGCCTTCTTCACTTCCGCCTTCGCCGCGATTTCCCGGGCGAGCACGCCCAGCGCGCTGTCGAGGCCGGCCTCGAGGTTGGCGAACTGCCAGTCGGCGTTGTCCACCTTGGAGAAATCCTTGAGGTTGCTGACGATCTTCGCCACCCGGCCAAGCCCCGCGCGTGAATCGTTCAGCAGGGGGCCGATGTCCTCGCGCAGGAATTCGAGATCGGCGGACTGCTTGGCCGACTTGATCGTGGCCTGAAGGGCGGGGTGCTGCGCGATGATGCCGTCCGCGGATTCGTAGGCGTCGATGATCCGCAGCAGGCCCTCGACCTGGCCCTGGAGACTGCCGAGGTTGGAATTGACGAAACCGATGGGGTTGTTGATCTCGTGGGCCACACCTGCTGCCAGCTGTCCCACCGAAGCCATGTTCTGGGATTGCAGCAACTGGTTCTGGGTGTCGGCGAGGTTGCGGTTGGTCTCGGTGAGTTGCTCGATATTGGCGGCCAGTTGCTGGCGCAGCGTGTTGATCCGGGCCATCGCCTGCATCTTGGCGTGCAGGACCGATTCCGGGATGCTCTTGGCGAGGAAATCGTCACCGCCGGCCTCGATGGCGGTGATCAGGTTTTCCTCGGTGCTCGATGCGGTGAGGAAGATGATCGGCGTCCATGACGAGGAGGCGGCCTCGATGCGGCGGATCCGGTTGGTGGCCTCGAAACCGTCCATGACCGGCATCTCGATGTCCATCAGCAGCAGGTCGGGCGACGCTTCCTGGAATTTCTCGACGGCGACCTGGCCGTTCTCGGCGAGGATCACTTCATGACCGATGGCGGCCAGGCGCGCGGCCATCACCATGGCGATCGCGCGGGAGTCTTCAACCAGCAGGATTTTCATGCGTGGCGGTGCTCATATGAGTAAGGAGCCAGGGTCCTGGCTCGAGTGCGAAGCATATTTCATCTGACGAGACCGGCGCCAGCCACCCTTACCTGCCTGTATCCCGGGCACGGCCCGGTTGCGCCCTGTTCGGCAACGACCGCGTGCGGTCCCGTGCCATGCCCGGCGGGCCGTCTGGCGCCGTGCAGAAGTTACTGAGCCTGTGGAGATTTTTCTTTACACTGGTCTTGCCTTGCGCCCTATTCATCTCGTTTTCGATCACGTTACGGCCAGTATCCATGGTCGCCCCGGGACTTCATGGCTTCTATCGACAGTGTCTCTCCTCCGCTTCGGGTGGCCGCCATCGGTGGCTCCGCCGGCGCCTTGTCGGCCTTGCGGGATTTGTTTGGTGCCATCCCTGATGATTGCGGCATCGCTTTCGTCGTGTTGCAGCATCTCGGACCTGAGCGGGAAACCCTGCTGGACAGGTTGCTGGCCGTCTGCACGACGATGCCCGTGGTCATGGCGAAAGACGAGATGCCGCTCACCGCCAATCATGTCTACCTGTTGCCGCCCGGCCATCTCATGACGATCCGTTCCGGCACGCTGTACCCGCGGTTGCCGTTCACGGCGGAGCAGCGGTTCAAGCCCATCGATGGCTTCTTCCATTCCCTGGCGCAGGATCGATCCGTTCTCGCCGCCGGCGTGGTGCTCTCCGGCACCATCGATGATGGCAGCGCGGGCCTGATCGATCTGAAGGCGGCGGGGGCCGTGACCCTGGCCCAGGAGCCGGGCAGCGCGGAATTCATCGGCATGCCGGCGAATGCCATCAAGACCGGCAAGGTTGACCGGGTGCTGCCCCCGGACGGGCTGGCACGGGCGTTGTGCGACTGGGCGAGGACAGGGCAGTTGGCCGCCGACTGCAAAGCGGAAGTTCCGGCCGATGCCATGGCAAGTGTCCTGGCGCGGGTTCGCGCCCATGCCAAGCGCGATCTGAGCGGCTACAAGAAGGCGACACTGCAACGCCGCATCGAACGGCGCATGCACCTGCTCCACCTGAGCGACATGGCGGCCTACGTGCATTACCTGGAGCAGCACGAGGCGGAGGTGGACTACCTCGCCAAGGATCTACTGATCGGCGTCACCGCTTTTTTCCGCGACCCGGATGCGTTCGCGGTACTGGCCCACAGCGTCATCCCGGCGATCTGCCCGGGGATGTCCGACGCTGGGCCAGTGCGGGCCTGGGTTGCCGGCTGTTCCACCGGCGAGGAGGCCTATTCTGTCGCCATCCTGTTGTTCGAATGGTTCGTCCAGGCCGGCCTGCCACCACGGGTGCAGGTGTTTGCCACCGACATCGACGAGGCGGCGCTGGAGATTGCCCGCTCGGGGCGCTACCCGGCCGCGGCCGTGGCGCAGATCCCGCCGGATCTCCTGAAACGCTATTTCACGCGCAACGGCACGGGTTACAAGATCGTCAAGGCCGTGCGCGAGTCCATCGTCTTCGCCGGCCACAACCTGATCAGCGACCCGCCGTTTTCCAAGCTGGATCTGCTGGTTTGCCGGAACGTCCTGATCTACCTGTCTCCGGAAACCCAGAAACGGCTCATCACCCTGTTTCGCTTTGTCCTGAACAAGGGGGGCTACCTGTTCCTGGGCAGTTCGGAAACCGTGGGCCAGAGCCAGAGGCCATTCGAGATCGTCTCCAAGCAATGGCGCATCTATCGCAGCCTGCGTGCGCCGCGCGTCAAGCGGCCCGAGTTGCCCTTGATCCCCAGTTCCGGCGGGCGGCTTGCCGTTGCGCCCGCGGAGATGACCCTGAAGGCCGGGGTGGATGCGGGGCACGAAGGCGTATTCCGGCAGATGCTCGAGGTGCATGGCCCCACTTTGCTGGTGGTCAATCGCGGCAATGAGATCCTCTACATCAGCGGCGCCACCGGCGCCTATCTCGATGTCCCGTCGGGGGAGCCGACCCAGGCGCTGTTCCAGGTGGTGAAGCCGGAGTTACGCCTGGGACTCCGCTCCGCGATCAATCGCGCCCGCCGCACTGGCGGCAAGACCGCTGCGGTGGCGGTATTGCGCGAGTCCAGCAGTGCCAAGGCTGCCGGCGTGCGGATTACCGCCACCCCGATCGCCGGCGGTGAACGGCACAAGATGCTGCTGATCGCCTTCGAAGCCGAGCCTTCCTCCAGCACCTCGCTGCCGCTCGCGCGTCCTGGTGGCGACGACTGGGTGTTGCAGCAACTGGAACAGGAACTGAATGCCACCCGCGAGGACCTGAACCGCGGCATCGAGAAGATGCGCGCCGGCAACGAGGAACTGAAGGCCGCCAACGAGGAGGCCATGGCCATGAACGAGGAGTTGCAGTCGGCCAACGAGGAACTGGAAAGCTCGAAGGAGGAACTGCAATCCCTGAACGAGGAACTGGGCACCGCGAATACCCTGCTCGACGCCAAGGTGTCCGAACTGGAAGTCACCAATACCGATCTCAACAATCTGCTGGTCAGCACGGAAATGGCCACACTGTTCCTCGATCGCGAGTTCAGGATCAAGCGTTTCACCCCCGCCTGCACCCGGCTCATGCACCTCATACCCAGCGATGTCGGCCGCCCGATCATGGATATCGCCAACCGGATCGACGACAAATGGTTGCTGGAGGATGGCCACAAGGTGCTCGCGGGCGGGGCGGCCATGGCCCGCGAGGTGACGGACTCCGATGACCACTGGTATCTGCGCCGGGTACTGCCCTACCGCACGCTGGATGCCCACGTCGCCGGCCTGGTGGTGACCTTCGCCGAAGTGACCTCGATGAAACGGGCACAGCACGAGATCGCCAGCAAGGCGGAGGAACTGCAGAGCCAGGCGCGATTGCTGCAGCATGCCTATGTCCTGGCCAAAGACATGGATGACCGCATCATGTTCTGGAATCGGGGCGCCGAACTGCTCTATGGCTGGACACAGAAAGAAGCCCTGGGACAGGTGACCCATGAACTGTTGCACACCCGGTTCCCGGAGCCCCTCGCCGACATCAAGGCCAAGCTCCTGCGCGATGGGGTCTGGAACGGGGAACTGGTGCATGAGACCCGGGATGGGGAAAAACGCGTGATCGCCGCGCATTGGGATTTGTACCGCGACGAGCGCGGTGAGCCCTCCGCTGTCGTCATGGTCAACAACGACATCACCGAGAGCAAGCAATTCGAACGCCAGTGGCTGGCGAGCCAGAGTGATCTCGACTACCAGGCGCACCACGATGCGCTCACCCACTTGCCCAATCGCGTGCTGTTCCGGGATCGCCTGCAACATGCCATGACGCTGGCGCAGGCCAATGGCACCCGGCTCGCGCTGCTGTTCCTCGATGTGGACCGCTTCAAGACCATCAATGACAGCCTCGGTCATGATGTGGGGGACCGCTTGCTGCAGACCCTGGCCAAACGGCTCGGTGGCTGCCTGGGCCGGAGCGAAACCCTGGCGCGCACCGGTGGCGACGAATTCGCCGTGCTCAGCGAGAGCATGGACGACATCACCCATGCCTCCAAACTGGCCCTGGACCTGATCGATGCGGTGAAGCCGCCGGTACGGATCGACGATCACGAACTGGCGGTGAGCGTCAGCGTCGGCATCAGCATCTATCCCGACGACACCACCCGGATGGAAGACCTGCTCAAGAATGCCGACGCGGCGATGTTTCTGGCCAAGGACAAGGGACGCGCCGGCTACCAGTTCTTCACCCACGAACTGCATCAGCGCGCCAGTCGTTTCCTGGCCGTGGAGACCGGCCTGCGCCGCGCCATCGAACAGGGCGAACTGCAACTGTACTTTCAACCACAGGTGAGCCTGGAAAGCGGTCGTATCGTGGCTGCCGAGGCGCTGGCGCGCTGGACCAGCCCGGATCTGGGGCGGGTGCCGCCGGACGAGTTCATCCAGGTGGCGGAGGATTCCGGTCTTATCGTGCCGCTCGGGGAATGGGCGGTGCGCGCCGCCTGCGGGCAGCTCGCAGCCTGGCGGAATGCCGGCCTGGCGCCCGTACAGATTGCGGTGAACGTCTCCGCCGCCCAGTACCAGGACAAGGGTTTCATTCCGATGGTGGAAAAGGCGCTGGCCGAATGCGACATACCGACGCATCTGCTGGAACTGGAATTGACCGAACGCATCCTGCTGAAGGACGTGAATGTCATCGTCGCCGGCATGGTGGCCCTGAAGCGGTTGGGCGTGCACCTGTCGATCGACGATTTCGGCACCGGGTTTTCCTCGCTCAGTTTCCTGCAACGCCTGCCGCTGGATCATCTGAAAGTGGCGAGGGAGTTCATCCCGCAACATCCTGAAGACCGTCACAACCTGTCCATTGCCCGCACCATCGTCACGCTTGCCAGGAGCCTGGGCCTGCGTTGTACGGTGGAGGGTATCGAGACTGACGCGCAATTGCGGCCATTCAAGCAATGGGGTTGCAACCAGGTGCAGGGGTTCCTGGTGAGTCCCGCGGTGTCGGTGAGGGAATTCACCGAGTTGCTGAAAACCTCCCCGCATTACGCCATCTGATCCTGACGGTCATGCGGCCGGGCATGAACTAAAGGATCCGTGTGCACTCGTATGGCCGCACGAGCCAGCCCGGGGGAGAAGGCGCTTGTGGCAAACTCACCTTTCTGAAAAATGGTCGTCGATCGGATGGCCCCCATATGGAGTGCTTATGTTTCATCCCATGAAGACTGTTGCGGCGACCGCTGCCGTGCTCTCGCTATCGCTTGTCATCGGAACCGCTCAGGGCGCGAATCTTTCCGCCCTCAACGCGGAATGCCAGGCGGCCCTGAAAGGAACGGATGTCGCCGTGGCCGAGCGCGAGTGCGCCGCGGCCGTGGAAGAGGCCGGTGGCCGTCAGAGGAATGATCCGGAGCAGCGGGCGCAGGCGTATGACAACCTGGGTGACCTGCAGCTTGCCCAGGGCAAGCTGGCGGAGGCGGAGGAATCCTATCGGCGCGGCATTTCCGTGCGCGAACGCGCCTTTGGCAAATACGCCGGCGAGACTGCGGTGTCCTACGAAAAGATCGGCAATGCGCTGTTGAAGCAGAAGAAATATCCGGAAGCGGAAGTTCTGCTCGCCCGCGCCCTGGAGAACCGCGAGAAGAGTTTTGGCGAGCAAAGCCGCGAGGCGGCCGATTCCCTGAACACCCTGGGGATCGCGGCGGTCATCGCCGGCAACCCGGCCAAGGCGGAAGGCTATTTCCAGCGTTGCGCGCAGATCCGCGAAAGGCTGTTCGGCACGCGTCACGCCGATGTCGGTCGCGCCTACCAGAACCTGGCGGTTGCGGTGCAGGCCGCCCGGGGTCTGGAGGCGGCGGCGCCGTACTATGAAAAAGCGTTGCTCGCCCTTGAGGCGGCCCTGGGCAAGGATGACCCCGCGTTGACCGAAGTCGTCGAGGGGCTCGCCCGGGTCGCCTCGGCCCGCAAGAACCCGCGCGAGGCCGACGCGCTCTGGCGTCGTGCCCTGATCTTGCGTGAACGCGCCCTGGGACCGGAGCATGTCTCCGTCGCGGTGGTGCTCAACGAGTTGGGGGTCAATGCCATGCAGTTGAATCAGCTCGATGTTGCCGAGCAGGCATTTCGGCGGGCGCTGGCCATACGGGAAAAGGTGCTGGGCGCGAATCACCTGGCCACGGCGGAAGCAGCCAGCAATCTCGGCATCCTGCTGCATGCCAGGGGAGATCGCTCATCCGCGCTGATCTTGCTGCGCCACGCGGCGGCGGTGACGCATGTCGGTCTGGGCGGGAACAATCCCCTGAGCCAGTCACGCTGGGGCAACCTCGCGAAAGTGGAACAGACCGTCGCGGCGCCGCAGCCGGTGGCCAGCGCGCCCGCCGCGGCACCGGCCGCCGCGCCGGCGGCGAAGGCCAGCAAGGCCGCCGAGAAAAAAGAGGAAAAGAAGGAAGAGAAGAAGGCTGGCAGTGGCTGGAGCTGGCCATTCTGAGCACACGGATGCCTGACTGACCCATCAATCGAACTCGTGCGGCCGCCCGGACATTGCGGTGTCGCCTTCGATCAGACTTTTCCGGCGGCTGAGAATGATCGTGTTTGTCCTCCCGACCCGGAAATGAACAACGCCCCATTCCAGGGGCGTTGTTCATGGTGCCGGGGCGATTTACTCCCTGGGACAGGAATTCATGCCGAGCAGCGGGTAGAACGGGCAGAACTTGAACAGGCCGGTGGCCAGGGGCACCACGCCGATCCATGCCCAAACCGGGCCCCCCAGCACGGCCCAGGCTACCAGTGCCAGACCCACGACGATACGCAGGATGCGGTCGATACCGCCAACATTCGCTTTCATGTCCAACCTCCAATCAAGATAAACAAGATGAATGCTCCGTTCGGGAGTGACCCCAGCGTACGCGATGGGTATCCGGGCCTTCAGTGACTTAGGTTACATGGCTGATAGGGCCAGCCAGGGCATGATCGCGTCGTGGTCTTCATCCTGTTGGTGCGATGCACTAATTGTTTGGGTATACTGCGAAAGTAGTAGGGATAACTCTAGAATTCAAATTATTGCTGGATTGGCAGGAGTCAGGTCATGGACACGTTAGGCGAAGACATTACCCCCGATATGAAAAAGGCCCTCGATTGGGTGCCGGCGATGATCTGGTATTCCGATTTGAACGGGAACTGCCGCCATGTCAACCATGCCTGGCTTGAGTTTTCCGGTCGCAAGCTGGACGAATCCCTGGGGGAAGGCTGGTTGTCCGCGATGCATCCTGAAGATGGCCCCGCCTGGCGAGTCCAGGTGGCTGAAGCGGCTCGCACGTCGAAACCTTTTTCCATGGAGTGTCGCCTGCGGCGACGCGACGGCCGCTACCGCTGGCTGTTGAAAAGCGCGGCGCCGCTGATATCGGAGAAGGGCAACTGCATCGGTTTCGTCGGCCATTGTGTGGATGTCAGCGCCCAGAAACAGGCTCTGGAATCGATGCATCAGGCCAGGCAGAAGCATCGTTCCCTGCTTGGCAGTCTGCGCGAGGCGGTCACCCTCGTGGAGGATTTCCTGCATACCGAAGAATCCGGCGCGCGATCGCACCAGGATGACCGCCTGACCCCGCGCCAGCGTGAAATCCTGCATCTCATCGCACGCGGTTTCGCGACTCGGGAAATCGCCACGCAGTTGCATGTCAGTGTGAAAACGGTGGAAAGCCATCGCGCCCAACTCATGCAGCGGCTCAACATCCATGATGTGGCCGGCCTGACCCGCTACGCCATCCGCACCGGACTGATCGCTACCGATGCCTGATCAGGCCCCGGCCCCCCTTTTTTGGAGGGGGGCCGGATTCAGCACCTCGATGCGCTCGCGACCCAGTCGCACACTGCCTTCCTCCTCGAACTGCTTCAGCAGGCGAGAGACGATTTCACGGACACTGCCCAGTTCATCCGCCACCGCCTGATGGGAAACCGTGATCAGCGGACCGCGTTCCAGTAGCCAGGCCGACAGGCGCTGATCAAGCTTGTGGAAGGCGACTTCCTCGACCAGGTGCATGAGGCCGGTCATCCGGTCGGCAAACAGCCTGAAAACCATTTCCCGAAACGGCGGATGCTCCGCCACCAGGCGCAGGATCAGCGGGCGCGGCAGCGCCAGCGCGGAAATGGGCGTTTCCGCGATGCCGCTGGCGGGATAGGGGTCGCCGCCGAGCAGGCAACTGATGGTGACGATGCAAAGTTCGCCAGGCCGCACACTGTAGAGCCGGATCTCGCGGCCATTCTCGGCGCGCTTGCTGACCTTGATGCGCCCCTCCAGAACCAGCGGCAGCGCCTGGCAGGCCATGCCGGCATCGAACAGGAGCGTGCCCGCGGGGACCTTCATCGCCATGGCCTGGCGCTCGATCTCGCCTGCCAGGAGTTCGGGCAGGGTCGCCAGTACGGGAAACAGCGCGGTCATTTCCGGCTTCATGACTTCATCGCCGCGCTGATCGCGTTGATCCTGGCCTGGCGGATGGCCGCCGGGATGGCGCTGGGCGCCACCTCGCGCGCGATGCCGCCGGCATCGACCTCGCGCGCCGCCGCGAGGGCCTCGCGCAGACGATCCGCCTGTGGATAGGGGCGATCCCGATAGCCCTCGCGGCCGTGAAAATCGGCGGCGCAGGCGGCCAGGCAATCCTCGAACCGTTCCGGACGGCGCAGGGCATCCAGGCGTTCCAGAAGTTCCAGCAGGGTGGCAGGCCGCAGTTCCAGGGCACGGTGGACGTTGCCATGATCGCGGGCGACGATGACGGCTAGGTCGCGACACTCGAGCGGGGCGCGCAAGCGCTCGCAGACCACCTTGACCAGGGCGACGCCGCGGCCTTCATGGCCGTGGTGTTTCGGCCAGAATTCGGCGGGCGTGGTGCCCTTGCCGAGGTCGTGCAGCAAGGCCGCCACCCGCGCCGGCAGGTTGAGCCCCTGCCGCGCGGCCTCGTCGATCACCCGCATGACGTGCTCGCCGGTGTCGATCTCGGGATGATGCTGGGGCGGCTGCGGCACGCCGAAGAGCACATCGATCTCGGGCAACAGGCGGGCCAGGGCACCGCAATCGCGCAGTACCCGAAACATCCTGGAGGGGGCGTCGGCCATCAGTCCGCGCGCCAGTTCCTGCCAGACCCGCTCCGCCACCAGGGCATCCACCTCACCGGCCGCGACCATCGCCCGCATCAATGCGAGCGTTTCCGGCGCCACGCTGAAGTCCGGGAAGCGGGCGGCGAAGCGCGCCAGCCGCAGGATGCGCACCGGGTCCTCGGCGAAGGCGTCGGAGACGTGGCGGAACACCCGCGCCTCCAGGTCGGCGCGGCCGCCGTGGGGGTCGATCAGGCTGCCGTCCTCGGCCAGCGCCATGGCGTTGATGGTGAGGTCACGCCGCAGCAGGTCCTGCTCCAGGGTGACCTCCGGCGCCGCGTGGACCACGAAGCCCTTGTAGCCGCGCGCGGTTTTCCGCTCGGTGCGGGCGAGCGCGTATTCCTCGTTGCTGTCGGGGTGCAGAAAAACCGGGAAATCCTTGCCGACCGGGCGGAAGCCGAGCGCGATCATCTCCTCGGTGGTCGCGCCGACCACGACATGGTCGCGATCCTGCACCGGGCGACCGAGCAGACCGTCGCGCACGGCGCCGCCGACGACGTAGCTGGTGAGGGACATGGCCGGACTCAGGCGCTTGGAGGTTCAGCGCCCGGCATGGGTGCGAAAGGTCATGTAGCCGCGGCGCGGACCGGCTTCGCTGAGGTAGCCGATGACGCTTTCCAGGGGCGTCGGCGCGCCGAAGGGGTGGGGGCAGTCCCGCGCGCAGATGTTGTCGCTCAACATGGCGTAGTGGTTGTCACGGGTCATGATCTTGCTTCCCGGCTTCAGTTCCATGAGCCGCGCGAGCCAGTAGGAGAGGGTCTCGCCCAGAGGCAGCACGGTGCGGGACAGGCCCAGGTTGGTGGCGGTGAGCCGCACCAGTTCGGCCAGGGTGTAGATGCCGGGGCCGCACAGGTCATGACGCTGGCCGATCGTTTCCCGCTTCCCCAGGGCGTCGGCGAAGGCGCGCGCCACGTCGCCCACGAACACCGGCTGGAAGCGGGCGCTGGCGCCGGCCAGGGGGACCACCGGCGCCAGGCGCAGCAGGTCGGCGAACAGGCTAAGAAAACTGTCGCCCGGTCCGAAGATCACCGAGGGCCGGAATACCGTGACATCGAGGGTCGTCGCGGCCAGGACCAGCGCCTCGCCTGCACTTTTCGTCTGCTGGTAACGGCTGCGCGAATCGGGCTCGGCGCCCAGCGCGCTCATGTGCAGGAGTCGGCGCACGCCGCTGGCGGCGCAGGCGGCGACCACCTCGCGCGGCAGGTCCACATGCGCGCGCTGAAAGTCTCCGGGTCTGCGTTCGTGGAGAATGCCGACCAGGTTGATCACGGCATCCATGCCCTCGAACAACTCGCACAGCCTGGCGGGATCGTGAATGCCGCTTTCGATCACCTCGACACCGGGCAGCACCAGCAGATGCTTGCAACGTTCCCGCCGCCGGGTCGGCACCCGCACGCTCAGGCCGCTGGCGGCCAGAAGGGGAACCAGATGCGAGCCGACGAAGCCGCCGCCGCCAAGTACACAGATGTTTTGCAGGGTCATGGTTCAGTGCCTGTGCGAGGGTTGAGGGCGATCGCAAGGATCGAGGTATTGCACGCCTTCATGATGTCGTCTCGGCATCCTCTTCCGGCGGACCCTGCGTGCGCGGCCGCGCCGGGATGGTGCCCAGGCGATCCTTGAGGCTGCGCGCCTCGCCACCGAAGCGGTTGCGATAGAACATGGCATTGGTCAGCACCCTTTTGACGTACTCGCGGGTTTCGCCGAAAGGGATGCTTTCCACATAGATGGCGCCTTCCAGCGGGGTTTCCGCCTGCCAACGGCGGGCGCGGCCGGGACCGGCGTTGTAGCCGGCGGTGGCGAGGACAGGTGACTGGTCGAGCGAGTCGTAGATGTGCTTCAGGTAGAAGGTGCCGAAGCGGATGTTGGTTTCCGGGTTGCCCACGCCGGCGTGGGCCTTGCGGCCGAGCCCCAGTTGATTGGCGATCCACTTGGCGGTGGCGGGCATGATCTGCATCAGGCCGGTGGCCCCGACCCCGGAACGGGCATAGTCGACGAAGCGCGATTCCTGGCGCATCAGGCCGAACACCCAGGCCTCGTCGAGGCCATTGTCGTGGGCATAGGCGCTGGCCAGGTCGCGATAGGGCGCGATGTAGCGCAGGTCGAAATCGTGCTCGCCGCGGGTCCGGTCGGCGGTGATGATGGCGCGGTCGTACCAGCCTGCGCGCCTGGCCAGTTCCGCCGCCGCCAGGATCTGGCGGTCGTTCATGCCGCGCAGCGCCCAATCCCATTCCGCCACGGCGTTGCCCATGTCGCCAAGACGGCGGAGCAGGAGCGAGCGGGCGAGACCGACATGCGATTCGGCGGCCTTGAGGTCGTCGGCGTTGACCTTGTACTCCGCTGGCCGCGCTTCCAGGCGGGCGGGCAGTTCCTCTTCCGCGAGCAGGCCGTAGTAGTTGATTTCCTGGGAGAGTTTCGCGAACAGCAGGTTGGCGGGATATTGCGCGTTCAGCGCTTTCAGCGCGCGCGCCTTCCAGTAGCGCCAGACCGCTTCGTTCTGGGTCGACTCGGGCATCGCCATGATGCTGTTGTAGACATCGATCCATTTGCCGGCGCGCAGGCTGACGCGGACCTTCCAGAGCAGCTGCGCTTCACTGACCGTATTGCCGGCACGCGCAAACCAGTCCAGGGCGCGGGGCTCGTGGCGGCGCGCCGCGTGCATGCCGATCTGGCCCCAGCCGTAGCGCTGGTCGGCCTCCGGGAAGCCCGCGGCCCGCGTCTCCCAGATGCGGGCCGCGGCGTCCGGGTCATTCTTTGCAATCTGGGTGAGCGCATAGAGCGCGGCTTCGCGCTGTGCCGGCGTGTTCGCGGGGTCTTCCAGGAAGCGCTCCGGGGCACGCTGCGCCCGGGACAACGCGTCCTCCGCCATGGCCTGGTCGGGCGCCAGGCGCGCGTTCACTTCCCGCGCCAGCCTCAGGTTGCCGGTATCCAGGGCCAGCCGCAGCCGCGCCAGGCGGTCGTCGAGGGTCAGCGCACCACGCTCGGCCAAACTGGTGAACAGCGGGTCGCAACTGGAGGGCAGGTCACGCGGGGTGCGCCACAGCGCCAGGCCCTGTTCTTCCACCTTGTCGCCGGCGGCCAGGCGCCGGCGCAGTTCGTAGCATTGCAATTCCTGGTCCGGGCGGGCGACGAGCAGGTATTGCGCCCGGAACGCGGCCCAGTCTTCCGCGCGGCCGAATTGCCGCGCCAGTTCGTTGCGCAGGCGGTCGGAGAGGGGGGTGTCGGGGTTGTCGTCGATGAAGCGCTGCAATGCGGCATTGCCGGGAGTATCGATCTTGAGGCGCCAGAAACGCAGGTAAGGCGACAGCGGATACTGCTCGGGAATCTTGCCGGCGTATTTCTGGAAACGGTCGATGTTGCCCTTCTGGTAGGCCGTGCGCGCGGCCTGGAAGTCGGCATCGACGGACGCCAGGGCGGGCAGGGCAAGCAGGAGCAAAGACAGGGTGATCGTTAAACGCACGCGGGGTCGGGGAGGGGGTGGTGTGAAAGGCGCACTCTAGCAGGTTGTCGGAATGCGATCTCCCATCGGGCTCATGCCAGCCGCATGTTCACCGGCACCCGCCGCGATCCGAACGGTGCTCCGAAGGCCTGGAAGCGACCGGCGATGGCGGTGCCGCAATGCGGGCAGTGACCATCCGCGGTGAGCCGGTAGTCATCGAACTCGTACCAGTCGCGCACGATCAGCGGTGCGTGACAACCCGGGCACCAGGTGGTGCCGCCATCGGCATCGTGGACATTGCCGGTATAGACGTGGTTCAGACCGGTTTGCCTGGCGATTTCCCGCGCGCGGGTGAGGGTGGCGGCAGGCGTGGGCGGCAGGTGGGTGAGTTTCCAGTCGGGATGGAAGGCGGTGAAGTGCAGCGGCACGTCGGGGCCGAGTTCGCGGCCCACCCATTCCGCGAGTTGGCGAAGCTCCGTTTCGGAATCGTTGAGGCCGGGAATCAGCAGGGTGGTGATCTCGAACCAGACCCGGGTTTCCCGTTTCAGGTAGATCAGGCCGTCCAGTACCGCTTGCAGGTGGCCACCGCATTGCTGGACGTAGAACGTCTCGGAAAAGGCTTTCAGGTCGACGTTGGCGGCATCCATCCTGGCGTAGAACGCCACCGCCGCTTCATGGTGGAGGTAGCCCGCGGTGACCGCCACGCTCTGGATACCCAGGGCATGGCAGGCATCCGCCGTGTCGAGGGCGTATTCGGCAAAGATCACCGGGTCGTTGTAGGTGTAGGCCACGCTCTTGCAGCCCATGCGTTGCGCCACCTGGGCAATCTTGCCGGGGCTGGCGGCGTCCATCAGGCGATCCATGTCGCGCGATTTGGAGATGTCCCAGTTCTGGCAGAACTTGCACGCCAGGTTGCAGCCGGCGGTGCCGAAGGACAGCACGGAGGTGCCGGGATAGAAATGGTTGAGCGGCTTCTTCTCGATCGGATCGACGCAGAAGCCGGAACTGCGGCCATAGGTGGTGAGCACCATGGCGCCGCCTTCCATCTTGCGCACGAAGCAGGCACCGCGCTGGCCTTCATGCAGCCTGCAGTCGCGCGGGCAGAGGTCGCACTGGATGCGGCCGTCATCGAGGGCATGCCACCAGCGGGCGGGATGGCTGCTTTCGGGGTGGGTCATCGCTCAGCTTCCCTGAATTTCTCGACGCCATAGCGGGAGAGACGCACCGCCTGTTGCCAGAAGTCGCCGCTCAGGCCCGCCTTCTGTTTCAGGTGGGTCATGAATACGTCGGGCCGGGGCAGTTGTTCCCAGACCTGGGGCAGGAATGTGGCGCGGTAGCGGCCATATTCCAGGATCACACCGTCGATTCCGGGACGGAGTTGCGCCAGGGCATCGGCCTCATCCGTGAAGCGCATCGGAACGGCCGGGGTGAGCAGGGATACCTCGATACGCACCTTGTCCAATTCCTCGGCACGCAGGGGCGGAAAGCGCGGGTCGCTGAAGGCGGCCGCGCGGGCGTTGTGCTCCAGATCCTGGCCCAGGGGTCGATGCGCTTCCAGCGAGCCGATGCAGCCGCGCAACCGGCCCGCCTCGGTCAGGGTGACGAATACCGCGCCGGGAGTCTCCAGCCAGTCTGGATGCGGCAACGGGGCCTGGGAGACGTCGAATTCGCGAGCGATTGCGGCGCGCGCCAGGCGGACGAGCAGTTGGCCTTGTGCCTCAGTGAACATGTAGGGCTCCCTGGTCGGCTTCGGTGAACGCGATCGCGGTGTAGCCGACCACCCGGTTGCGGTCGCCGGCGGTGTCGCCGGAATTGCGCAGGTCCAGCAGATGCGGGGTCAGGCCATGGCCATGCGCCGAGAGCAGCAGACCGTTGATCGGATGGCAGCCGCAAGCCTGTTCTCCGACCAGGTGGTTGTTGAACAGAAGGATTTCATGGACGGTGGCGCGATCCACCTGCTGGGCTTCATCGTAGGGCAGGAAATGCGAGAGGTCGGAACTGATCACGATCAAGGTTTCCGCGCCGCCCCAGAGTCGATCCAGCACCGCCGCCACCTGTTCCGGCGTGGCCCCTCCCACCGCCAGGGGAACCAGGGTGAAATCGTCGAGTACACTCTGCAGGAAGGGCAGTTGCACTTCCAGAGAGTGTTCCTGTGCATGTGCGGCGGGATGAATCTGCACTTGCGGCAGGCCGGAAATGCTGGCCATGGCCTCCTGGTCGAGCCGAACCAGGCCGAGTGGCGTCTCGAACGCTTCCACGCCTGGCAACGCCAGGCCGGGCGTCCACACCCGATGCACCGGGCCGAGCAGGACGACCCGCTTGATGTGTGCCCGCAGCGGGCGCAGCAGCGCATAGGCGCTGGCCGCGATGGGGCCGGAATAGATGTAGCCCGCATGCGGCGCGATCAGCGCCTTGGGCCGCAGCGAGGTGGCCTCGGCCGTTTCGAGCATGCCTTCCAGCATGGCGCTGAGTTTCCCGGGATGCTCGGGGTAGAAAGTCCCGGCGACGACCGGGGGGCGTGTGGCTTGCATGCGACGCTCCAAAAAAGTGGGAGGTCCATCACCTGGGCTGCTCGATGAAGCGGTTGGCCAGAGTACGACATCCGCCGGACATGCTTCAGTTGATCCGGCTTCCCCTTAAACTTTAGGGCACGCCTGCCCACACACAAGAACGATGCCTCGTCCCTTGCACCGCCATTTCGCGCTTCTTCCCGCCGCCGGCATCGGTGCCCGCATGGGCGCCAGCCACCCCAAGCAGTATCTGGACATTCACGGTCGGCCGATGATCTGGCATGCCATCCGCGCCTTCGAGCGGCATCCGGCCATCGCGCGGATCTATGTGGTGCTGTCAGCGGAGGATGGCTGGTGGGGGGATTACGACTGGTCGGCCTTCTCCAGGCTGACCGTGCTGCGCTGCGGGGGCGCCAGCCGCGCCGAGAGCGTCGCCAACGGCCTGCGCGCGATCGCCGGCGAGGTGGCGTCCGAGGACTGGGTGCTGGTGCATGACGCGGCCAGGCCTTGCTTGTCGCGTGCCCTGCTCGACAAGTTGTTGGCCGAGGTGTCGGGAGACGCGGTCGGCGGCATCCTTGCCGCGCCGGTAGCCGATACCCTGAAACGGGAAGGCGAAGGCCGGCGCATCCTGGCGACGGTTGCCCGGGAACGTCTCTGGGGCGCGCAAACCCCGCAGATGTTCCGCCATGGCCTGTTGCTTCACGCGCTGGACCAGGCGGGCCACATGGTCACCGACGAGGCTTCCGCGCTGGAATATCTGGGTCTTGCACCACGCCTAGTGGAGAGTGATCTCACCAACCTGAAGGTGACCTGGCCGCGCGACCTTGACGTGGCGGCCTGGTTGTTGGGGCGCGAATAGGGCTGGCTGGCGGCTGGCCCGGTCAGGCCTGCACCAGCCTCCCGGCGCGGTAGTCGGCCATGGCCTGTTCGATTTCCTCTCGCGTGTTCATGACGAACGGCCCGTATTGCACGATGGGTTCGCGCAACGGTTTGCCCGCGACCAGGATGAAACGGGCGCCAAGGCCGCCCGCGCGCAAGCTCAACGTCTCGCCGTCACCAAGCACCGCCAGGGTATGGGGCGGCAGGTCACCGCCAGCGATCCGCACGGCGCCTTCAAAGACATAGACGAAGGCCGTGTGGGTTGCGGGCAGGGCGCGGGTGAATTCCTTGTCGGGGGGCAGGGTGACGTCCAGATACACCACCTCGGTGTGAGAATCGCGCACGACACCCTGGTGGCCGGCATGGTCGCCGACCAGGACACGCACGCGCGTCCCGCCCTCCGTGACATCCGGAATCTCCGCCGCCGCGAACTCCTGATAGGCCGGAGGCGACATCTTTTCAGTGGCCGGCAGGTTGATCCAGAGTTGGAATCCGCGCATGCGCCCCTTGCTCTGGCGTGGCATCTCGGAGTGAATCACACCACGCGCCGCCTTCATCCACTGGACACCGCCCGACTGCAGATCTCCGCGGTTGCCCATGCTGTCGCGGTGCTCCATGTGGCCATCGAGCATGTAGGTGAAGGTGATGAAGCCGCGATGCGGATGCTCGGGAAAGCCGGCGATGTATTCATCCGGGTCGTCGCTGCCGAAATGATCCAGCATGAGAAACGGGTCGAGATGGCGCAGCGCGGGCGTGCCGATGCCGCGATGCACGGTGACGCCGGCACCCTCTGAAACCGCCAGGGTGGCAACGCGCTGCTGAATTTGGCGGATGCTCATGACGGGCTCCTGGTCAGGCGGCACGCGCGAGCGCGTGCCAGTGTTGCTCGAGTACTTCGCTGATGCGGACAAGCGCGCCCTCGCGGGCGGCTTCGCCGCGCCGCATGCCCTGGCCGGCCGCGATCACCGTGATGTCGTCGATGCCGAGAAAATTCAGCACGAAGCGTAGCCACGGGGTGGCGAAATCGGCGGCGCCTTCGATCTCGGCACCTCCCGAGGCTACCAGCAGATAGGCCTTCTTGCCGCCGAGCAGGCCAACGGGGCCGTGTTCGCCGTAGCGGAAGGTGAGCCGGGCACGCGCGATCTGATCGATCCAGGCCTTGAGGCTGGCGGGTACGGCAAAGTTGTAAAGCGGTACGCCGATGATGAGCACATCCGCCGTCATGACTTCGCGCACCAGCGCATCGGAATCCGTCAGGGCCGCGCGCTGTGCCGGGTCGCGCGCATCGGGATCGGTGAAATTGGCGTCGATCCAGGTTGCATCGACGAAGGGCAGGCCGCGCGCGACGTCGCGCCGGGTCACCTCGATGGCGCTGACGCGGTCGCGCAATCCAGCAAGCAGCCGGTCGGCCAGGTCGCGGGTGACGGAGCCGGAATTGCGGGCGCTGGCATCGACGCGCAGCACGCGCAGGGGAATGGGAGGGAGTGGCGTATTCATGTTCGATACCTCAGGGTGGCGATGCCGGGTTGGCATCCGTGTCGCCAGTGTCATGGTTGTGACCGCGAGGATAAAGACAAACAATATGAACACTTTGTTTATTGGATGTGAACAATGGATCGATTCGCCGACATGCAGATGTTCGTCAAGATCGTCGAGAAGGGGAGCCTCAGCGCCGCGGCCGAGCACCTGAATCTGGCCAGATCAGCCGTCAGCCGTCGACTCACCGAACTGGAATCGCGCCTTGGGGCGGCCTTGCTCACCCGGACCACGCGCCGGGTCAACCTGACGGAGAGCGGACGCGGTTACTACCAGCGCGCGGTGGCCATCCTCGCCGACCTGGAAGAAGCCGAGTCCGCCGTGGCGCAATCGCAGTGCGATCTGAGTGGCGGCATCAAGGTCGCGCTGCCGCTGTCCTTCGGGCTGCTTCAGCTGGCGCCGCGGATCGAGGTCTTCATGCGACGCCATCCCGGCATACGTTTCGACCTCGACTTCAGCGACCGCCACCTTGACCTGATGCAGGAAGGCTTCGACCTCGCCATCCGCATCGCCGATCTGGCCGACTCCAGCTTCATCGCCCGCCGCCTGGCCCCGATCCGTCACGTGCTCTGCGCCAGTCCCGCCTATCTTGCCCGGGCCGGCACCCCGAGGGTGGCCGCCGATCTGGAACATCATGTCTGCCTGGCATACAGCAATCAGGCCGGCCCCGGTCACTGGCGCTATCGCGGACCGGACGGCACGCCCGGCAGCGTGCGCGTTCCTCCCCGTCTGTTCGCCAACAGCGGTGAGTTCCTGATGCACGCCGGGCTTGCCGGCGAAGGTCTGCTGCTACTGCCCTCGTTTTACCTGCATGCCGCCCTGCGTGAGGGCGCGCTCGTCCGTATCCTGCCCGATCATGGCTGGCCGGAGTTATCCGCCTATGCCCTCTATCCGCCGACCCGCCATCTGTCGCGCCGCGTGCGCGTGTTCATCGACTATCTCGTGGAACAATTGGCCGGCGAGCCGGAATGGGACCGGATGGCGTGAGCGAGCGGCAACGATGACCTGCATGGATGCCGTGCTCTGGCGCGTGGCTTGCCAGAATACGGCCGCCTTCAAAAAAGCGCGGTGGCGCCGCAGTTGGGTTCGTTGTCGGCGGCGCGCCAGAGGCCGGTGCTGGCGTCGTAGCAGCGCTGCGCCGAGGGGGCGCCGCCACCGCCGTCGAAATTGCTGAAGCGGAACTGGCCGCTGTCGGCGCGGCCGTCGTCGATCTTTCGGTCGATATCGGCCAGTACTTTCGCGGGGATCTGGTTGCCGGTCTTCAGGTTGAGGCGGGCAGAGGTGGCGGCGTTGGCGAAGTTGCTGTCGTACTGGAGCTGGAGGTAGGCGTTGTAGGGATTCCGCGGCCATTCGCCATTACGGTCGGGCAGGCTGCCGGTGGACCGGTAGTTGCCGGCGATCAGGTTGGCATGCGCGAGATGCACCCAGACCAGCAGGCTTTCCCTGGCCTGTGGCGTGTCGCGGACGACGCCATCGCCATTGCCGCCTACCTGCGGCGAGACGATGCCGGAAAGGTTGGCGTAGGCAAGGCTGCCGGGATAGTCGCCAGGGGCGGCGCGGTATTTGTCCTGGAAGGCGTAGTAGGCGGCCTTGATGCTGTCGATCTGGGAAATGATGTTGCGCGCGCGCGCGCTTTCGATCAGTTCCTGTCCCTTGAGTACGCCGCCGAGCAGCAAGCCGATGACCACCAGCACGATGGCCAGTTCGATCAGGGTGAAGCCGCGTGGTTCACGCGGCATGGACGGAGTGCTAGGCAATGTGTCGGTCAGTCGGTGTTCGTGAAGTCGGCCGGAATCTCGAGGGTTGTGCTTTCATGCCGTGACGGATGCACGCAAGAAATGGGCCGTCGTTTGTTACTCTTGCAATCAATGGCTTCCGTTCCGGGTGGCTGGATAAATTGGCGATGCATCGTCAGACCTGTCAATTCAACTGTGTTTTCGGATGCGTCATGCCAGGCGCGCTTGCGCGGCAGTTTATCGTATTCACCACGCCTCAACTTTGATAGAAACGGGCCGATACTGTCAGTCATGCCCACGCTGTTTGCCTCTCCTTCGACTGCACCGGTCAGCGCTGAAGACAGCGCCGATTCGGTTCCCCTGCGTTTGCAGCATTATGGCAACCGCATCCTGGCCCTGATGCTGCTGCTGCTGCATGCCGCGTTTGTCTGGGGGCAGGGCGAATTGTGGGGACAGGCCATGGTGCTGGCGCATTACGGCGCGTTCCTGCTCTGGCAGCCGTTTTTCAGCGGCCAGCAGCGCCTGCCCTGGCACCGCTCGATCGGGGTCCTGCTTGTGGGGGGCGCGTTGGCGGGATTGAACAACGTCTGGGTGGCCTCGCTTTGGTGCGTGATCCTTTCCGGCCTGCTTGGCGCGGTGGCCGTCACCTTGCCGACGGTGCGCGAGCGGATGGGCCTCTGGGCGGCGGTACTGTTCCTGTTGTTCCTGCTGTTTGTCTGGTTGCTGCCGCAGGGCTTCGGCTTGCCGGTGCGCCAGGTCAGCCAGGTCGCGATCTGGCGCGACAGCCTGCTGCTGCTCCCCCTGGCGGTGTTGCTGTTCCCCTCGCCGCGGATCAGTCGCGGCGGCTCCGCCGTGGATCTGCTTTATGCTCTGATGTTCGTGCTGATCATCGGCGTGCTCGCCCTCGGCAGTTATGTCGCCATGCATCTGCGACACAGCGATTACGCCGGCAGCCTGCTCCTGAGCCTGGGAACCCTGGTGGCGACCCTGCTCATCTTCGCCTGGTTGTGGGAGCCGCGTGGTGGCTCGTTTGGCCTGCGCGACCTGTTTTCCCGCTATGTGCTGTCCCTGGGGCTGCCTCTGGAAGAGTGGTTGAAACAACTCTCGGACGCTGCCGAGCAGCAACCCGAGCCGGATGTTTTCCTGCGCAGCGCGATGGCCGGCTTCACCCATTTGCCCTGGTCCACCGGGGTGACCTGGCGGACACCGGTGAGCAGTGGCGCCCTCGGCGAAAAGAGCCGGCACGCGACCGCCTTCACCCACCTCGAAGTGGAGGTGACGTTCTACACGGAAACCACGGTCAACCCGGCGTTCGCCCTGCATTTGCGCCTGTTGACCGAGATCATCGGCTACTTCTACGCGGCCAAGACGCGCGAGCGCGCCATGCGCGCCAATGCCTACACCCAGGCGATCTTCGAAACCGGATCGCGCCTGACCCATGACGTGAAAAACCTGCTGCAGTCGCTGAAGACGCTATGTTCCGCGGCCGAGCACAGTCGGCCGGAACAGGCCATGTCGTTGCAGACCCTGATGCAGCGGCAACTGCCGCAGATGGCGAAACGCCTGGAAATCACCCTGGACAAGCTCAAGGCGCCCGAGAAGGCGCTCGACACCAACCAGATCCAGGCGCGCGAGTGGTGGCGCGTATTGAAGTCGCGGTATGCCCGTGAGGAACTGCGGTTCACCATGGATGATCCCAATGCCACGATCTGGCTGCCGCAGGAATTGTTCGACAGCGTGGCCGACAATCTGGTGCAGAACGCATTGCGCAAGCGCGTGGGGCACCCGGATGTGCGGGTGAGTGTCGAAATGGAAACGCGGCGACGGCTCAGCCTGACGGTATGCGACACCGGCGAGACGGTGCCGGAGGAAGTGATGGACAAGCTGTTCCATGCGCCGGTGTCGAACTACGACGGTCTCGGCATCGGCCTCTACCAGGCCGCCAAGCAGGCGGCCAGCATGAACTACCGGCTGGAACTGACCGGCAACAGTGACGAAGAGGTGTGCTTCAGCCTGACCAAAGTGGAGTGAGGCGCCGCCGATCGGGTGGGTTGGCGCTCGACCGCCGCCGGCGCGATTACGCTGCCTGCCTTGCCGCCAGCATCAGGCGCTTCATGTCCCGCACCGCGTTTTCCCAGCCGACAAACAGGGCCTGCGCGACGATGGCGTGGCCAATGTTGAGTTCCTCGATATCCGGCAGGGCGGCGATCGCCTGGACGTTGTGATAGTGCAGGCCGTGTCCGGCGTTGACGCGCAGGCCCAGGGCATTGCCGGTGGCCACCGCGGCGCGGATGCGCTCCAGTTCATGCGCGGCTTCAGCCCCGGATTCGGCATCGGCGAAGCGGCCGGTGTGGATTTCAACCACCGGCGCGCCGGCTTCTACGGCGGCCTGCAGTTGTCGGGGGTCGGCGTCGATGAACAGCGAGACCCGCACACCGGCGTCGTGCAGGGTGTGACAGGCATGCCTGACCTGTTCGAAATTGCCGGCGACGTCGAGGCCGCCCTCGGTGGTGAGTTCCTGGCGTCGTTCCGGCACCAGGCAGGCATCCTGCGGGCGCACCTGGCAGGCGATGGCGAGCATCTCGTCGGTGATCGCCATCTCCAGGTTCATCCGGGTCTGCAGCAGGCCGCGCAGGGAGTGCACATCGGCGTCCTGGATGTGACGACGGTCTTCACGCAGATGCAGGGTGATCAGGTCGGCGCCGGCGGATTCCGCCAGCAGGGCGGCCTGCACCGGGCTGGGATAACGGGTGCCGCGCTGCTGGCGCAGGGTGGCGATGTGGTCGATATTGACGCCAAGACGGATCATGATGGGTGAGGGATGAAAGGTGGGTGGGGTGTCAGGTATTGCTGCTTTCCACGCGCTGCAAATCCAGAAGCATCTGCCGGGTGGCGAGGGGTTTGTCGCCCAGGTAATGGGCGAGGAGGGCGCGCATCAGTAGTTTACCTTCGGCGAGGGTGGCAGGCCGCCTGAAGTCGCCGGTCGCCATGTCCAGCAGGGTGCGGCCGCTGTACAGAATGCCATGGCCCGGTGGGGTGATGCCTTTCCCAATCTCGTAGCCGTAACGCGCCTTCGGGTCGATGTCGCCTCCGTCAGCCTGATGGCCGAGCGATTGCGCATAGCCCAGTTCCGAGAGCAGGTCGAGTTCGAAGCGGCGGAGCACCGGCTCCACTTCCGGGCCGCCATTGAGGTTGGCCAGGGCCTGGTAGTAGTGGTCGAACAGGGTTTCGTGGGCGTCGCCTTCCGGCAGCAGGCGGAGCAGCAGTTCGTTGAGGTAGAAGCCGCACATCAGGGCGTGGCCGCGCAGCATCAGGCCGCCGCCCTGCCATTCCGCCGCGTGCAGGGTGCGCAACTGGGCCCGCCCAAACCAGGACAGGGTAAGCGGCTGGAACGGGATCAGCCGCGCCTTCACCGCCGCCCCGGCGCGCCGGGCGCCCCGCGCCACCAGGCCGATGCGGCCGTGGTGGCGCGAGAGGATGTCGACGATCAGGCTGGTTTCGCGCCAGGGGCGGGTATGCAGGACGAAGGCCGGATCGCCGTCGACGCGCTCACTCACAGGGGCTTACTCATACCCGAATTGTTTGATCAGCCGCGCGTCGTCCGCCCAGCCGCCTTTCACCTTCACCCAGACGTTGAGGAAGACCTTGCGATCGAACAGCTTCTCCATGTCCTGGCGCGACTCGGTGGCAATGCGCTTGATGTGCTCGCCGCCGCGACCGAGCAGGATCGGTTTGTGGGCGTCGCGGTCGACCCAGACCACGGCGCCGATGCGGAACAGGTTGGGTTCTTCCGTGAATTCCTCGATGGTGACCGCCACCGCGTAGGGGATTTCATCGCCGGTCAGGCGGAACACCTTCTCGCGCACGATCTCGGCGGCGAGGAAGCGGGAACTGCGGTCGGTGATGTCGTCCTCGGCGAACCAGGGCTCGCCTTCCGGAAGATAAGGTTTCACGATGGCGGGCAGGCGCTCGGCATCCTTGGCCTTCTCGGCGCAGAGGGGCACGATCTCAGCGAACTTGTACTGTTGAGACAGCATTTCCAGGTAGGGGAACAGCACGGTCTTGTCCGCCACCGTGTCGATCTTGTTCACCACCAGAATTACCGGCTTGTTGCGCGGCAACAGCGGCAGGATACGCTGGTCGGCGGGGGTAAGCTTGCGCGCTTCCACCAGCCAGACCACTGCGTCCACTTCCGCCAGGGCTTGCGTGACCGAGCGGTTCATCGCGGTGTTGAGCGCGCTCTTGAACTGGGTCTGGAAACCCGGGGTGTCGGCAAAGATGAACTGTGCGTCCGCTTCCGTGCGTACCCCGAGGATGCGGTGGCGCGTGGTCTGAGGTTTGTTGGAGACGATGCTGACCTTGGCGCCCACCAGGGCGTTGACCAGGGTGGACTTGCCGACGTTGGGGCGGCCGATGACGGCGATGATGCCGGTGCGGAAAGGCTGGGTCATGAGGCCCCTGGTTTCGATTGCGCTGCGGTTGCTTTCCCGGGCGCGGCGGGCTTGTCCTGTCCCTTGCGCTTGAGGCCTTGGCCTTCCACCCGAGACAGTGCCGCCTTGGCCGCCACCTGTTCCGCTGTCTTGCGGTTGCATCCCTGACCCAGGGTGGTGATGTCCAGCGCGGCGATGCGACATTCCACATGGAAGGTCTGGGCGTGCGCCTGGCCGCTGGTATCCACAAGGGTGTAGCAGGGCAGGCCGTGATGCCGCGACTGCAGCCATTCCTGCAGACGAGTCTTGGCATCCTTGCCCTGTACCGTGGGATTGATCGCGTTGATGCGCTCGTTGAACAGGCGCTCGATCATCGCGCGGGCGGTTTCGAAGCCGCCGTCCAGGAAGGCGGCGCCAAACAGGGATTCCAGCGCATCGGCGAGAATGGAGGGCCGGCTGGCGCCGCCACTCTTGAGTTCGCCCTCGCCCAGGCGGAGATGGCTTCCCAGATCAAGTTCGCGTGCGATCTCGTGCAGGGAGTCCTGATTGACCAGGTTGGCGCGCAATCGCGACAGGCGTCCCTCTGGCAGTTCCGGGAAACGCTGGTACAACATCATGCCCACCACGCAGTTGAGGACGCCGTCACCGAGATATTCCAGACGCTCGTTGTTGGTGGCGCCGTGACTGCGGTGTGTCAGCGCCTGCGCCAGCAGCGGGCGATCGCGCCAGGTATGGCCGAGACACTGTTCCAGGGAGGCGTGGTGTGTGGGCATCACGTGGCGGCGTGCGAGAAGGGATTTCCGGCGCGGTGGTCAGTTTCCGCTGCCGGAACTGGCCTCGGCCTGGAAATCCAGGCACAGATTGACCGGGCCCATGTAGGGCCGCTTGGTCGAGAACGTCGCGCTCAAGTGCACGCCGCTGGGAATGCGCTCGATGAGCAGGTCGGAGCGCTTCACGAGGGTGATGTTGTTGAGACTCAGGTGCTTGGCAAACTGCTCACGGATGTGCTCGTCATTGCTGTTCGACACATTGTCCTGATTCACCAGTTGATTCAGTGTGCGCTGGACCAGCCAGTAATCCATGTAGGCGGGGATGACACGGGTTGCCGAATAGGCCGCCAG
The DNA here is from genome assembly GCA_964393825.1 of uncultured Thiobacillus sp. Lineage (GTDB taxonomy): Bacteria > Pseudomonadota > Gammaproteobacteria > Burkholderiales > Thiobacillaceae > PFJX01. The sequence continues at coordinate 13,783 of CAYMUY010000023.1, read as the reverse complement.
GCCCATCAGCAACAGGAAGATGATCATGCCGCCGAGAGTGACGCCGGTTTGCTTGTTCATGCTGGTCTCACTTGATACTGGAGCCGATGCGTTCGGGTTTCGAGAAGGTTTTCAGGGAATTCAGGAAGTCGTCCAGGTTCCACCAGATGAAGAAGGCGCGGCCGACGATGTTCGCATCCGGTACGAATCCCCAGTAGCGGGAGTCGTTGGAGGCGTCGCGGTTGTCGCCCATCATGAAGTAGTGGCCCGCCGGCACCACGCACTTGAAGCCGTTGTCGTTGTAGCTGCAGTTGTCGCGGAAGGGGAACCCACCCTCAACCTGGTGCACCACCACCGGCGGCATGTCCGGCTGGGTCATCGCGATATGCTCGTGTTCGCCCAGCTTCTCGCGCCAGGTGTCCCCCTGCACGATGTTGAAGCCGCTGGCGGTGTATTCGTATTTGCCGTTCTGCTTCATTTCAGTCGGTTTGCCGTTGATGATCAGATGCTTGCCCCGGTATTCGACCACGTCGCCGGGCACGCCCACCACGCGTTTGATGTAATCCAGAGAGGGATCGCTGGGATAGCGGAACACCATCACGTCGCCCGCCTTCGGGTCGCCCAGTTGCACCACCTTCTTGTTCAGTACCGGCAGACGGATGCCGTATTCGAACTTGTTCACCAGGATGAAATCGCCAATCAACAGGGTCGGCAGCATCGAGCCGGATGGAATCTTGAACGGCTCCACCAGGAATGAACGCAGCAGGAACACGACCAGAATGACCGGGAAGAAGCTCTTCGAGTAATCGACCAGGATGGGCAGCTTGGCCTTGTCCGCGCGGTGCTTGGCCAGGAACAGGTGGTCGAGCAGCCAGATGGTGCCGGTGATGACCGTGGCGAGAAACAGAATCAGGGCGAAGTTCACTTATTTATCTCCAACTTGCAGGATGGCCAGGAAGGCTTCCTGCGGAATTTCGACGTTGCCCACCTGCTTCATCCGCTTCTTGCCTTCCTTCTGCTTCTCAAGAAGTTTCTTCTTGCGGGTGATGTCGCCGCCGTAGCACTTGGCCAGCACGTTCTTGCGCAAGGCCTTGACGGTCTCGCGGGCGATGATGTGGGCACCGATGGCGGCCTGCACCGCCACGTCGAACATCTGGCGCGGGATCAGTTCACGCATTTTGGCGACCAGTTCACGGCCACGGTATTGCGAGGTGCCGCGGTGAACGATCAGCGCCAGGGCATCGACCTTCTCGCCGTTGACCAGCACGTCCAGCTTGATCAGGTCGTCAGCGCGGAACTCCTTGAACTCGTAGTCCAGCGAAGCATAGCCGCGCGAGGTGGATTTGAGTCTGTCGAAGAAGTCCAGCACCACTTCGTTGAGCGGGATGTCGTACTTGATCATCACCTGGCGGCCGAGGTATTTCATGTCCACCTGGGCGCCGCGCTTCTGGTTGCACAGGGTCATGACATTGCCGAGAAACTCCTCGGGCACCAGGATGGTGGCGGTGATGATGGGCTCGCGGATCTCCTCGATCTTGGACAGGTCAGGCAGGCGCGAGGGGTTTTCCACCTCGATCTGGCTGCCGTCCTTCATGATCACCTGGTATTCCACCGAAGGCGCGGTGGTGATCAGGCTCTGGTCATATTCCCGTTCCAGGCGCTCCTGCACCACGTCCATGTGGAGCAGGCCGAGAAAGCCGCAGCGAAAGCCGAAGCCCAGCGCCTGCGAGGTTTCCGGCTCGAAACGCAGGGCGGCGTCGTTGAGTTGCAGTTTGGTCAGGGCGTCGCGCAGGCTGTCGTATTCGTGCGACTCCACCGGGTAGAGGCCGGCGAACACCTGTGGCTGGATTTCCTTGAAGCCGGGCAGGGCCGCCGCGGCCGGGCGGTTGGCCAGGGTGATGGTGTCGCCCACCTTGGCGTGCTTCAGGTCCTTGATGCCGGCGATGATGAAGCCGACCTGGCCGGCGCGCAGTTCGGGCCGGGCCAGCGACTTCGGCGTGAATACACCGAGGTTTTCCACCTGGTAATCGAAGTCGCCGGCCATCAGGCGGATCTTGTCCTTCTGCTTCACCACACCGTCGACCACCCGCACCAGCATCACGACGCCGACGTAGTTGTCGAACCAGGAGTCGATGATCAGCGCCTTCAGCGGCGCCTCCTCGTCACCGGCGGGGGCGGGGATGTACTTGACGACGGCTTCCAGGACGTCGATGACGCCGAGGCCGCTCTTGGCCGAGCAATGCACCGCGTGGTCGGCGGGAATGCCGACGATGTCCTCGATTTCCTGGATGACCCGCTCGGGGTCGGCGGAAGGCAGGTCGATCTTGTTCAGCACCGGGAACACTTCGACGCCCAGTTCCACGGCGGTGTAGCAGTTCGCCACGGTCTGCGCCTCGACCCCCTGGGAGGCGTCCACCACCAGCAGCGCGCCCTCGCAGGCGGAGAGCGAGCGGGAGACTTCATAGGAGAAGTCGACGTGGCCGGGGGTGTCGATCAGGTTGAGCTGGTATTCCTGGCCATCCTTAGCTGTGTAGAGCAGGGCGGCGGTCTGCGCCTTGATGGTGATGCCGCGCTCCCGCTCCAGATCCATCGAATCGAGCACCTGCGCTTCCATCTCGCGGTCGGCGAGGCCGCCGCAGGAATGGATGATGCGGTCGGCAAGCGTCGACTTGCCGTGGTCGATGTGGGCGATGATGGAAAAGTTGCGGATGTTGCGCATAAAAAAATACGAGGCACGCAAGGTGCCTCCCGAGAAAGAGTGGCCGCGGATTTTACCTGAAAGGACAGGGGCTTATCGCTTCCAGGGTGGCGCATGCCCGCAATTTGATGCAGTCTAGGCTTCGCTTGGAACAAGGAGTTCGCCATGAACCTGGAAACCGCCGCCCATCCGGAAAATCTGCGCCGCGTCGCCATCGAACCGATATCGCGTGTGGAAGGTCACGGCAAGGTCACCTTGTTGCTGGATGAGGACGACCATGTCCAGCAGGTCCGCCTGCACATCGTCGAATTCCGTGGGTTCGAGAAATTCATCCAGGGCCGGCCCTATTGGGAAGTGCCGGTGATGGTGCAACGCCTGTGCGGCATCTGCCCGGTGTCCCACCATCTGGCTGCCTCCAAGGCGCTCGACCAGATCGTCGGCGCCCACAAGCTCACGCCCACCGCCGACAAGCTGCGCCGCCTGATGCACTACGGCCAGATCCTGCAATCGCACGCGCTGCATTTCTTCCATCTTTCTTCACCGGACCTGTTGTTCGGCTTCGGCTCCGATGTGGCCCAGCGCAATATCGTCGGTATCGCCGCCGCCTATCCCGAGGTGGCGCGCCAGGGTGTCATGCTGCGCAAATATGGACAGGAGGTGATTCGCCACACGGCCGGCAAGCGGGTGCATGGCACCGGCTCGGTACCGGGCGGGGTGAACAAGAACCTGAGCCTTGTCGAGCGCGATGAACTGTTGAAAGACATCTATCAGATCATCGGCTGGAGTCGCGACGCGGTGCATATCGCGCGCAACCTGTTCGAACAAAACCTGACGGAATACAACGCCTTCGGCCGCTTCCGGGCGCACACACTGGGGCTGGTCCGCGCCGACGGGGCGATGGACCTCTACCACGGCGGCTTGCGTGCCCGTGACATGGACGGCAAGACACTGTTCGACCACGTCGATTACAACCACTACTGGGAGCACATCCTGGAAGAGGTGAAGCCCTGGTCGTACATGAAGTTTCCCTTCCTGCGCGCGCTTGGGCCGGAACAGGGCTGGTATCGGGTCGGTCCGCTCACCCGCGTGACCCAGTGCGACTTCATTCCCACGCCGCTGGCCGAGCGCGAGCGCCAGGCATTCCTGGCCTTCGACGGCGGCAGCGCCACCGGCGCCACCCTGGCCTATCACTGGGCGCGCATGATCGAGATGCTGCACGCAGCCGAGGCGATCAAGGAACTGCTGCATGATGCCGACCTGCAAGGCGACGACCTGGTGGTCAAGGGCGAGCGCCAGGAGCGTGGCGTCGGCATGATCGAGGCGCCGCGCGGCACCCTGATTCATCATTACCGGGTCGACGAGAATGATCAGGTGATCCGCGCCAACCTGATCGTCTCCACCACCCACAACAACCAGGCCATGAACGAGGCAGTGCGCCAGGTTGCGCGCCAGTACCTCGATGGCCGCAAGTTGACCGAGGGCCTGCTCAATCACATCGAAGTCGCCGTCCGCGCCTTCGATCCCTGCCTCTCCTGTGCCACCCATGCGCTGGGCAAGATGCCGCTACAAGTGGAATTGCTGGACGCGGAAGGGCGGGAGATCGACCGTCTGACGCGTGGAACCTGTAGCGCCGGCGACTCGCCGGTGTTGTAGGGCTGGTCGGGTGAACACAGCCGGCGCGGTGCCGCCGCTACTGATCATCGGCATCGGCAACCCCAGTCGCGGCGACGACGCGCTCGGGCCGCTGTTGATCGAGTGCCTTGAAGCGGACACGCCACCGGGTGTGGCGTTGCTCACCGATTTCCAGCTCCAGGTGGAATACGCACTGGATCTTCAGGGGCGGCGGGAAGTGGTGTTCGTCGATGCTGGCATCGACATGTCGGCGGCCTTTTCCTTCACGCCCGTCGCCGCGGTCGAGGATGCCAGCTACAGCAGCCATGAGCTTTCGCCCGGCGCCGTGTTGCATGCCTACGAAAAATTGTTCGGCGAACCACCGCCGGCTTTCGTGCTGGCGATCCAGGGCCGGTCATTCGAACTGGGCGAAGGGCTGAGCGCGACGGCCAGCGCCAATCTGCAAGCGGCGCTGGACTTCATCAGGCAACGTATTTCCGACACCTGCTCGTGAAATCCCGGCACAATCAGCCTATGCGCTACAGGTGCATAAGCAATTGTTAATATTGAATTATTTGTACAACAGGAGACCAGGATGAAAGCACGCCGCCTATCCCTCGCCGTCGCATTGACGGTATCCAGCGTCGGCTGTTTCGCCGCTGATGCCCCCGCCCCCGCTCCGGGAAAAGCCGCCATGCCCAGCGGCACCCAGGAGTGGATCGCTTATCTCGCCGATTTCACTCGCAACGGGGACATGCTGGCTGACCCGAAAAAATTCCTGGCGGCGCTGTCCGTGGTGTCGGAGCCGCAGTTCCTGCTCGACGCGGCCAAGGCCATGATGGAACCGAATCTCTACATGCAGTCCACCTCCAGCCTGATGGATCCGCGCGCCTACGGCAATTTCGCCCGGGCCCTTGACCCGGCGGTCATTGCCGCCTGGACTACCGCCATGATGGATCCGCAGTTCCTCGCTGCGACACAAACCGTGGTGGCGGACCCGAACAAGTTGATGCGCTGGGTGATGGCGCCGCTGGACCCGAAGCTGCTGGCGTTGGCCGCGAATGCCCTGAATCCCAATGTCTATCTGCGCTGGGCCACGGCGCCAACAGATCCGCGCGTGACGAGCATGGCGACGACACCGCTCAATCCCAACTGGTATGGCGCCTGGATGGGCGGCATGGCCAATCCGCAGGCATACGGCCCGACGGTGGGCGCGATGCTGCGCGCGCCCTACGGCGCCCAGGTGATGCCGCAGGGCATTCCGATGCTGCCGATGTTCGTACCGCCGCCGGTCTACAAATAGCCGGCTGGGTCACGTCATGGAAAAGGCGGGAGGTTCCCGCCTTTTCTGTTTCTCAGGCCGGGATTCGCGCGCGGGCTCAGGGTTTGAGTGTCCTGGCCACCCGGAAGCCGACCATTCTGTTGATGAGGTTGGGCCGGCCTTCGAGCCGGTGCGCCGCGCGGGTATAGCGGGCTTCGTATTGTTTCCAGGAGTTGCCGCGCAACACATGGCCCGGGCTGGTACAGCCACTGGTCCAGGCGCTGCCGTCGCCGGGCGCGCCATCATAAGTATTGTGGTAGCAGTCCTGCACCCACTCGTCCGCGTTGCCGCTCATGTCGTACAAGCCGAAGGCGTTGGGCTGCTTGTGGGCGACCGGTTGCGGGTGCCAGCCGCCGTTTTCGTAATACCAGGCTACCGCCTTGGCATCGTTGCTGCCGCAATAGTCGTGATAGCCCCCGGCGCGGCAGGCGTATTCCCATTCGGCCTCGCTCGGCAGTCGGTAGCTACCCCTGTCGCTGGCCGGCTTGCTCTGGTTGAGCCAGTTGATGAAAGCCTGGGCATCCTTCCAGTTCACCCAGACCACCGGTGCATCGTCGCCGTGTGCATTGGCCTGCATGAACTTGTCGTTGAGCAGGCCCAGGCGGCCGCTGGCGGCGATGAATTTCTTGTACTGACCCAACGTGACTTCCGTGACGCCCATCTGGAACGCCGGCAGATCGACCGTGTGTTGCGGGATCTCGTTGTCCAGCGCATTCGCATCGGGGTTGCTGCAGTCCGGGGCATGCGGCTTGAGCCCGAGGAACCTGCGTTTTTTGTTTTCCGCACGGAGGTCATCGGGCAGTTTGCATGAGCCCATCAGGAATTTTCCGGCGGGAATGTCGACGAAACGCATCCCGGCATGATTGACGTAAGTGTCCGCGCCGGCGGGGAGGGCGGTCAGGGCGAGTAACGTAATCGCCAGATGCCTCAAGCAACGCAGTTGAAAGGTTGAACACGAACGGGGGGCGTATCGGGGCATGGAGGAAGACTCGGGGAGAGAGCGGTCGGGAGACACGATTGAATAATCCAATCGGGCACGCTTTGCAACTCGGTGCCGATGTTCACTTGTTTGGGGTGACGCTGCCGATGCAATGAAAAAAGGCGGCCGCGGCCGCCTTTTTTCTTGCGTTCAAGCTCAATCGCGTTCGCCCATGAAGGCCATCAGCAATTGCAGCAGGTTGACGAAGATGTTGTAGATGTCCAGATAGATGGCCAGGGTTGCCATCACGTAATTGGTCTCGCCGCCGTTGACCACGCGGCTCACGTCATAGAGCAGGAAGCCGGAGAACAGCAGGACGGCGACGGCCGACAAGGTCAGCGCCAGCGCCGGAATCTGGAAGAAGAGGTTCGCCAGGCTGGCCAGGATCAGCAGGACGATGCCCACCATCAGGAATTTGCCCAGGAAGCTGAAATCCTTCTTGGTGGTGGTGGCGATGCCGGCCAGGGTCAGAAAAATCGCGCCGGTACCACCCGCCGCCAGGCCGATGATTTCCCCACCATTACGCAGATGCAGCGCCACTTGCAGGATCGGGCCCAGCATTACGCCCATGAAGCCGGTGAGCAGCAGCAGCAGAACCACGCCCATGCCGCTGTCGCGGTTGGCGTTGATGCCATAGAACAGCCCCATCATCACCGCCATCATGCCGATGGCGAACATGAACGGATGGGGCGCGGCGAAGGCGAAATCCAGGCTCATGCCGAAGAACGCCCCGATCACCGTCGGGATCATGGTCAGGCCCAGCATCATGTAGGTGTTGCGCAGTACCTTGTTGGTCTGCTCGACGGCGATCGTGCCGTCCATACGCACGACATTGTCGAATCGGGTTTGCATCGTGGAATCTCCACAGGGTTGAGAACGGGGATAAGACTAAGGGCGGAGGTGAAGAGTTTCAATGGTTAGAGCCTGTCGGGTTTGATTCGCCATGCGCGTTGCGTCCAGAAAGCGATGGATGCAAGGCTTGCCGCGCCGGCAATGGCCATTCACTTGCCAAGCGCCGCAACGCGGCGGCCCGGCGCGCATGGCGAATCAAACCCGACAGGTTGTCTGGCAATATGGCGAAGCTTTTGCGCGCTCCTGTAGAATGCCTGCTTTTCGTGCAAATCCCTCAATCATGGCGCTAATTGTCCAGAAATACGGCGGTACCTCGGTGGGCTCCATCGAGCGCATTCGCAACGTCGCGGAGCGTGTCGCCAAGTTCAAGATGCTCGGGCATCAGGTCGTGGTGGTGCTCTCCGCCATGTCCGGCGAGACCAATCGCCTCATTGCCCTGGCCAAGCAGATACAGAAAGAGCCGGATCCGCGTGAAATGGATGTCCTGGTCTCCACCGGCGAACAGGTCACCATCGCGCTGCTGGCCATGGCCTTGAAAGACCTTGGGCTGAAGGCCAGGAGTTACACCGGCTCTCAGGTGCGTATCGTGACCGACGACGCTTATACCAAGGCGCGCATTCTTTCCATCGACGAAGCGCGTATGCGCGCCGATCTCGATCGCGGCCATGTCGTCGTGGTGGCCGGTTTTCAGGGCGTGGACGAGAACGGCAATATCACCACCCTCGGTCGCGGCGGCTCCGATACCACCGGCGTGGCCCTGGCGGCGGCGCTGAAAGCCGACGAGTGCCAGATCTACACCGATGTCGACGGCGTCTACACCACCGACCCGCGCATCGTCCCGGAAGCCCGCAAGCTGGATACCATCACTTTCGAGGAAATGCTGGAACTCGCCAGTCTCGGCTCCAAAGTGCTGCAAATCCGCTCGGTGGAATTCGCCGGCAAATACAAAGTGAAACTGCGCGTGCTCTCCAGCTTCCAGGAAGATGGTGAGGGCACCTTGATTACCTTCGAGGATGACAGCATGGAAGAACCCATCATTTCCGGCATCGCCTTCAACCGCGATGAAGCCAAACTCACCGTCCTGGGCGTGCCCGACAAGCCTGGCATCGCTGCCCTCATCCTCGGCTCCGTGGCCGACGCCAACATCGACGTCGACATGATCGTGCAGAACGTCGGCGCCAATAACACCACCGATTTCACCTTCACCGTCCATCGCGGCGAGTTCAAGCGGGCGATGGATGTGCTCAACCAGGTCAAGGACGAAATCGGCGCGCATGAGGTTGTCGGCGACGACAAGATCGCCAAGGTGTCCATGGTCGGTGTCGGCATGCGCACCCACGCCGGCGTCGCCAGCAAGATGTTCCGCGCGCTGGCGGCCGAGAACATCAACCTGCAGATGATCTCCACCTCGGAAATCAAGATTTCCGTGGTCGTGGAAGATAAATATATGGAACTCGCCGTGCGTGCCCTGCATCAGGCATTCGAACTGGACAAGGCGCCGGTTTGATCCCCCTGCCGGGACGGCGGTCTGCCCCTCCGTAACGCCGGCTTGCTGCCGGCGTTTTTTCTTTCTGGTGACGCGTCATCTGCGAGACAGGGCATCCAAGCCGTGTCACCCGGCGCCCAAAGTGACTCATGTTGTCCGAACCCGACCCCGATAACGACTATCTACTCCCGCACGCGGCACTGCTGATCCGCAGTTACCGCGTGCTGACCGGCAATGATCTGGTGGCGGTCGGCCTGTCCGCACGCGCGGCAGCGGAGGCGCTCTATCACGCGCCCTTTGTCCTGCTCTCGCACGACAATGCGCCCGACCCCCGCTTCACTTACGCCAACCTGGCCGCTCAGAGCCGCTTCGAGATGCCCTGGCGGGAACTCGTCGGGATGCCATCGCGGTATTCCGCGGAACCCATTGCAAGGGAGGCGCGCGCGCTGTTGCTGGCGCAAGTCGCGCAGCGCGGGTATGTCGACGATTACCGTGGCATCCGCATCGCCAGGAGCGGGCGACGCTTCCTGATCGAGCAGGCGACGGTGTGGAATCTTTCCGGCCCGGACGGCGGCTTGCAGGGCCAGGCCGCGATGTTTTCTCGATGGACGGATCTCGCTGATGCGGAACACCCCGGAAGCCGCAGTTGACCGCCACACAGCCGCCGTGAGGCGATACAACCGCTGTGTGGCGGTCAGTTGCGGTTTCGGGATCATGACCTTGGTGGTATTGCAAGCGGGTTTTTTCTCAAATTTCTGCTCTGCCGCCGTTGCCCTGAAGGGCTCGTGCGGGTATCCTTGCCCGGCTTTTTCGGCCGAGGCCGAAACAAGTCTGGAGACGTGGCCGAGTGGTCGAAGGCACACCCCTGCTAAGGGTGCATCCGGTCAAAAACTGGATCCAGGGTTCGAATCCCTGCGTCTCCGCCAGATACCTGAGGCCATGCGGCTGATCGCCCGCATGCCATCCTCTTCCTCCCCCACAGAGTTATCATGGCCGGGCTTGGCATCTTGCCATGGCCTCGCTGCGCGCCAACGGGATTTCGTCGGTCCGCCCCCGGTGTATGCCGAAATATCGGCCATGCTCAGGTTCCAATAGCAAAAAGCATGTAGTACATTCGCGGGGAGTTTTCGCGGCGCTCCAACCGGGGCGCGGTGTCGTTGCCCGGTTTTTTTCGTACTCTTGGCCCGTCGTGATGCACTGGTCGGCGAAGATGCACGGTGCAAATGGTGTTCCATCTTTTTGGAGGTTTAGTCTGATGAACAGCAAGCAATTCAAGATGAAGATGCTCGTGGCCGCGGTTTCCGCGATGTGCGCAAGCGGCGCAATGGCCGATGTCAGCGGCGCGATCACCGGCGGTACCGGTGGTGCTGGTGAAGTGCTCAATAACGATGTGGTCACGATTGCCAGCCCCAGCTTTACCGCAGGCAGCACCTTGGATCTGGGCGCGAGCGGTACTGTTCTGATGGGAACAACAACCGTATCCGATGGCCTCTTCAACATCGACGATGGCGCGGGCCAGAGCGTGACGATCGACCAGACGGGGATGATCATTGCCTCCCCCGGTGCCAGCGTCTCGATGGGTCAAGGTGTCGGCGCGGGTAATGTTACTGCTACGGGTAATATCTCTGGCGGCACGTTGACCTCCAGCGGCATCCTGACCGTCCAGGCCGGCGGCGCCAACATCACCGGCGGCATCGACAATAACGCCGGTGGCATCACCAACGCCGGTGCGATTACCGGCGCGACCGACATCACCGCCAGCGGCAACGTTGGCTCCGCCACCCTGTCCACCACGGGCCTGGCTACCCTGAACTCCGCCTCCGTGACCACCACCCTCAGCGTGGGTGGCGCGACGACCACCAATGGCATCGGCAATACGGGTGACATCACCAACAGCGGCAACGTCGGCACCAATACCCTCAGCACCACCGGCCTGGCCACCCTCGATTCCGCCGCCGTGACCAACAACGCGACTGTCGGCGGCACCCTGGGCGTGACCGGCAACACTACCGTCGGCGCCAACATCACCCTGAATGCCGCAACCGGCGACATGGGCGGCACCAGCGTCACCACGACTGGTGACGCCACCATTGGCGGCAACGCTGGCATCACCGGAAATACCACTGTTGGCGGTACCCTGAGTTCCGTGGGCGCGACCGACATCGCCACCGGCGGCGGCGCAACCACTGTTGGCGGCATGCTGACCGTGACCGGGGCCACCCAGATCAACAACACCCTGACCGCCAGCGACAACGCCAGCCTGAATGGCCTGACCAATACCATCGGCACGACCCAGGCCGGTTCTGCGAACACCATCGGTAACGCTGGCACTTCCGCCAACTTGATGACCGGCGCTACCAACACCCTGACCGGCACCACTTCCAACACCATCACCACCACCGGTGGCGGCACCCTCAGCACCGGTACCACCAACGCGGTCATGAGCATGACCGGTGGCGGCAGCGTGACCGTGGCGGCAGGCGGTACGGCGGTGACGGGCGATACCAACACCAACACGGCCACGACCTCCAACACCATGTCGGTGACCGGCGGCGGCAGCTATGTGGCCACCGCTGGCGGCACCGCCATCAACGGCGTCGCCAACACCGTGACTGGCACGACCAACACAGTGACCGGTACGAATACCATCCAAAGCGCGGCAGCTGGTAACAGCCGCTCGATCATTACCACCACTGGCGCACAGGCGACTGTTCAGTATGTGGACGCGACGGGTGACAGCCACGGGTTGTCGGTCAACGGCAGCAGTTCCGTCCTGTCCGGTGGCACCAATTCCTCCGTGCTGACCCTGGCCGACGGGGACGCGGGTGGCACGACACTTACCGTGTCCGGTTCCGGCGGCGGCGCAGCCAAGACGCTCTTCGTTGCGACGACCAATGCCACGACCACGACCAGCGCGGTCACGATCGGTGAAGCGGGCAATACGGTCAACACGGTGCAGGGCAGTGCCAACAACATCACCGCGACCGGGGCCAACACCATCACCGGCGGTACCAATGCCATGACGGCCACGGTGGGTGGCAACACGATCGGCGCGGCAACCAGCAACGCCATCACGGCAGGCACCACCAACACCATCACCGGTGGCACGGGCAACAGCATCATCGCGACGACTGGTTCCAACGACTTGGTCGCGATCACCAACAACATCGGCACGACGGCTGCGAACACCAACAACAACATTGGTAACCTCGCGACCTCGACCAATGCAGTGAATGGCATCGCCAACTCGGTGACCGCCAGCACCGGCAACAACACGGTGACCGCGACGCTGGGCAGCAACCTGATCAACGCGGGTACTTCGAACACCCTGACCGCAGCCGTGTCCAACAACCTGGTCGGCCCGGCCAACAACATCGGTGTCGCGACGGCGGGCTCGGTCAACACCATCGGCAATGCCGGCTCCTCGGTCAACACCATGACCGGTGTGTCCAACGCCATGACCGCGACCACCGGTGGCAACGCCATTTCCGCCACCAGCGGCAACAACAGCATGACCACCGCGAGCGGCAACAACGTCATCACCGCGACTGCGGGTGCAAACTCGATGACGGCAGGGACCAGCAACACCCTGACCGCGGGCACCAACAACGTCCTCACCGCCACCCAGAAGAATCAGCTGACCGGCGGCACCGGCAACAGCATGGTCGCCACTACGGGTGGCAACGTCCTGACTGCCACGGGTGCGGGCGGCGTCAATACCCTGACTGCGCTCAACAACAGCATGACGGCGACCACCGGCAGCAACACCATCCAGGGCCAGACCGGCAACCTGATCGACACCAACACCGGCAATAACGTCATCAACGCCGATGTGGGCGCGAACCAGATCACCGGCAACGCCGGTGCCGGCAACGTGTCGAACCTGATCACCGCCACTTCCGGCAACAACCAGGTCGTGGCCGGTACGCAGCGCCTCGAGGTCAATGGCAACGGTTCCACTTCCGGTACCCTGCTGCAGGGCACGGGCACCATCAACGGCGCCAGCATGATCGGTACCGGCGGCACCACCGGTGTCAGCATCGCAGGTACCGGCACCGCCAACGGCGTCCTGATGACCGGCACGGTGGGCGGCAATACCGCGACCGCGACCCTGAATGGCAACAGCGTCACCTATCTGAACAGCCAGAGCGCCGGCCTTTCCGCAAACGTCACCAATACCAGTTCCGTGACGGTGGTCTCCAGCGCGGCGACGGGTACCCGTGGCCTGGACGTGAACCGCACCACGGCCAGCACCACCCGCCTGACCGGTGGTTCCGCAGCGACGGCCTCCACCGTTTCGCTTGATGCCGGCGTGGCCAGCATGACGACCGCCACCAACGGTGGCCTGGTAGTCACGGACAACACCAGCGCGGTTCTGACCGGTGGGTCTACCGGCGGTGCGACGCCGGGTAGCAACATGACGCTGAACCAGAATGGCGCCACCTTTGCCCAGAATGGTACCGGTGCCCCGGTCCAGGTCCATGGTGTGGCGGACGGCACGAGCAATTACGACGCCGTCAACTGGCAACAGTTGAAGAAGGCCTACGCCGGTGTCGCCGCCGTGTCCGCTCTGTCCGCCATCCCGGCGCCGATGCCCGGCAAGAGCCATAGCGTTGGTGTCGGCTATGGTCACTTCCTGAGCAACGATGCGATTGCCGTCGGTTACCGTGGCATCATCAACCAGAACATGCAGGTCACCGCGGGTCTGGGTCATTCCTCGGGTCAGACCACCTACAACGTGGGCGCGGGCTGGAGCTGGTAAGCGCAAGTCGCTGCAACGAAAAAGCCGCCTTCGGGCGGCTTTTTTGTTTGGTGCGCCCAGCATGGGCGCACTCTTGTGGGTGCAAGTCCCACCGT
>CAYMUY010000022.1:0-72803 GCA_964393825.1 uncultured Thiobacillus sp. | reverse complement strand
GGTAGGACATGATGAACAGGCAGATCCAGGACACCCACAGCACCCACCAGGTCACCCGGTGCGCACCCCACTTGTCCGACATCCAGCCGCCCACCGCGCGCAGCACGCCGCCGGGAAGCGAGAAACAGGCCGCCAGCAGCGCCGCCGTCTTCAGGTCAAAACCGTATTCGGTGACGTAGTACTTGGTCATCCACAACGCCAGCGCGACATAGCCGCCGAAGACGATGGAGTAGTACTGGCAGTACTTCCACACCACAGGGTCTTTCAGCGCCTTGAGCTGGTCACGCACGGTGACGTGTGCGGGCACCTTGTGCGCCGGGTCGTCGTAGGTGAACAGCCAGAACAGGATGGCGGTGACCAGCATGGCGGCGGCGTAGACCTGCGGCACCATGGTCCAGCCATAGGCGACGACGATGGACGGCGCCACCAGCTTGGTCAGCGCCGCGCCCGAGTTGCCGGCGCCGAACACGCCCATCGCCATGCCCTGGCGCTCTTTCTCATACCAGCGCGCGCAGTAGGCGATGCCCACCGAGAAGGAGCCGCCGGCGACTCCGACGAACAGGCCGATGGTCAGGAAGTGCCAGAAGGCGGTGGCGTATTCCATCAGCCAGATCGGCCCGACGGTGGACAGCATCAGCGCGAAGAACACGATACGGCCCCCGAACTTGTCGGTCCACATCCCCAGTGGCAGGCGCACCAGGGCGCCGGTGAGCACGGGCATGGCAATGAGGATGCCGAACTGGGTCTCGTTGAGGCCGAGCTGCGCCTTGATGGGAATGCCGATGACCGCGAACATCATCCACACGGCAAAGCAGACCGTGAAGGCCAGCGTACTCATCACGAGTACAGAGAGCTGTTGTTGCGAACGAGGCGTCATGTGTGTGTCCCCACCAGATCAAAAAACCGGGATGTCCGAATTCGATGGGATGCAGTTTCCGCGTCATGAAAATGCCTTGAAAGGGGGGGCAAATGCCCATCAAACAAGAGCGCTACCTCCGAATAGGTATGGTGATACAAGGCTAAGTCGTTGTTGTATAAAGGCGTCTGCATTGACTCCGGAAAGGCCTTGTCGCCCCTGGCGCGGAGTGGGTATTTCCACATCGCGGCGGTAGGGATACAACGGGGTACTCCGGCTCGACCCATCCCCGCGAACATGCGTAAACACAGCGCCCACCTCTGGAAGACCCTGCGGAATTCCCTGCTCCTGCGCATGGGCGGCGCCATCGCGGCCATCGCCATGCTGGCGGTGCTGGGCATGTCGGTCTCGGGGCTGGTGGCGGAGTCCACCCAGGGCAGCGGCGAGGCCATCAATCGGGCGGGCAGTCTGCGCATGCAGGGCTGGCGTATGGCCGGCTACTATCTCGCGACCCCCTTGCCGGAAGGACGCGATGAGGCCGCGCGCATGGCCGGGGCGATCGCCACCTTCGAGGCCACCCTGGCCGACCCGGCCATCCTGGCCATGCTGCCGCGCGCCGGCGACAACCAGTTGGGTGTCGCCTGGCAGGATGTGCTGCTGGAATGGAACAACCACATCCTGCCCCGCTTCCAGGCGGTGGTCGAGGGGCGGGCGGAACACCCGGAAGCCGCGGACCGCGCCGCCCTGGTCGTGGACATGACCCGCTTCGTCGACCACCTCAACCGCCTGGTCAAGCAGATGGAAAACACCACCGAGGCGAAGATCCGCGTCATGCGCCTGGTGCTGGGCGTGGCCCTGCTGCTTACCGTGCTGGTGGTGATGCTCACGGTCTGGCTGATCCACATGCACCTGGTGCAACCGTTGAAACGCTTGCTGGCTTTGTCCAGCAGCGTCGGCCAGGGCGATCTCTCGGCGCGCACCCTCTACACCGGCGAGGACGAACTCGGGCAGCTGGGCCGCGCCTTCAACCTGATGGCGGAAGACCTGTCCAAGCTTTACCAGGACATGGAACAGCGGGTGGAGCAGAAAACCGCGGAACTGACCCGCAGCAACCAGTCGCTGGAATTGCTCTATCACTCCATCGCCCGCCTGCACGGGGCGCCACCCGGGCGCGAGGCCTACCTCGCGGTGCTGCGCGACATCGAGGAGTTGCTCGGTCTCGGCCATGGTGTCGTCTGCCTGGGCGAGCATGGCGGCAGCAGCGGCCGCGCCGTGGCCAGTACCATGATGGCGGGGGACTCCAACCCCTGTTCCAAAGAGGAGTGTCGTTGGTGCCACGCCAGCGATCAGACCCGGATCAGCATCAAGGATAATTTCCATCACCAGCTCACCTTGCCGTTGTCGGACGCAGAGCGGCAGTACGGGGTGCTGATCCTGGAGATTCCCGAGGGCAAGCAACTGGACGCCTGGCAGGTGCAGTTGCTGGAAGCGCTCTCGCGCCATATCGGTGTGGCCATCGGCGCCGAACGCCGCATCGAACAGAACCGCCGCGTCGCCCTGCTGGAAGAGCGCGCGGTGATCGCCCGCGAATTGCACGACTCCCTGGCGCAGTCGCTGGCCTACATGAAGATCCAGGTCAGCCGCCTGAAGGCAGCCATGAATGCCGGTCAGCCGACCGACGAGGTGCTGGAGGAACTGCGCGAAGGCCTCAATGCCGCCTATCGCCAGCTCCGTGAACTCCTTTCCACCTTCCGCCTCCGGATGGAGGGAGAAAACCTGCATTCGGCGCTGGAGCAGACCGTGGCCGAATTCGCCCAGCGCGGCGAGCTTCCCATCGATTTCGCCATCGCCGCCAATGCCGGCCCGCTTTCTCCCAACGAGGAAATCCATGTCCTCCAGATCGCCCGCGAGGCCCTCGCCAACGTGCTCCACCATGCCAACGCCAGCCAGGCGCGCATCACCCTGGATCGTCTGGCGGAGGGCAGGGTGCGGCTGGCGGTGGAGGACGACGGCGAGGGCATCGTCAAACCCGCCGATCCACACCACTACGGCATGACCATCATGGAAGAGCGTGCGCGCAGCCTCAACGGTCGTCTAAGCTTCGAGGAAAGGGCGGAAGGCGGAACGCGCGTGACGCTCGAATTCACGCCGAACCATAAGGAGACCCAACATGTCTGATAGCCCGCAACGCCTGCTCATCATCGATGACCACCCCCTGTTTCGTCGCGGCGTCATGCAACTGGTGCGGATGGCCGGCGACTTCGACGTGGTCGGCGAGGCCTCCAGCGGCCGCGAGGGCATCGACCTGGCGCGGCGGCTGGAACCCGACATGGTGCTGCTCGACCTCAACATGAAGGACATGAGCGGGCTGGACGTGCTCAAGGAGATGAAATCCTGGGACAACGACCCGCGCGTGGTCATGCTCACCGTCTCCGACCAGACCGAAGACCTGATCGGCGCCCTGCGCGCCGGCGCCGACGGTTATCTGCTCAAGGAAATGGACCCCGATGAACTGGTCGGCAAGCTCAAGGAAGCCGCCGCCGGCCAGGTCACCCTCACCGAGCGTCTCACCCGCCTGCTCGCCCACTCGCTGCGCGAGGACAACCGCCCGAAAGACCCCGACCAGGCCGGACTCACCGAACAGGAAGGCCGCATCCTGGAACAGATTGCGCGTGGCCTCTCCAACAAGCTGATTGCGCGCGAACTCGACATTGCCGAAGGCACCGTGAAAGTTCACGTCAAGCACCTGCTGCGCAAGCTCAACCTGCGTTCCAGGGTGGAAGCGGCGGTGTGGGCGGTGGAGAGGAAGCGCGGGGCATGATCCGGCCACGCAGGCGGGAATGCGCTCGCGCCTTCAGGAGCGAAGGCCTCCTCAATCACGCTGACACCGCTCCCAGGTGCACGATCAGGGCCACACCGCGATTTCCTGGATAATGCGTGCCGGGCATCACACCGCCGGTTCAATCAACCGAGTTTCAGGAGGCAGCCATGCGCTGGGATCGAAGTCGCGCGAGCGAAAACGTGGAGGATCGACGTGACCAGGGTAGCCGCCTGCGTGCAGGCGGACGCGGTCTCGGCATGGGCACGGTGGCCATCGTCCTGGTGGCGATGTTGTTCGGTGTCGACCCCAGCGCGGTGCTCAATCTCGTCGGTGGCCTCGAGGGCCCCGTAGCGCAACAGCACAGCGCGCCGCCGCCGGCGGATGACGAGGCTGCGCGCTTCGTCAGCCATGTGCTCGGCGACACCGAGGACACCTGGCGGGCGTTGTTCGCGCAATCCAGGACGCCCTATACAGACCCCAAACTGGTGCTGTATTCGGGTTCCACCGACACCGCCTGTGGCCTGGGCCAGTCCGCTTCCGGGCCGTTCTACTGCCCGGGGGACCACAAGGTCTATATCGACCTGTCGTTCTTCCAGGAACTGGGTAGTCGCTTCGGCGCCCCCGGCGACTTCGCGCGGGCTTACGTCATCGGCCATGAAGTCGGCCATCATGTCCAGAACCTGCTCGGCATCTCCGGACAGGTGCAGGACGAACGCCAGCGGAGCAACGCTGTCCGTGCCAACCAGCTCTCGGTCAAACTGGAACTGCAAGCCGATTGCTTCGCCGGCATCTGGGCGCATCATGCCGATCGCGCGCGACAGATTCTGGAGGCCGGAGACATCGACGAAGGCCTCAATGCCGCCACCGCCATCGGCGACGACCGCTTGCAGAAACAGGCGCAGGGCCATGTCGTGCCGGACAGCTTCACCCATGGCAGCTCGGCGCAGCGGGTACGCTGGTTCAAGCGTGGTGTCGAGAGCGGTGACCCCGCTGTCTGCGACACCTTCAAGGCGGCCCGGCTGTGAAGCGACTGGCGTATTTATGGGCCGCCCCGGCCAGCCTGGTCGGCCTGTTGCTGGCCGCCACGCTGATCGCCGGACGTGGGCGGATGCGCTGGCATGGCGGCGTGCTGGAAGTTGCCGGCGGCGTGCCCGGCTGGCTCCTGTCGCGGCACCTGCCCGGCTCCGGCCCGGTCGCGGCCATCACCTTCGGCCATGTCGTGCTGGCCCGTTCCAGCGCGGCCCTGGATGACACCCGCCGACATGAGCGGGTGCACGTCGCTCAATATGAACGCTGGGGCGTGTTGTTCCTGGTCGCTTATCCGTTGGCAAGCCTATGGGCCTGGGTGCAACACCGGCATCCCTACCTGGACAACGTGTTTGAAGTCGAGGCGCGGGCCGGACGGCGGAAGTAGCCTCACCGCACGGACGACTCCCTCAGCGTTGCTCCTTGAGGCGTTTTGCTTCCGCTGTGATCAGTTGTTGCAGTTCTTCCATGTGGTCCTGGACTTTCCGCGCGCCCAGTTGCCCGCCCTTGGCCATGAGTTCGGGCATGAGCCTGATGGCCTTGGTGCCGGTCGGGGTGCGGTAGAAGGCGTTGATTTCACGAAGTTCCGGGGCGGTGAAGGCGTCCGCGTAGATGTCGATCATGTCCTGCTTGAGGCTTTCGAAGCTCATGTATTTCTTCAAGAAGCCGAGCATGACGCCCTTGAACGGCACGAGCTTGGGCCGCTGTTCAAGTTGCATATTCAACGTTTCCTCGATGGATTGCTCCAGGACGGTTTCCATGCCCAGACCGGTCAGCATGATTTCCGCTTCTTTCCGGGCGTCGGCGTCCGCGTGGGACTGGCCGGCGAATGCCAGCAGGGTGAGGGACAAGGTTGCGATCGCTTTTTTCACAAGGGGCTCCTGATCGTTGGGGGTGGCGGGTGAGCTGGATTTGATGCGGCATCCCACTCGCTTGCCAGGTTCGGGGTGACGTCCCGGCTGACCGCGAGTGTGATGTGGCTGTCCATGTTTCATTCATATGCGGGCAGGGTCAGTAGCCTCGGGTCGTCGATGGGCATGCCGATGGCGAAGTGATAGACGACCTGGTAGCGCGTGTCCTGTAATCCCAGGACTTCATGGACCGCGTCGTCGAAGAAGCAGCCGATGCCGGTACCGCGCCAGCCGGCAGCTTCGGCTTCGAGGGTGAGGCAGTGGCCGAGCATGCCGGCTTCCCAGTGCAGATGGCGCCAGGCGGCGGGGTTGTCCTGGATGGGGGCGGCGAACTCCGCGATGAACAGGAAAGTGGCGGCACCGTGGGAGGCAATGTCCTGGTGGCAGGAGAGGGTGCGGGCGGTACGTTCGGCTTTGGCGGCCAGGAGCAGATGCAGCGGCAGTTCCGGGTCGACCGGGGTCCAGGTGAACAGGTCCGGCATGGCGTCCGCAAGGGCGCTTTGGGCGGCAGTCGAGCGGGGCAGGGCGTAGAGGCCGGGTTTCACGCCTTCGACACGGTGCGCCAGGATGATGGGGTGGACCCGCGGCGCATGTGGCCAGAGGCGCCACACCGGTGATCCCCCCGGGAGGAGGGCGGCGAGGAGACGGCGGAAGACGTCATGGGGCATCACGCTCTTGCCGTCGAAGGCTTGTGCGCTACGGCGTTGCAGAATGACTTGCGTGGCGGCATGGCGGGAGACGGAGGGGACGACATGCCTGGCCGTGTCGGGATCCGCCGCTGAGCTGGCCGGCAGGGGGCCGCGCGTGGCCGCCGCCACTTCCTCGATCACCGGCCACTGGTACATCGGTTTCGGGTCGAGCAGGCTGGGTTGGCCATCCCAGTTGCGCCAGGTCGGCGGTGGGGTTTCAGCGGGCGTCAGGCTGACGATGACCTCCCCTTCCTCGGGTTCGACACCGGCGAAATCGGCCGTGCGGTCGAGGCCGAGATGGGCCGCCACCGCCGCCGGATCGAGCGCCAGCAGGCGGGGTTGCCAGCCGTGCAGCGCGGCGGCATAGGCAAGCGCGGCGAGGACATGGCCCAGGTCGAGCTGGCAGTAGCGAAAGGCGCGTTCACCGTACTTCCAGGCCTCGCGCCAGGGGATGGAACTGTAGCCCAGCCAGACGCCGGGGACGCCACCGCCGTTGCCGCCGCGTTGTTCGAGGCTGTGATCGCGTGCCTGATAGTGGTGCACACCGTTCGCCAGGCCCGGAACATCGCTGCAGATCAGCCAGGTTTCCGTGGGGTGGAGGTTGCCAGAGGAAGGATGGGCGCGCAGCGACCAGCGGTTGGGGCCGTATTGTTTCCAGGCGGTGATGCCGGCGCACAGGCGCAACAGGGAGCCGAGCGTCCGCGGGGTGAAGGCGTGCGCCGGGTGGGGCAGGTCGAGTTGCGGCCAGAGCAGATGGCTGGCCATGACTTCACGCGGCAGGGGGGTGACCGTCGCGCCGCGCCAGCGCCGGAACGGGTCGGGTTGCGCATCCCAGTCGAGTGAACCGGGGCCGGCGGCGTAGCGGTCGAGGTGATGTTTGGTGCGGGCGTGATAAGCCAGGGTGTTGGCGATCGGGTCGATCAATCCGGGTGCCTCGTGCGGGGTTCGCCGTGCTGGAAAACGACCATCATACCGGCTGCCGCGCCGCGCACCGCCAGCCGGCGGCGTCAGCCGCTGATCCCGTGATGGCGCGGGATCAGCGCCCGCTGGCGCGGGTCTGCACGGTGCGAACGACGGCGGCGACCAGGGCTTCGATTTCGTTGACCGACATCTGCGGGAACGCGGTTTGCAGCTGATGCATGGCCCGGTAGAAGGCCGCGCCAGTGTGGCTTTCAGGATTGCCGAGCAGGGGGGTCAGCAGGGTATGCGCCGCTTCGAAGTGCTGGCGCAGTTGTGGATTGCGTCGCCGCTCCTTGAGCTGTGGCGCGAGCGCCACTTGATCGAGTGATTTCATTGTTGTCTCCGTCCATATTGTTGCCGTGCCGTTGTTTTTTCGGCCGGACCGCAATGGTAACGCGGAGAAATGACAATTGGGTTGCATTGCTGGCTAATTATTAGGGGAATCGACTGGTTTATTTGATCTAGGTCATGTCGGTTCCGCACGGTCGTTGCGAAGGAATGGACCTCCCCCTTTGGCGAAGCGAGCGTGGCAAGTCAGGAAGCTGGTTCATGCCATGCGTGTCTGGGCCAACGCCGCGAAGCGTGGCAGCAGGCTGGCGGCGATCGGCGTGTCGCAGAGCCTGGCGCGAATCTCCTGGCAATCCCGCCCGGCCGCGCAGAGTTGCAGGGAGAGATGATGGACGTAGGCATCCATGCGTTCCCGGTTGAATTCCGGGTGGAACTGGATGCCCCAGGCGTGGGTGCCGACGCGAAAGGCGTGGTGTGGTTCGTAGTCATTGCCGGCCAGCAGCGTGGCGCCCGGGGGTAGTTTGCGCACGCTCTGGGCATGCACGGCAAGCGCGGGGAACTGTTCGGGCAGGTCGTGAAACAGGGCATCCCCGGCACACGCGGGATACAGGTGCAGGTCGACGCAGCCGATTTCCCTGCCGCCGGGATGGAAGTCGACGCGGCCCCCCATCGCCTCGGCGAGCATCTGGTGGCCGAAGCAGATACCGAGGTAGGGTACCTCCGCGGCCACCAGGCGCGGCAGCCAGTCGAGCGCGCGGCGCATCCAGGGCAGCCTGTCCGTCACCATCGCGTGGGCGCCGGTCATGATGACGCCCGCGCAGGCCTCGGGAGGTGGCAGCGCTGCATCGCGCCAGATATCCAGGATTTCCAGCTGATCGTCGGGGAGGCCGAGTCCAGGCAGCAGCCAGCTGTCGAAGTCGCCGAGGCGGGGGATGAGGTCCGGAAAAGTACTGCCGGCCTTGAGCAGAATGAGTTTGCGTCGGGTCATGTTTCGTTGACGAGTCGGGTGACCGTGACACCGACTTCCAGGGTGTGCGAGCCGCTGCCGCGGATCACCCCCTTGAGCGGCGTGACGTCGCTGAAGTCGCGGCCCCAGGCGAGGATGAGATGACCGAGGCCCGCCGCGACGCCGTTGGTGGGGTCGAAATCGTACCATCCCCATTCGGGCAGCCAGACGCTGATCCAGGCGTGGGTGGCATCGGCGCCTTCCAGGGCCGGCATGCCCGCGGGCGGCAGGGTTTCCAGATAGCCGCTCACGTAGCGCGCGGCGAGGCCCATGCCACGCAGGCCGGCGAGGGCGAGATGGGCAAAGTCCTGGCAGACGCCATGGCGTTCCCGCAGGATGTCGTCGAGTGGCGTATCGATGTGGGTGGCATCGGGGCGGTACTGGAAGTCGGCGTGGATGCGCGCGGTCAGGTCCGCCACCGCGTCGAGCAGGGGCCGCCCCGGTGGGAAACTGCTGCGGGCGTAGTCGGTGGCGCCCTGGTGCGGCGGAAGCATGGGCGATTCCAGGCTGAACTCACGGGCGGCGATGGCGTCCGCTTCGGGTTGCGCCAGGCGGGCAGCCACGTTTTCCCAGGCGGCGGAAGCGGGCGGAGCCGCCATGAGTTCGCGCTCCACCACGGCGTGGGCGGTGACGCTCAAGGCCTGGTGCGGACGCCGCGTCATGAACCAGGCGACGCGATTGCCCCAGACATCATCGCGCTCGCGGTAATCGTCCGGCACCGGGTCGAGTTCCAGGTGCCGTTCCAGGACGCGTTGACCCGGCGTGTCGCGCGGCAGCAGGCGCGCCTCGGAGTAGTTGAGGCCGACGCCATGGCCGTAGCGATAGCGGCTGAGGTGTTTGACACGGAAACGGGCCTTCATGCGCTCATCGACTCGGTTTCGCCGCTGGATTGTGATTCGGCGCTGAGGGCGTGCAGTTCCTGTGCGTGGGTGAACCAGGTCTGGGTGATGGCGTCGGAGGCGCGATAGAGATCGACATTGATGTCGCCGAGCAGCTGGATCAGGCGGACGCGCGTTTCCGGTTCCGGAGAGAGCGTCACCACGTTGGATCTGCCATTGGTCAGCCGGGTCTGCGCCGCGTGTATCCGGTCCTCGCCCTGGCAGTTTTGCTGCGGCGATATCAGTGCGGCCAGGTGCAGGCGCGCGGTATGGAGCTGGTAGATCAGTGCCCGCGGGCTGCCGCTATCCCAGAGCAGCAGTTCGAGAACGCCACCAAGGAAGGGTTCGCTGCGGTAGCGGCGGCGGAAGGTGACCAGGCTGTCGGCGGTCTGCAGCACCAGCGACAGGCTTTCCCGCTCGGCTTCGTCGGTCAGTTCCGATTCCAGGATGCAGGTGAGTACCGTACTGGCGGTGAGGCCGCGTTCGATGCGGCGGCCCAGGTCGAAGAAGCGAAACGCATCTGCGTGTGCCAGGGTTTCCGAGGCGAGGCCGGCGAATCCGGCCAGGGTGTCGATGAGCCGGCCCAGCCAGAGATCGCTGCGTTCATTCCCCCGGTTGCGGTGGCGAGGGCGCTTGATCCAGTCATGCTCGATGCGGTCGAGTAAACGCCAGATCGCCACCGACCAGTATTCGCGGGTGCTGTAGGCGCAGCCGAGGAAGGCGCGCACGGAGTCGGCGAGATTGCCGGGGTGTTCCTCTCGCGTAAGCAGGTCGTGCATCTCGTCAGCCAGGCTGAGGGTCTGGTGTCGCTGGCTGGCATCGCCGGAGCCGGCCGTCGCCTGGCCGATCAGCCGCATCAGGGCCGCCCGCACCGGTTCCAGGCCGGGGGTGGTTTCCTCCTCCCAGAGGCCGTCGAGCAGGGTGCGCAGCAGGCGCGCGACGCCTTCCGCGCGTTCCAGGTAGCGGCCCGCCCAGAACAGGTTGTCCGCCGCCCGGCTGGTGAGGATTTCCGATTCCGGTCTCGCCGTGGCCAGCAGGTGCCAGCTCGAGGTGACCGGCTTCGGTGGCCCCGGCGTGACCCAGGTGTCCTTCGACAGGGCGCCGCTCTGGCCGGAGAGCAAGGCATCGATCCCGCAGCGGGTGAGACCGCCGGGCATGGCGACATAGCCGTCGTCATGGCTGGTGAGGAACGCACGCAGGCTCATGCGCAGGGGCACCACCTGGTGCGCCTGCAATCCCGGCGCGGTGGAGAGCGCCAGCGGTTGCTGACCGACGTAGAGATGCGGCCGCGCGCGGATGCGCTCGCGCCAGGCGGCGAGTTGCCGGCGATCCAGCGCAGCACCCAGAACGGTCTCGCTGCTCATGCCGCGGGCGATCGGTTTCAGCACCAGGCTCGACAGGTTTGCCAGCACATACTCGCATTCCCGCTTCTGCCCGCACCACCAGGTGGCGGCGGTGGGCAGTTTCAGGTCCTCGCCCAGCAGGGCTTTGGCCAGCGCCGGCAGGAAGGGCATCAGGGCGGGGTTTTCCAGCAGCCCGGCGCCGGGCGGGTTGGCCATCGCCACCGTGCCGCGTCGCACCGCTTCGATCAGTCCGGCGCTACCCAGGCGCGAGTCCTGGCGCAATTCCAGCGGATCGCACCAGTCTTCGTCGACCCGGCGCAGGATCACGTCCACCGGCTTCAGGCCGGAGACCGCCTTCAGCCAGACGCGGCCATCGCGCACGGTGAGGTCGTCGCCCTGGGCCAGGGTGAAGCCCATGCGCGCGGCCAGGTAGGCGTGTTCGAAATAGGTTTCGTTGGCCGGGCCGGGAGTGAAGACCACCACATGGGGATGCAGGGACGTGCTCGGCGACAGGGACGCCAGGGTCGAGCGCATCGCTTCCAGCCAATGATTGAGCTTGGCGACGCCGGCGTCTTCCAGGAGTTCCGGGAAGGTCCGCGCCATCGCCGCGCGGTTTTCCAGGGCATAGCCGATGCCGGAGGGCGATTGCGCGCGATCCGCGGTCACCCAGACCTGGCCATCGGGGCCACGGGAAATGTCCGCCGCGTAGAGCACCAGTTGCCGCTGGCCGGGGTTCAACGCGCCGATCATCGGGCGCAGGTAGCCGCTGTGCTGGTAGACCAGTTCGGGCGGCAGCAGGCCCCGCTTGAGTACGTTCTGCTCGCCATACAGGTCGCGCAGGAGCAGGTCGAGCAGATGCGCGCGCTGTTCCAGCCCGGTGGCGATGGACAGCCACTCGTTGCCGTCCAGCACCAGCGGGATCGGGTCGAGCTCCCAGGTGCGGCTGAAGCCGCGCGGGTCGCTGTAGACGTGATAGGTGACGCCGTTCTCGCGCAGCAGCCGCGCGATGCGTTGACCGCGCGCCGCCCACTCGGCCGCGCCGAGACCGGCCAGGCCCTTGACCAGATGGCGCCAGTGCGGGCGGACACCGGATTCGCCGTCCCACATTTCATCCCAGGTGCCGGGCAGAGGGTGGTAGCTGGAGGCGGGGGTGAGCAGGGAAAGCTGGGTCATGGTCGAATACTACTCAAGCAACCTGTCCGCGTGGTGCGGTCATCGCCGCCGGCATCCGAAGACCGCCGGCGGGACGCCGGCGCTACCCGGCCATCACTCCGGTTTTCTCCGCAGATCCAGCGTGTATGGATACTCGTGAGTGGGCTCTTCCGGCGGCGGCGCCATCGGCTTGAGACCGCTGCCGCTGGGGACGAACTTGTCCAGGCGGGCGAGTTCGGCCGGCACCGGCAGCGGTCCTGGCGTGTGGTTCCAGTCCTGATAGCGGTTGACGCGGCGCGACTCGGCCTCGAAGGCATTGATCGGGAAGACGTCGTAACTGCGCCCGCCCGGATGGCTGACGTGGTAGGCGCAGCCACCGACGGCCTTGCCGGTCCAGGTATCGATCAGGTCGATCACCAGGGGGGTGTGGACACCGATGGTCGGATGCAGCGCCGAGGGAGGCTGCCAGGCGCGGTAGCGGATGCCGGCGACGAACTCGCCGTGGCGGCCGGTGGAACGCAGCGGCACCCGGCGGCCATTGCAGGCGACCACATAGCGGCCTTCGGTCAGGCCGGTCACCCGCACCTGGACCCGTTCCACCGACGAGTCGACGAAGCGGGCGGTACCGACGTTGGACAGTTCCTCGCCGAGCACGTGCCAGGGTTCGATGGCAGTCCTCAGTTCGATTTCGATGTCGTCGATCTGCACCGTGCCGATGCGCGGGAAGCGGAACTCGACGTAGGGGTCGAGCCAGTCGGCCTGGTAGGGGTAGCCGGAGGCCTGGAGGTCGCGCACCACGTCGAGCAGGTCGGCGCGCACGTAATGCGGCAGCATGAAGCGGTCGTGCAGTTCGGTGCCCCAGCGCACCAGTTTGTGGCGGTACGGCTTATCCCAGAAGCGCGCGACCAGGATACGCAGCAGCAGTGCCTGCGTGGCGCTCATCTGCCAGTGCGGCGGCATTTCGAAGCCGCGAAACTCCACCAGGCCCAGGCGTCCGGTCGGGCTGTCCGGCGAGTAGAGCTTGTCGATGGAGAACTCGGAGCGATGCGTGTTGCCGGTCAGATCGACCAGCAGGTTGCGCAACAGACGGTCCACCAGCCAGAGCTGGCTGGTTTCCCCGCCGGGTTGTACTTCCGGCATCTGCTGGAAGGCGATTTCCAGTTCATAGAGCTTCTCGTCACGCCCCTCGTCGACGCGTGGCGCCTGGCTGGTGGG
Organism: uncultured Thiobacillus sp.; assembly: GCA_964393825.1. Lineage (GTDB taxonomy): Bacteria > Pseudomonadota > Gammaproteobacteria > Burkholderiales > Thiobacillaceae > PFJX01. The sequence goes on along the minus strand of CAYMUY010000022.1, from coordinate 59,658 downwards.
GCCGATGAACATGCCGGAGAACAGGTAGGAAAGGCCGGGGTGGTGTTGCCAGTAGGTGACCAGGCTCATCACCAGGTCGGGCCGCCGCAACATCGGGCTATCGGCCGGAGTGGCGCCGCCCAGGGTGACGTGGTTGCCGCCGCCGGTGCCGGTGTGGCGGCCGTCGAGCATGAATTTCTCGGTGGTCAGCCGCGCCAGGCGGGCTTCCTCATAGAGCACGCGGGTGTTCTCGACCCACTCCTCCCAGTTGTTCGCGGGGTGGATGTTGACCTCGATGACGCCGGGGTCCGGGGTGACCATCAGGCGCTGCAGGCGCCAGTCGCGCGGGGGCTCGTAGCCTTCCAGGATCACCGGGGTGTCGAACCGGGAGGCGACCTGTTCGATCGCGGCGGTGAGGTCGAGGTAATTCTCCAGGGTGGACAGCGGCGGCATGAACACGCGCACCACCCCGCCGCGCGCTTCCACGCACAGGGCCGTGTGGATGACCTTGACGGGGCCGCCGCGCTGGCCGGCCAGCGCCTGTTCCTGGATCTCCGGGTGCGGCTTTTCCTCCGGCTGGAACAGCGAATAGCGTTGCGCGATCTCGCCCGTGCCATCCGGCAGTTCGCCGCGCGGTGCGAACATGTCCAGCGGCCACGGTGTCTCGCGCTCCGCCTCGGCGACCCAGGGCAGGCTGTCCAGCGGCAGGCGCAATCCCATCGGCGAGTCGCCGGGGACGAGATAGAGGCGGCCGCGGCGGAAATTCCAGAGACTGCTGGTCCAGGTGTGTTCGAGGTCATTCCAGGCGATGGGCAGGACGTAGCCCACGGCTTCGTCGAGGCCGCGCGAGAGCTTGTCGGCCAGGCTGCGACGTGCCTGCGGATCTTTCAGGTCGATCCGGGTCGGGTCGAGGTTGGCGGGGTGCTCCGCTTCCTTCAGCAGGTAATGCAGGGCATCTTCATAGCCGGCCTGGATATAGGCGTAGGGCAGGCCGAGGCGGCCGCAGAGCGCATCCATGAAGGCCGCGGCGGTGGCGGTGGAGTGGCCGTAGGACTTGCCCTCGTCGGCCAGCAGTGCGGGGTTCTTCCACAGCGGCACGCCGTCGGTGCGCCAGAAGATGCCCAGCGCCCAGCGCGGCAGCGGCTCACCCGGATACCACTTGCCCTGGCCGGAGAATTTCAGGCCATTCGGCGCGAAGTGGCGGCCGAGGCGGTTCCAGAGATCCTGTGCGCGTTCCAGTTTGTGCTGGCCCAGCGCGGCGTTGTTCCACTGCGCCGATTCCATGTCGTCGATGGAGACGAAGGTGGGTTCGCCACCCATGGTCAGGCGTACGTCGTACTCCCGCAGTTTCGTGTCCACCGCGCGACCGAGAGCATCGATGGCCGCCCACTGGTCGTCGCGGTAGGGTTTGGTCACGCGCGGGTCTTCATGAATGCGGGTGACGGTGTTCTCGAAGCTGAAACTGACCTCGCACTTGTCCGTCGCCCCGGTGACCGGCGCCGCACTGACCGGGTCGGGCGTGCAGGCCAGAGGGATATGGTTCTCCCCGGCGAACAAACCGGAGGTGGGGTCAAGGCCGATCCAGCCGGCACCGGGCACGTAGACCTCGGCCCAGGCGTGCAGGTCGGTGAAATCCGCTTCCGGGCCGGAGGGACCGTCGAGCGATTTCACATCGGCGGTGAGTTGCACCAGATAGCCGGAGACGAAGCGCGCCGCCAGGCCGAGGTGACGCAGGATCTGCACCAGCAGCCAGGCGCTGTCGCGGCAGGAGCCGCAGGCCCGTTCCAGGGTTTCCTCGCAGGTCTGCACCCCGGGTTCCATGCGGATGTTGTATTTCAGGTCTTTCCAGACCCTCTGGTTGAGTTCGACCAGAAAGTTCTGGGTGGGCCGCTCGCTGCGGTCGACGCCCCGCAACCAGTCCAGCAGGCGCGGACCGGCTTCCACTTTCTCGAAGTAGGGGGTGAGTTCCTTCGCTAGCTGCCTGTCGTAGGCGAAGGGGTATTTCTCGGCGTATTCCTCCAGGAAGAAATCGAAGGGATTGATCACGGTCATGTCCGCGATCACCTCCACCTCGATGTCGAAATGCGTGGTCTTGTCCGGGAAGACCAGGCGCGCCAGGAAGTTGCCAAAAGGATCTTGCTGCCAGTTGATGAAATGCTTCTCCGGCAGGATGCGCAACGCGTAGCCGAGGATGGGCGTGCGACTGTGCGGCGCCGGGCGCAGGCGCAGGACATGCGGCGCCATGTGGACGGGACGGTCGTAGCGGTAATGGGTCTTGTGGCGAATCGCGACGCGAATACTCATGCTGGTTCGGTTCCGATGAGGCAGTGGCTACCATACAGCAATAATTGCGCCCGCTTGGCGTGGTCGGCCGCGCGCGCGCTCCTGTCCCGCGTAATCAGGGGCTTGGCGCAGTTGCCGCCGCCCGTTCGTGCCCGATCGCCTGCCCGGCGGGGATGGCGCGCACCACGCCCGGCACCGGAATGGTGCGGATTGCGGTGCGCTAATCCCTCTCCTTGAGCCACGCGAGGATCTCATGCATCGGCATGGGTTCGCCGAAGTACCGTCCCTGGAAGGAATGGATGCCGAGTTGTTCCAGCAGGTCGGCGGTCTCGCCGTCTTCCACGCCTTCCGCGACGACCCGCAGATGCAGGGCCTGGCCCATGCCGGCGATCGCCTGCAGCAGGCGAACGCCCTGCGTTTCGTGGGCGCGGCGGGTGAAGGAAATGTCGATCTTGAGTTCGTCCACCGGCATCTCATGGAGTTGCGAGAGCGAGGAATAACCCACGCCGAAGTCGTCCACCGCCAGCTTGAAGCCGGCGGCGTGCAGCGCCCGCAGGCGGGCCTCCGCGAAATCGACATCGGACATGGCCACGCTTTCGGTGATCTCCAGCACGATGCGGCCGGGATCGACACCGGCCAGATGGGATTGATGCAACAGGTGCTCGACGCAATGGGCGAGAAACAGCTGGCGTCTGGACATGTTGACCGCCAGCAGCAGATCGCGACCCTCATCCACCAGGGCGCGGCCGAGCGTGAGGGCATGGGTGAGGACCTGATCGCCCAGTTCGCTGATCAGGCCGAGGTTCTCCGCCATCGGGATGAAGGTGGCGGGCGACACCCAGCCCAGCTCCGGGTCATGCCAGCGGGCGAGCGCCTCGAGGCCGATGGCGCGGCGACTGCGGGCGTCGACCAGGGGCTGGAACCAGGTCTGGATGGCGCCGCTGTCGATGGCGGCGGCCAGCCGGGTCTGGATATATAGGTCTTTCCGGCCCAACCCTTTTCGGGTCATGTCGGCATAGAACTGCACCATGTTGCGGCCCTGGGATTTGGCGTGGAACATGGCGCGGTCGGCTTGAGACAGCAGGACTTCGACTTCGCCGCCGTCGTCGGGGAAGACGGTGAAGCCCATGCTGAAGGTGACCGGCAAGGCGTGGTCGACGATGCGCAGCGGCTCGCGGCTGGATTCGGCGAGTTTCTCCGCGACATGGCGGATTTCTTCCTGCCCGGGCATGTCGGGCAACAACACCACGAATTCGTCGCCGCCCCAGCGCGCCAGCGTGTCGCCACTGCGCAACACCGACTGCAGGGCGCTGGCGAAGGCCACCAGCAGTTGGTCCCCGGCCTTGTGGCCGAGGGCGTCGTTGATGTTCTTGAAGTGGTCCAGGTCGATGAAGCCGACGCCGACCCGGGTGTGCTCGCGATCCGCGAGGCGCAGCGCGATCTTGAGGCGATCCTCCAGCAGGATGCGGTTGGGCAGGCCGGTGAGCGCGTCGTGCAGGGCCATGTGGGTGATGTGCTTTTCCTGGAGGTAGGTCTGCGTGATGTCGCGCAAGACCCCGCGGACCCGCGTGATGGCGCCGTTGGCGCTGACGACCGGCACGAAGCGGCATTCCAGCCAGGACGTGGTGTGCCGCGACTGGCCGGCGCGCAGACGCAGGGTGAGCAGGTTTTTCTCGCCGCTGAACAGCAGAGCGAGCTGCCGCTTCAGGTCTTCCCGGTCGTCCGGGTCGAAACAGGGGTAAAGCTCGCGGGCGTCGGCTTCCCTGTCCTTCAGGATTTCCCAGGCGGGAGAGGTGCGCAGCAGTCGGCCTTCCCGGTCGATTTCGACCACGGCCTCCTCCAGCATGTCCAGGGTTTGCAGATAGGCGCGCGATTCCTCGTCGCGTTCCTCGCTGGCTCGCATCAATTCGCGCAGGTGCAGGTGCAGGACGCCGACCTCATCCAGTTCGCCGGCGGCCTGGTCCAGGGCGGTATTGATTTCGCTGTCCACCCGGTGGCGCTGGCCGAACTGATCGGCGGCCTGGGTGAGCGCCCGCACGCGTTGCACCGTGCGGCGCAGCCAGGCGCCAAACACCGCCCAGAGCGCGAATCCCAGCGCGATCGCCAGGCCGCCTCCCGCCACGATGAACTGCATCGGGGAGACCGCTTGCGGCAGGGCCTGCTGGATATGCAGGCGGATGTTCGGCGGCGCCAGGAGCAGATCGTGGTGCGTCGCGTCCTGCCGGGGCCGTATCAAGGTCGTGCCGATCGCCCTGGTGCCGTCGCTGCTGGCCTGGATCTCGCCGTCGATGCTCAGCGCCAGTTCGATGCCGGGGCCGGCCAGGTCGCGCAGCAGCTGATTGTCCATGGCCCGGTGCAGGTACAGGGTGCCATGCTTGCCTTGCAAGCCAAGCCAGATCGGCGTGCGTAGCAGTCGGTGCAGGTGTTGATGGGATTTGCTGAAGTACCAGTCGGCACCCTTCAACTCCACGGCAATGGCCTGTTCATCGACATCTTCGCCCTGGCGGAAGCGCATCTCGCCGTCGCTGTCGGCGACCGCCACGGTATCGAAGTGGGCCCCCTCGCCGAGGGCATTGAGATAGGCGCGCAGCTTGTCCCAGCGGTATTCGTCGCCGCTATCCAGCATATGGGTCAGGGCGATCTGGGTCGCCAGCGCTTCGGCCTCGCGGCGCCATTCCTGGTAGCGGGTGTCCAGCCTGGCCTGCAGGGCCTGCGTGTTGAGCTGCGACTGTTCACGTTGCAGGGCGGTGTTGGCGTAATACCAGGCCAGGGAGAACAAGGCGGTCGAGAGGCCGCCGATGATCAGGAACACCGCGGCCGCGCGGCGCCCGGCCTGGCGCGCGAGGCTGTCCCCGACCGGGGCCGTGTCGGCCCTGGCTTCAGCGCCCATGCCCGCTCCAGCGGCTATCGATGGAATCGGCATAGCGCAGACCAGCCGCGGCCGGATTGCCGGCGCTGACCGCGTGGAAGAAGGCTTCGCTGTTGCGCAGGGCCTCTTCGCTGAAGGCGCCATCCGGGCTGTAGATGTCCTTGTGCGCGCCCAGGTAGGCTTCCAGGGCGCGTTTGTTCTCGCCTTCGGGCAGGTCCAGACGCGCCACGATCTCCCGGGCGTCATGGCTGGCAATCCAGCGCAGCGTGTCTTGCAGGGCGAGAACGAACAGGCGCGCCTTGTCCGGCTGCCGGCGCAGTGTGTTCCTGTCGGCGGCGACCTGGGTGTAGAGGAAGCGGCCGCCCAGGTGCGCTTTCGCGACCTTGGGGGCGTGCAGATCGGCCAGGCGCCAGGCGAGCCGGTGTTGCTCCAGCAGGGTGGCGGCCGGTTCGTTGACCACGATGGCATCGACCATGCCCGAGCGCAGGGCGGCGCTGTAGTCGTTCAGGTTCTGGCCGGCATGCAGGAAATTCACCTCGTCGAGGCTGACGCCATTGCGCATGAGCAGGTATTCCGCGATCTGGCGCGCCGTGGACTTGCCCTGCTTGCTGCTGCTATGTGTGCCGATGCTGCGTCCGCGCAGGTCGGCGATCGTGCGGATCCGGCCACCCAGGTCGCGCCGCACCATCAGGACGTAGGCGGGGACCAGGGTCAGCGAGGCGATGGAGGTCAGGCTTGGGTTGGCCAGGCGGATGCCGGCCAGTGCCGGCATGCCGGCGCCGGCAAAATCGCTGTTGCCATCGATCATGTCTTTCACCGCCAGGGGGCCGCCGCCGAAATGACGCATGACCAGCTGGAATCCTGCCTTGCGGTCGGCCCCGATTCGCGGCATCAGCTCGATGGGCAGGTAGGGCGCCACATTCGGGCCGGGCAGGGCAATCACGATGCGCGGGCCGGCGTTCGCCCCGGCCGGATGGATCAAGCCGAACAGCAGCAGTGCCTGGCACAGCAACAAGATGATGCGCATTCGGCATGGCATGTGTGCTTGCTCCCCGAGTCGGTGAATGGATAACGGTGGCCTTGGGCTAAAATTTAGCACCTTCATCTATTTACGCTTCCACCATGTCAGGTAACTCGATCGGTCTCGTTTTCTCCGTCACCTCCTTCGGCGAGTCGCATGGCCCCGGCATCGGCTGTGTGGTGGATGGTTGCCCGCCCGGGCTCGCCCTGACCGAGGCGGACATCCAGCACGATCTGGACAGGCGCAAGCCGGGCACGTCCCGTCACGTCACCCAGCGGCGCGAATCGGACACGGTGGAAATTCTCTCCGGCGTGTTCGGGGGGCGGACCACCGGGACGCCCATCGCCCTCCTGATCCGCAACGAGGACCAGCGCAGCAAGGATTACGGCAACATCGCTGAGACCTTTCGACCCGGCCATGCCGACTACACCTACGACCAGAAATACGGGTTCCGCGATTTTCGTGGTGGCGGCCGTTCCTCGGCGCGGGAAACCGCCGTGCGGGTGGCAGCGGGCGCGATCGCCAAGAAGTGGCTGTTCGAGAAGTTCGGTACCGTGATCCGCGGCTACCTGGCCCAGCTCGGACCCATCGCGGTACCGTTCAAGACCTGGGACAGCGTGCGGGAGAACCCCTTTTTCGCGCCCGACCCGGACGCCGTGCCGGCGCTCGAGGCGTACATGGATGATTTGCGCAAGTCCGGTGATTCGGTCGGCGCCCGCATCAACGTGGTCGCCGAGCACGTGCCGGTGGGCCTGGGTGAGCCGGTCTACGACCGCCTCGACGCCGATCTCGCGCATGCCTTGATGAGCATCAACGCGGTCAAGGGCGTGGAAATCGGCGACGGTTTCGCGGTGGTGTCGCAACTGGGCACCGAGCACCGCGACGAGATGACCCCGCAAGGCTTCCTCTCCAACCACGCCGGCGGTGTGCTCGGCGGCATTTCCAGCGGCCAGGACATCAGCGCCTCCATCGCCATCAAGCCCACGTCCTCGCTACGCATTCCCGGCCGCTCGATCAACCGCCAGGGCGAGCCGATCGAAGTGGTCACCCAGGGGCGTCACGACCCCTGCGTCGGCATCCGCGCCACCCCCATCGCCGAGGCGATGCTGGCCATCGTGTTGATGGATCACGCCCTGCGGCAGCGGGCGCAGAACGCCGACGTGGTCTGTCCGACCCCGGCCATTCCGGGACACGCCGAGGGCTGAGCATGGGCGCTGTGCTGGAAAAAACCGCTGAACCGGTTGATGCGGTCTACGAAGACGTCGATCTTGCATCCGTGTAGCGCCAGCCTTCCTGCCCGCGGGTTTGCAGGTGGCCGGCTGGCCCTGAAGGATACCGGCCCTTCGCGCCGTCAAGCCGGCGCTACCGTCGCCGTACCGCCGACATGCCTTCCATGAGCGGCATCCCCTACTGGCGCCTGTCCGGTTTCTACTTCTTTTACTTTGCCTTCGTCGGCGCCATGGCGCCATTCTGGGGGTTGTATCTGCATTCCCTGGAGTTCAACGCTTTCCAGATCGGCGTGCTGATGTCGCTGTTGCAGGTGATGCGCATCTTCGCGCCCAACATCTGGGGACACATCGCCGACCATACCGGCCGCCGCGTCGCCATCGTCCAGTTGGCCGCCCTGGTCTGCCTGATCGCCTTTGTCGGGGTGTTCTTCGCCAAGACCTTCTGGTGGCTGTTCGCGGTGATGTCACTGATCAGCTTCTTCTGGAGTGCCTCGCTGCCCCTGGTGGAAGCCACCACCCTGTCGCACCTGGGCGATCGCACCGACCGCTATGGCCGCATCCGCCTGTGGGGCTCGGTCGGCTTCATCCTGGTGGTGGTGGGACTGGGCGCGCTGCTCGATCACGCCTCGATCAGCCTGGTGCCCTGGGTGGTGATGGGCTTGCTGGTGGGCATCGTGCTGACTTCCCGGGTCATCCCGGAAGCCGAGATCGCCCGCCACGAGCAGGTCCACATCCCCATGCGCGAGGTGTTGCGACGTCCCGCGGTGCTGGCCCTGTTCAGCGCGGCGCTGCTGATGGCCGCCGCGCACGGGCCGTATTACACCTTCTTCACCCTCCATCTGGTGCAGACCGGCTACAGCAAATCGCTCGCCGGCTGGCTGTGGGCGCTGGGGGTGGTCTGCGAGATCGGTATCTTCCTGGTGATGCCGAGGGTGTTCCGCACGATCCGTCCGGAAACCGTGCTGCTCGCCACCCTGGTCGCCGCCGCCGTGCGTTTCCTGCTGATCGGCTGGCAGGCGGGCAACCTGCCGGTGCTGCTGTTCGCGCAATTGCTGCACGCGCTCACCTTTGGCGCCTACCACGCCTCCGCCCTGGCCCTGGTGCACCGGCATTTCACCGGCAGGAACCAGGCGCGCGGCCAGGCCCTCTATAACAGCCTCGCCTTCGGCGTCGGCGGCACGATCGGCAGCCTCTATTCCGGCGCCGCCTGGGATCTGCTCGGGGCTGGCGAAACTTTCTCGATCGCTTCGCTGTGCGCCGTCATGGCGGTCATCGCCTTCCTCTGGCTGGACCGCCGCGAAAAAACCATGGTAGCGGGATAGAATCGACGTGCTTTCTCCAACACTTCGGGAATACAGCACCATGCGCTCCACTCCTCTGCGGTCCGGCGGCTTCACGTTGCTGGAAATCATGATTGTCGTCGTCATCCTCGGTGTCCTCGCCGCCCTGGTCGTGCCCAAGGTGATGAGCCGTCCGGACGAGGCCCGCCAGGTCGCCGCGAAGCAGGACATCTCCTCCTTGTTGCAGGCGTTGAAGCTCTACCGCCTGGACAACTTCCGCTACCCCACCACCGAACAGGGCCTCAACGCCCTGGTCACCCGCCCCAGCGCCGAACCGGTACCGCCCAACTGGAAGGGCGGCGGCTATCTCGATCGCCTGCCGAAAGACCCCTGGGGTTCGCCCTACCAGTATCTCAGTCCGGGTGTCCATGGCGAAATCGATGTGTTTTCCTTTGGCTCGGATCGGGAATCGGGTGGTGAGGGCGATGGTGCCGATATCGGTTCCTGGAGCCTGTAGCGCACCTTGAACCGGGTCGTGTCGATCGAGTCGAGGCCGTTGCCTGCGCCGCTTCGCGCCGTGCCGTCGTGCCGTGCCGCGCGCGGCTTCACCCTGATCGAACTCCTGGTGGTGCTGGTGGTGATCGGCATCGTGGTCGCCACCCTCCAGCTCAACCTGTTTTCCGATGATGCCCGCCGCTTGCGCACCGAGGGTGAGCGCCTGGCCGCTCTGCTCACCGCCCTCGCCGACGAGGCCGTGACCAGCGCCAGACCGCTGGCGGTGTCGTTCAACGAGGACGGCTATGCCTTCTGGGAGCGCGACGAGGGCCCCGAACTCGCCTGGCGCCCTCGCCCCGGCGACGAATTGTTTGCCGCCCGCAAGATGCGGGAGGACATCCGCATCGCCGAAGTCCGGGCGCGCAAGCGCGTGTTGTCACTCTCGGCAACTCCGCCGGAACGGATCGTGTTCTCGCCCTCGGGCATCCATACGCCGTTTTCGGTGGTGCTGGCGCTCGATGATCTGCGGGTGGTGGTGGTCTCCGATGCCATCGGCAATCTCCGGGTCGAGGACGATCTTGATCAGGGGGCCGGCGAATGAGGTTGCGCGCGGCGCCCGTCCCGGGTTTCACCCTGATCGAAATGCTGGTGGCGCTGGCCATCCTGGCGATCGCGCTGGCGGCCGTGCAGCGCTCGGTCATGGCCTCGATGGACAATGCCTTTGAACTCAAGCAGCGTCTGCTGGCGAGCTGGGTGGCGGACAATCGTCTGGCTGAACTGCGCGCCACCCGCCAGCTGCCGCCCACCGGCGAGACCAGCGGCACGGAAACCCAGGCCGGCATCACCTTCCACTGGACCAGCGAGGTCGGCACCACCCCCAACCCTTATGTCGAGCGTGTGGAAATCCGCGTCGCCGCCGTCGCCGGGGGCCAGCACGCACTGGCCATCCTGGTCGGCTATCTGGTGAATCGATGACGCACTCCCGGGCATCACGCCATGCTGGCTTCACCCTGCTGGAAGTCCTGGTCGCGATGGCCCTCTTCGCGCTTCTGGGCATGGCGGCCTATGCCGGGCTCGACGCGGTACTCAAGGCGCGTGCGCGGCTGGATGACGAAAATCGCCAGTGGCGCGCGGTGGCCTTGTTCTGGACCCGGCTGGGGCGTGACCTCAGCGCTTTCGTGGAGCGTCCCGCGCGCCTGCGCGGCGGTACGCCGCAGCCCGCCTTCCTGGGCGAGCCGACCGTCACCGGCGAGTATGCGGCGCAACTGGAATTCACCCGCCTGGGCCCGGCCGATGCCGGCAACCTGCCGCCGGAGCGGGTGGCCTACCGGCTGCGCGACGGCAAGATCGAGTGGTTGCGCTGGCCCATGGTCGACAGCGGCCCGCGCGCGACGCCGGATATCGCCGTGCTGCTCGATCATGTCTCGGCGCTGGAGTTTTCCTACCGTGACCTGGCCGGCCTCTGGAATACGCGCTGGCCTCCCAACGCCAGCATGCGGCAGCCAAGCGCGGTGAAAGTGACCCTGAAACTGGAGTCGGGTGAAGTGCTGACCCGCTGGTATGCCTACTGACCGCAGCCGCGGCATCGCGCTGATCACCGTCATTCTCATCGTCGCCATGGCCACCACGGTGGCGAGTTTCGTCGCCTGGCGCCAGCAGGTCTGGACCCGGCAGGTGGAGAACCTGCGCGATGCCTCGCAGGGCGAGGCGGTGGTACGTGCCGGCATCGATTGGGCTGGCGCCATCCTCAATGAGGATCGGCGCAAGAATGCGGTCGACCATCTCGGCGAGCCCTGGGCGCAACATGTCGCCCTGCCGGTCGAGCGCGGTCGCGTCGATGGCGGCATCAGCGACCAGCAGGCGCGGTTCAACCTCAATAATCTGGTTCGCAACAACCAGGTCAGCGGGGCGGACATCGCCGTCTATCAGCGCCTGCTCGCCCAGCTGGATTTGCCCGCCACCCTGGTTGACGCCCTGGTCGACTGGATCGACCCGGATGCCTTGCCGTATGGCGCCGACGGCGCCGAGGATGCCTATTACCTGGCCAGGCCGAGCCCGTATTACCCCGCCAACCGTGCCCTGGTCGACCTGTCCGAGCTGGCTCTGGTGCGCGGCTACGATCAGGCGACCATCGACAGGCTTGCCCCCTATGTCTGTGTTCTGCCTCTGCCCACGCCGGTCAACGTCAATACCGCCGGACCCGAGGTGCTGGCCGCCGTCATCCCCGGACTGACCCTGGAGGATGCCCGTCAGCTGGTGGAAAAGCGGGGCAATGGCAGCGAGTCCCTGGCCGATTTCCATGGCAAGCTCACCGCCGCGCAAGCACTCGGCTTTCAGGAGCGCCTGCTGACTGTCGCCAGCGATTATTTCCTGGTCGACCTGAGCGCCGAATTTGGCCGGGTAAAGCAGCGCTATTTGGCGCTTTATCAACGGCAAGGGCAGAATTGGCCGCTGCTGTTATGGCTGAAACAACTTTGAACCCGGATCGCGCCTTTGCCGAGACAGGCTTTCCTGTAGCGCCGCCTCTACGAGACCTGACGTGAAAAGACTCTTCATCTCGCTCCCCGACCCCCTGCCCGAGAGCCTGGATCGCATCATCTGGCGACTGCCGGGCGGCAGTCCCGATCAAGGCGAGGCCGCTGGGGCGGCTGAACTTCCCGGCGCCGACGAAGTCTGGCTGGCACTGCCCGCAGGCCGGGTCCTGCTCAGCGACATCAAGATTTCCCGGCAGGCCCTGCGCCAGTTGCACGGCGCCCTGGGCAATGCGCTGGAAGACCGGCTGATGCTCGATCCGGCCAACGCCCATGTCGCCCTTGGCAAGGTCGGGATGGATGATGTGTATCCCGTCGCCGTGGTGGAAATCGCCTGGCTGGATCGGGTGCTGGCATTGTGCCGGAAGCATGGCATCGTGGCGGTCGGCGCGATTCCGGAAAACCTGCTCTGGCGTGGCGAGGATGTTCCGGGGCAATGGAGCGCGCGCTGGAATGGCCATGAGGGCTTTGTCCGCAGTGGCCCCTGCGCCGGTTTCGCGCTGGACGACGGTGACGCCAACTCGCCGCCACTGGCGCTGCAACTGGCACTCGTGGAAGCGCGTCGGCACGAGGCCGCGCCCAGTGCGATCACGCTGGAAAGCGGGCTGGAAGTGGATGCCGACGCCTGGAGCCGCGTGCTCGATTGCCCCGTTCTCCTGCAACGGCTCCAGCCCGATCCGCATCCTCCCGCCATCAATCTGCTCCAGGGCGACTACGCGCGGCAACGCGGCGGCTGGCTCGCCCGGCTTTCCAGCGGCGCCAACCTCAGCCGTTATCGGCTTGCCGCCGGCCTGGTCGCCGCCGCGCTGGGCGTGCATCTCCTCGGCACGGTCGTCGACTGGGCGAGGTTGTCCTGGGAGAACAAGCACTTGCGAGCCGAGATGAACCAGGTGTTCAAGGACACCTTTCCGCAAACCCAGGCCATCGTCGATCCGGTCCTGCAGATGCAAAGGCAACAGGCCGAGCTGCGGCGCGCGCGTGGCTTTATCGAACCCGGTGACTTTCTCCATGTTCTCAATGCGACCTCCGGCCAGGTGGGCGGGGTGGCCGGCCTGAACTACGAGGACGGCCGGCTCACCCTGGTGCAACCCACCGCCACGGACCTCGACGGTCTGCGCGCCGTGCTCGCCAGCAAGGGCTACCAGGTGGCCGACGCGGGCGGCGAAGGAAGCGGCCACAACATCGTGATCGAACGGAGCCGGCCATGACGATCCGCATGCCTGCCCGGCTGGGCGATGCCTGGGCCAACCTCGCCACGCGTGAGCGCAACCTGATCCTGATCGGTCTGCTGGTGCTGTTGCCGATCGGGCTGTACTTCTACCTTTGGCAGCCACTCACCGGCGAGCGCGTGCGACTGCGTGACCGCGTCGCGCAACTGCGTGTCGATCTCGCGCAATTGCGTGCCGACAGCGAGGATGTCAAACGCCTGCGCGGGCTGGCGCCGATCCGCAGCGCGCAGACGCTCGAAGCCACGGCGCGCCTGGCGGCCTCGCGATTCCAGCTGGTGGACAAACTGGGTGAGGTGAGTGCGCGGGGGAGCGACCGCCTGGTCGTCAACATGGACGGTGTGGCCTTCGAGGCCTGGCTGCGCTGGGTTGGCGAACTCGGGGTGCAAGGCGTTGCCTTGAGCGAATGCAAGGTCGAGGGATTGCCCGTTGCCGGTCTGGTTCGCGCCCGGGCCACGTTGTCGAGGAGCGCACCATGAACCCGAATCCAGGCACCCGGACGCCACGCGTGCGCTACAAGTTGATCCTCGGCGGTGTGCTGCTTTATCTCCTGTTCCTGGTGGTCCAGATGCCCGCAGTCTGGGTGGCGGGCCGTTTACCGGCGGACAGCCCGGTCCAGTTGCATCAGGTCGAGGGCGATCTCTGGCATGGCTCGGTCGGCCGGGTGACCTGGAATTCGGGCATGGATACCCTGGACCTGGGCCGGCTGCGCTGGAGATGGCAGCCAGGTGAGTTGCTACACGGCGGTCTGGGTTTCGCCCTCGAGCTTGGCCAGGCCTCCAGAATGCTGAAGGGATCGTTGCGTTACGGTGGTGACGGCGTGCATCTGCGCGATGTCCGGGGCGAGCTTGACGCGCCCGTTCTCGGCTTCGCCACGCGCGCGCTGAGCCTGCTGCAACCCCAGGGCAAGCTGGTGCTGGATATCGCGAACCTGCATCTGTCGGGCAATCGCATCCATGGTGAAGCGAAAGCCGACTGGCGCGGCGCCCGCAGCGACCTCGTTGCCGCGCCCCTGGGCGACTACAGCGCGCTCCTGCGTGCCGACCCGGATGGCAGGCGCGCCCATATCACCGTCCAGACCCTGCAAGGCGCGGTCGCGATCAATGGCGATGGCGAGTATTACCCCGGCAAGGGCATGAATGGGCGGCTGGTCCTCGTTCCCCCGCAGGACGATCGCCGCAATCTCTACACACCGGTGCTGAACATGATCGGCAGGGCGGACGCCACCGGCGCCTGGGTGCTCAATCTGGAAGCACACTGAGGGCGACCTCGAAATACCTCTGATTTCACTGGATTCCGGCTTGTTCCGGAATCCAGTGAAATCAACAACCTGGACACCGGAATTCGTCGGTGTGACGGGTTATGCGTGGTGTCCTGTGGGCTATCGCGAGGTGATGGTGGGTCTGGCGCAGGCGCGTCCGCTTGCGGCGCGATCCGCAACGTATCTCGCTGCAAGCGAACGCGCCTGTACAGCGACAAACTGCTGGGTACCTGTACGAACTTCTGCGCTGTCATTCCGGCGAAAGGACGCCACCCCGAGGTGCCACTATCCGCGGCCGGAATCCATATTCATGGACAACCTGGACACCGGCATTCTGTGGTGAGACGGGTTTTTCGAGGCGTCCTGCTGCCTCGCTGGTTTCGGGAGAATACAGAAAGAACATTCCCGTCGACATCATCGCGCAAGGGCGCGACGCGCCAATAGAAAACGCCCCCTTGCGGGGGCGTTGTTCAAGCCAGGCTCGTACTGCAGCGGATCAGAGCATCGCGCTGCGGCGGCGTACCAGGAACAGCCCGGCGAGAGCGGCCAGCAAGGTGATGGCCAGCGAAGCCCACGGATACTTCACCGTGAAGACGATCGGCGCCAAAGCCGCGCGGGTGGCGCTGCGCAGGGCTTCATTCTGGGCGATGAAGTGGGCGATGGGAGGCGAAACCGCATAATAGGTTTCTACCAGCATCCGGCCGAAGCCGTTGGTCAGCAGGTATTGATCGCGGAACTGACGCAGCACCATCACATCCGGGGCCATGTAGCTGCCGTAGGCGGCGGTGGCGATGAAGCAGCTGCCGCCACCCGCACCTGTACTCGTGCCGGTCGGAGCGGTATAGCCGACGCCAGGCGCACCCGGGTCAGTGATCACACCGACTGCCGGATTGGTGTCTTCCGGGCCGTTGTCGGTCAGGGTCACTTCGATGTAGGTGTAGGGACCACCCACCGGGCCCAGCGAGATCGGCACGCTCGGCAGGCCTTTCCAGGCGCCGCCCACCAGTTTGAACCAGGTCAGGCCGGCCTTGATGGTGCCGTCGGCGTTGAGGAAGCCAGCCGGGTTGGTCTTGTCGAGCGAGCCCGCGGGCGGGGTGATCCGCAATACCGTGGTCGCAGTGGTCAGGCCATTGAGGGTGAAGTCGAACGAGCCGACCGGGAGTTCAACGCCGGTATCCTTCGTACCCGCCGCGATATTGCCGCGATCCGGTGCCGAGATGGTGACGCCGCCCGTCGTTTCGAGCCGGACCAAGCCCTGGTTGAGCGCAGGGACGTCGGTGCCCGGTTCTTCAGGCAACAGCTTCGAGGGACTTGCCGTATTCGGGTCGGCGAACACCAGGGCCATCAGGTTGAACGACACCGTCAGCGGAGGATACGAAGACAACCAGTTCTGGTCCGTCCAGTAGAAGTGATTCGTGCCAGCCGCGCCCGCGACCTTTTGGTCGAACAGGGTCTGCTTGAGGTCGCTAAGCCAGTCGTGGGTATTCGGCGCCGTGCCGATCGAGTTGTTGGCGCCCACGGTACCGGCCAGGGCTTTCGACATGGCATAGACGAAGTAGTAGTCGCGCTGGTTCAGCGTCCAGCGATAGTTGTTGGCGAACCAGGCGATGGCTTTCTGGGCTGCCGCGCTGCCGCCCTTGCCGATCATGGCCAGACTCCAGAGGCAGGCGCCGGTCATGGTCTCGTTGGTGTATTCACCGACGTAGTTCACGCCGTGCGAGTAGCCGCAGTGGCCGTCCGCATACTGATAGGGCGTATGGGTCGCGTCATCAAAGGTGATGGCGTTGTAGAGCTTGTTGGCCCAGGTGCCCGCCGTATCGGCGTTGATCGGAATGTTCAGGTAGCTGGAGCCATAGTACAGGCCCATCACCGCGAACTGCGTGTTGGACATGTCGCTGGAAGTGGAGGAGGAACTGGGCGTGTAGGTCCAGCCACCATCCGTGCTCTGGTTGTTGCTGAAGTAATTCAGCGCATTCTGGATTACCGTGCCGAACGCGGCGTTCTGCGTGGTCTGATGCCCATACAGGCTCAACGCGACCAGGCTCAAGCCCGTCTGATAGGTGGCCTCATAGCTGCTCGCGTAGATGCCACCATTGGACTGGACATTGCTCAGCAGGTATTTGACCGCCTTGTCGATGATGGCAGCGTAGGCCGGGTCACTGTATTTGCCGGTTTCGATCAGTGCGGCGACCGCAGCGGCGGTATCCGGTTGGGATGGGTTGCCACCGCCCGAGGACGTCCAGTAACCCATGGTTGAGTCACTTGGTTTCACAACGAAACTATCCAGCAGGTATTTCTGGCCACCCGCCATCAGTGAGGCGATCTCCCCATCCGTCACCGCGCTAACTGGCGCGGTTGCCAACATCATCAAGGCCAGGAAGGCCAGGATGCTTTGCCACCATTTCCGTTTCATGGCTATCTCCAATCAAAAGATGGGAATGTCCCCATAGACTCAATGTAGCAACGCAGGTCGAAAATGCACGTTGCCACGCCCTGCCAAAAGGCATTTCCTGAATTCATAAGCCGCTGCGTACGGCGCGGAAACCGAAGTAGGGTGCAGTATATGTTGCCGCCCGACCAACACGTTCGGCGTTGCGCAAGAAATACGGGCCATAGGCGATGCCGCCGCCGCGTCTGACACGGACGTAGTTGTTCAGCATGTCCAGCGGTGCGTTTGGCCCCCGCGGGTCGCTGGCAGTGACGCTGGCGTCGTTGTAGTCGGCGACCCACCAGTTCCAGGTCCATTCCCAGACGTTCCCGGCCATGTCATAGAGGCCGTAGCCGTTGGGCGGCAGCAAGCCGACGCTGATGGTCCGGCCGGCGGTGTAGTTGGCTTGCGCGCTCGAAACCAGCGTCGGGTCCGCCGGGTCGTCGCCCCAGGGGTAGCGCTTGGCCGCCAGGCCGCCGCGCGCGGCTTTTTCCCACTCGGCTTCGGTCGGCAGCCGATAACCTGTTCCGGTCCAGTCGACCATGGTGTTCTGCACGTCCACCCGGCCGCTGCGATAGACCGTGGTGTGTCCGGCATCGGTGTAGTAGGCCGGTGCGAGCCCTTCCATTTCCGAGCGCGCATTGAGCCATTTGACGACGTCATACCAGCTCACGCGGGTCACCGGCATGTCGCTGCCGGTGACTTCCGAGCCGTTCTGGCCGGCGTTGTCGAAGGCGTAGCCGTTCAGGACGGCCCAGTCGTAGACTGTCTTCCACAGGCTGTAGGTGGTCTCGTAACGATCGATGCGAAACGCGCTGACATTGATGGACTTGACCGGCAGCGCATAAGCGATGCCATCGTTGCTGTCGCCGAACAGGAAACTGCCGGCCGGGATGCCGACCATGCGGGCATTGGCGGCGACGAGTGCGCTGGCACGCGGGGTGGCGGACACCTGGCTGGATTCGCTGCTCTGGCCTGACGCATTGCTCGCCGTCACCACAAAGAAGGTCGCTTTGTTCAGGGTCAGCGGCGGCGTGGACATCGTATGCGGGCTGGTGATGTTGTTCACCGCCGTGCCCGTGGTCTTGGTGACGCCCCAGGAACTGCCGTAATAAAGGTTGTAACTGGTGGCGCCGGCGGCGGCGGTCCAGGTCAGCACGACCTTGGTCGGGTCGGTCGGGGAGAGTGCCGCTTGCAGGTTGGTGGGCGCGACCGGCGGCGGCGAGGCGGACGGGGTGGCGCTGGTATGGAACGAATCCGCGCTTTCTCCAACCGCGTTCACCGCGGTGACGATGGCGTAGTAGCGGGTGCCGCTGGTGAGCGGTGACACGACGAGCGGGCTGGTGACGCCAGTGATTTTCGTGCCGCTGGTCTTGGTGACGGCGGCGCTGGTGCCGTAGTAGAGGTTGTAGGAAGTGGCGCCATCGGCCGCATCCCAGCTCACGGTCATCTGGCCGTTGCCTGCATCGGCATGAATGTTGAGGGGAGCCATGGGGGGGGCAGGGTCGGCGGCAACCGCCGATATCTCCTTGGACACCGCACTTTCACCACCCGCGCCGACGGCGGTGACCACCGCGTAATAGCGGGTGCCGTTGGTCAGGTCGCGGATGGTCTGCGGGCTGCCGACGCCGGCGACCTTGCTCGCGGTGGCCGGGTTCACAGGCGTGGTGGCGGAATAATAGATGTTGTAGCTGGTGGCGCCACTGACGCCCGACCAGGTCACGGTGATCCGGGCGCGGCCGCCATCGACGGTGACCTGCTCGGGCGCACTGACGACCGTGGCGGGCGTTGAGCCACCACCACCACCACCGCCACAACCCGCCAGCCCGGCGATGAGCAGTGCCAGCCCCAGTCGCATGGTCAGCATGATCCAACGTGAGGTTTTCATTGATTGTTCCTTCGTCGAAAGTGGGGAAAGGGACAGAACCATCAAGCGCCACCTGGAACAGCGGGATGGTCGGTTACTGTGACTTTTGCGGATGGTACAACCATACGCCAGTCCGATAAATGCTGGATAGCACACTCGTTCTATCGAGTCAGTGCACCTTCCCCTATGGAGGGTTCCACCATGAGCGTCCGCACCCGGGTTTCGGCGGCAACGTTCTTGGGTTAACCTGCCAGGCGTTTTCGTATTTCACCCTTGACGCCATGGGACGACGATCGGCGCTGGGGGTGGTTGCCGGAAACACTCGTCCCGTCGTTTACAACAGGTGCTTATTCCTTTGATTGCCCGCCCTGCCGTGCTGACCCGCTTGCCGTCCATCGCCCTGTTCCTCGCCCTGGTGGTGCTGGCCTGGACGCTGGCGTACTGGACCTGGGTGTTCGTGACGCCGCGCCCGTCCGACACGGCCGCGGCCGCCACGCCTCCGGTCCTCGGCAAGTTGCTCGCCGAGAAGGTGGTGGCCTTCCGCCTGTTCGGCGGCCTGGTGGGAGCCACGGCGCCAGGCCAGGAACCCGTGGCCGCTACCTCCAATATCAGCGTGCAGGGTATCTATGCGGCGCGCGACGGCCGCTCCGGATTCGCCGTTCTGGTGGTCGATGGCCACACCTTGTCGGCGCTGCAGGGGAATGAGTTCATGCCCGGCATGGTGCTGCATCAGGTCTACCCGGATCGCGTGGAAATCCAGCGTGGCGGCCAGATCGAGGTCGCGCGCATGCCGGCGACCATGGTGGCGGCGCAGGCTGGCGCCGTGGCCGAGCCGGCTGGCCTGCGGGTCGAGGTGAAAGAACTGGGCCCCAGGCTGTACGGTTTTTCCCGCGCGCAGTTGTTGAAATCGTTGCGCAGCGCGGATCAGCTGGCGCTGCTGGGGCGTTTCGGCCGGCATCCGCGTGGCGGATTGGTGCTGGAGAACAGCCCGGCTGGCGGTCTCCCGGAAAAACTGGGGCTGCGCGTCGGCGATGTGGTGAACGGAATCAACGGGAAGTCGCTGTCCGGCATGGGCGATATGGTTCGGCTCTATGAGCAGCTAGTGAAAAGCGAGAGGGTGAGCGTGGATGTCCTGCGAGCGGGCGGCAATATGAATATCAACATACGGGTAACACCATGACGCGACGGATCTCATCGAAACGAGGCATGGTAGTTGCCTGTCTCTCGTTGTTCTGCCTGGCGGCGCCAGCAATGTCGGCGACCGGCCCGGTGATGCTCAATTTCGTCAACGCGGAGATCGATTCCGTGGTGCGTGCGATGGGGCAGATCACCGGCAAGAACTTCCTGCTCGACCCGCGCGTGAAGGGGACGATCAGCATCGCCTCGGTGAAGCCGGTGAGCGCGGACCTGGCCTATCAGATCCTGATTTCCTCGCTGCGCATGCAGGGCTTCACGGCGGTGGAAGGAAAGGATCTGGTCAAGATCGTGCCGGAGGCGGATGCCAAGCAGCACTTTAGCGATACCTATGGCAAGGTGGTGAAGAAGGGGGGCGATCAGGTGGTGACCCAGGTCTATCCCCTGCAGTACGCCACGGCGGTGCAGCTGGTGGGCGTCCTGCGGCCGCTGATCGCGCCGAACAACGCGGTGTCGGCCTATCCCGGCTCCAATACCCTGGTGATCACCGATTACGCGGATAACCTCAAGCGTATCTCGCAAATCATCGAGGCGATCGACAAGCCGAACGACGCCGAATTCAACATCATCAAGGTGCAACACCTCTCCGCGATCGAACTGGCCCAGCAGTTGACCCGCCTGTTCGCCGAGCCGGCCGGCGCGGCGGCCGGGACTTCCATGATGATCGCCGCCGATGGCCGCAGCAACAGCCTGATGGTGCGAACCGACAACCAGGGCAAGCTGGACACCCTGCGCGCGATGGTGGCGCAACTCGATACGCCTTCCGCCGGCATGAGCAACCTGCAGGTGGTGCATCTGCGCAATGCCGATGCGACCAAACTGGCGGAGACCCTGCGCGCGATGGCCGCCGGATCGGCGGCAGCCACGGGCGCCACGCCGGCGACACCGGCGGCGAGCAGCGGTACCGGCGTGACGATTCTGGCCGATGCCGCGAGCAATTCCCTGGTGATCAGCGCGCCCGATCATCTCTACAACAGTCTGCGCGCGGTGGTCGACAAACTGGATGCGCAGCGCGCGCAGATTTTCATCGAGGCCCTGATCGTGGAAGTCACCAGCGACAAGGTGGCGGATCTCGGTGTGCAGTGGATGACGCCGATCGCGGAGGGCGGCGGTACCGCGCTGGTTGCCGGTTCGGTGTTCAACGACGCCGCTTCCGCCGCCGGGAAGAATCTGTTGAGTCTGAACAGCCGCGCCGTGTTGCCCGCGCCGGGCCTGTCCGTGGGCTTGTTGCAGCGGATTACCGTTGGCGGCCAGACCATCACCGGGATGACGGCCCTGGCGCGGGCGCTGCAATCCGATTCAGATGCAAACGTATTGTCGACCCCGAATCTGCTGACGCTGGATAACGAAGAAGCGAAAATCGTGATTGGCCAGAATGTGCCATTCATCACCGGCAGTTATGCGCAAGCGTCGGCGGGCGGCGCCGCGGCGGCGGTGAATCCGTTCCAGACCATCGAACGCAAGGACGTGGGCCTGACCCTGAAGGTGAAGCCGCAGGTTTCGGAAGGCGGAACCATCAAGCTGCAAATCTTGCAGGAAGTCTCCAGTGTCCGGGATTCCAGCAACTCCGCAGGCATCATCACCAACAAGCGATCCATCGAAACCACCGTGCTGGTCGGAGATGGTGAAGCCATCGTGCTGGGTGGACTGATTCAGGACGATGTCCAGAATAGTGTCGACAAGGTGCCCGGTCTGGGTGACCTCCCCTTGCTGGGGGCTCTGTTCCGCAGTGAAACCCGCAAGCGCACCAAGACCAATCTGATGGTGTTCCTGCGTCCGGTCGTGGTACGCACGCCGGAGTCGATGTCCGATCTGACACAAGGTCGTTACGAATACATACGCAACGTCTATGGCGCCTATCCCGCGCCCAAGCGCTGGCTGATGCCGGACATTTCCCCAGAGAAGCTGCCTGATCTGAAACTGGATAGCGTGCTCACCGTGCAACCGAAGAATGCCCAGAAGCAGGCCGTCCCCGCTCCCGCTCCGGCCTCCTCTTTCACGGTCTGGCCCGAGTAAGCGCCGATGTCGATCATCGATCCCGCCGTCGTCCGGCGCATTCCCTACCATGCCGCGCGCGGCCAGGGCATCGTTGCCGCCCGTCAGGTCGGGGATGCCATCGAGGTCTGGGTGCGCCAGGGCGCCAGCGTGGCGGCGCTGTCCGAGGCGCGCCGGATCCTGGCGGCGCCGCTGCTGCCGGTCATGCTCGCCACGGACGAATTCGAATCCCGCCTGGCCCAGGCCTACGCGCGCGAGGAAGGTCACGCCGCGCAGATCATGGACGACCTGGAGCAGGAGATCGATCTCTCCGCCCTGGCCCAGGACATCCCGGCGGTGGGCGATCTGCTCGAGTCGGAAGACGACGCGCCGATCATCCGCCTGATCAATGCGCTGCTCGCCCAGGCGCTGCGCGAAGGGGCCTCCGACATCCACCTGGAAGCCTACGAGAACCGCTCGGTGATCCGCTATCGGGTCGATGGCGTCCTGCGCGACGTGATGGCGCCGCCGCGCGCGCTGCACGCGGCGCTGGTCTCCCGCATCAAGGTCATGGCCAGCCTCGACATCGCCGAGAAACGCCTGCCCCAGGATGGCCGCATCTCGCTGCGGGTGGCCGGGCGCGCCGTCGACGTGCGGGTATCCACCCTGCCCACCGGCCACGGCGAGCGGGTGGTGTTGCGCCTGCTCGACAAGCAGCACGGTCGCCTGGAACTGGAGGCGCTGGGAATGAATCCGTCGACCCTGGCGGCGCTGGACAGCCTGATCCGGGCGCCGCACGGCATCATCCTGGTCACCGGGCCCACCGGTTCCGGCAAGACCACCACGCTGTACGCCGCCCTGTCGCGGCTGGATGCCTCCCGGCTCAACATCATGACGGTGGAGGATCCGATCGAATACGACCTCGACCAGATCAGCCAGACCCACGTCAACCCTCGCATCGAACTCACCTTCGCCCGCGCCCTGCGCGCGATCCTGCGGCAGGACCCGGACGTGGTGATGATCGGCGAGGTGCGTGACCTGGAAACCGCGCAGATCGCGGTGCAGGCCTCGCTCACCGGCCATCTGGTGCTGGCCACCCTGCATACCAATGATGCCCTTGGCGCGGTGACCCGCCTGGCCGACATGGGGGTGGAACCCTATCTGCTGGCGACCAGCCTGATCGGCGTGCTCGGCCAGCGCCTGGTGCGCCGCCTCTGTCCCGCCTGCAAGCGCCCCGCGCCGGCCGATGCCATGGAGCAGGCCGCGCTGTCGGGCTACGCCGTGGAACAGGTGATGCACGCGGTCGGCTGTCCGGAGTGCAACCAGACCGGCTACCGCGGTCGCACCGGTGTCTACGAACTGTTCACCCTCACCGACGCTGTCCGTCGCCTCATCCATGACGGCGCCAGCGAGGCCGCGTTGCGCGAGATTGCCTCCGGCAGCGGCTGGATCAGCCTCTACGATGACGGTTTGCGCTGGGTGGCGGCGGGGGAAACCACGCTGGAAGAAGTGATGCGGGTGGCCAGGGCATGAGGGCATGTAGCGCCGGCGCCCCGCCGGCGTTTGCCAAGGACGCCGTCGAAACGCCGGCGCTACAGGTGACGTGTGTTTTGTTGCCCCCATTTCCGGCCTCTGGCCGATCACTGCGCTAACGATCACGATCATGGCCGGATTTCGCTTTGAAGCCATAGACAATGCCGGGCGCCGCGAAAGCGGGGTACTGGAGGCCGATACCCCGCGCCAGGCGCGGGCGAAGCTGCGCGAGCGCGGCCTGATCCCGACCCAGGTCGAGGTCTTGCTGGAGAGCGTGGAGAAAAAGCGCAAGCACCGGTTCCGCGAACGTGGTCTCTCCACCGCCGACCTGGCCCTGGCGACACGCCAGATGGCGACGCTGCTGGCGGCCGGCCTGACCATGGAGGAGTCCCTCTCCGCCTGCATCGAACAATCCGAATCCGTCGCCACCCAGCGGGTGCTTGCCGGAGTGCGCGGCGAGGTGCTGGGCGGGGCTTCGCTGTCGCGGGCGATGGCGCGCTACCCCGCCGTGTTCTCCGAGCTGTATCGCACCATCGTCGCCTCCGGCGAGGATTCCGGAAAACTCGGCGCGGTGCTGGAACGGCTGGCGGACTACATCGAAGCGCGCAATGCCCTGCATCGCCGGGTCAGCCTGGCCTTCATCTATCCCGCGCTGGTGACCACCGTCTCCATCCTGGTGGTGACCGGCCTGCTGACCTATGTGGTGCCACAGGTGGTGGCGGTGTTCGAGAACTCGCACCAGACCCTGCCGCTGCTGACCCGCGTCCTGATCAGCCTCTCCGACCTGCTGCGTGGTTACGGCATCTATCTCCTGGGCGCGCTGGCCGTCGCCGTGTTCCTGTTCCAGCGCGCCCTGCGCGGCGAGGCCTTCCGCCGTCGCTGGCACCTTACCCTGCTGCGCCTGCCGCTGATCGGCCGCCTCACCCGTACCGTCAATACCGCGCGCCTGACCAGCACCCTGGCCATCCTCTCCGGCAGCGGCGTGCCCCTGCTCGCCGCGTTGCAGGCAGCCGCCGGCGTGGTCGGCAACCTGCCCATGCGCGCCGCCGTGGACGAGATCTTCAAGCGGGTGCGTGAGGGCGGCAGCATGAGCCGGGCCATCGCGGCCACCGGCATGTTCCCGCCGGTGATGACGCATCTGGTCGCCAGCGGCGAAAAGAGCGGCCGTCTCCCGGAAATGCTCGACCGCATCGCCAGTCAGCAGACCCAGGAACTCGACACCCGCGTGCTTTCGCTCACCGCCTTGCTGGAGCCGGTGCTGATTCTGGTGATGGGCGGTGTCGTCCTGCTCATCGTGCTGGCGATCCTGATGCCCATCTTCGAGATGAACCAGATGATCCACTGAGCGCATCGCCGTGGCGGACGATGCCTTCAGTCCACCGGATTGAAATTTTCCGCGCACTTCTTGCCTCTGGCTGCTATACCAGCACCATAAAGGTGGTTTATGCATCCATCGGCAGGAGAGAGAGCGATGAAGCGCAAGATCAAACGCCAGTTGGCCTTGGTGGGCTTTGCAATGGTGGCGGGAGCCTGTACATCGGCTTATGCCAAGGGGAGCAGGTCTGGCCAGATGGGCCATGATTACGCCGCTGCGTGGTCGGTCGGCCAGTTCTCGGCCCTGCCGTTCGATCAGACCCGCGATGTCGCCGCGTTTCCAGGCGGTTTGCTGGGGACACTCAAGGACATTCTGGGCGGTCTGGATTATGCCGTCGGGAATGGGGTGAACCTCGCGCGGCACAATGGCTTCGGCCTGCATACCTTCAAGCCGGACCTGGGCTCCGGCAGCAGCGATGATCCGCGTTTGAATGGCGGCTACACCGGGTTTGCCTTGCGCATCGGTTTCTGATCCATCATCTGCCCACACCGGTGGTCCAGGATGCAACGCCCCGAACGGGGCGTTGTCCATTTGGGTGAGGGTTCACACCGGCCTTCTCGATCGGATGGCTTTGCGGTAGCCTCGGCATCCGGTGCCAGGTCCTGGGGAGGGTGATTGGCGCCATGCTTCCCTCCTTACGGTTCCACCCATGAATTCGATCTTTCTCTATGACACCACCCTGCGCGACGGCTCGCAGCGTGAAGACATCTCCCTCTCCGTCGAAGACAAGCTGACCATCGCCCACCGCCTGGCGGCCTTCGGCATGCATTACATCGAATGCGGCTGGCCCGGCTCCAATCCCAAGGACGCCGAGTTCTTCGCCCGCGCCAATCGCATGAACCTGCCGGCGCGGCTGGCCGCCTTCGGTCGCACCCGCCATGCCAACGCCGGCTGCGATGATGATGCCAACCTGCGCGCCCTGATCGAGGCCGGCACGCCGGCGGTGACTTTGGTCGGCAAGTCCTGGGATTACCACGTCAGCCACGTGCTGAAGACCACCGCGGCTGAAAACCTGGCGATGATTCGCGACAGCGTCACCTGGATCAAGGGGTGGGGCAGGGAAGTGGTGTTCGACGCCGAGCATTTCTACGATGGTTTCCTCGCCAATCCCGACTATGCCCTGGCGACCCTGCGCGCGGCGGTGGAGGCGGGCGCCGACTGGGTGGTGCTGTGCGAGACCAATGGCGGCAAACTGCCCTGGGAAATCGAAGCCATCACCCGCGAGGTGGCGACCCGCCTGCCCGAGGCGAAGATCGGGGTGCATTGCCATAACGACACCGGCTGCGCGGTGGCCAACTCGCTGGCAGCGGTGCGCGCCGGGGCGACGATGGTGCAGGGCACTGTCAACGGCTATGGCGAGCGGGTCGGCAACGCCGATCTGGTCACGATCCTGCCCAACCTGCAATTGAAGATGGGGCACGCGGTCCTGCCGGAGGAACGCCTGCGCGAGCTGACCAGCCTGTCGCGCTTCGTTGCCGAGGTGGTCAACCTGAAGCATGACGACCACCAGCCTTATACCGGCCATTCCGCCTTTGCCCACAAGGGTGGCATCCACGTTGCGGCGATCCTGAAATCGCCGGATACCTACCAGCACATCGACCCGGAGCGGGTGGGCAACGAGATGCGCTCGGTGACCTCGGAGTTGTCCGGCCGCGGCAATCTGCAGTTGCAGGCGCGGCGCCTGGGGCTGGATCTCGACAACGACGCGGCGCAGCACGTCCTGGGACAGATCAAGCATCTGGAACACGAAGGCTTCACCTTCGAAGCCGCCGAGGCCAGTGTCGAACTGATGTTCCACCGCCTCGATCCGGCCTACGTCCGTCCCTTCGAACTGCTCGACTACTTCGTCATCACCGAGCGTCGACACGGGCGCGGCCTGCTCGCCGAGGCGACGGTGAAGGTCAGGGTCGGTGACGCGGTCCAATTCACCGCCGCCGAGGGCAATGGCCCGGTCAATGCGCTGGCCACCGCCTTGCAGAACGCCCTGGTGGGCACCTACCCGGTGCTGCGCACGGTGCACCTGACCGACTACAAGGTCCGCATCCTGTCCGGCACCGCCGGCACCGCCGCCAACACCCGTGTACTCATCGATTTCCAGAGTGGCGAGGCCGCGTGGACCACGGTCGGCGCCAACGCCAACATCATCGACGCCAGCTGGCGGGCGTTGTCGGACAGCATGGAATATGCCTTGGTGCGGCTGGGCATGTAGGCTGTTCGCGCCGCGAGCGGACGCTCCTACGGGGCGGACATGACTGGTTTGCGCCGCAAGCGGGTGCCTCCTACCGTCCACCCCCCGCGCCGTGAAATAATCCGCCTCTTTCTTACGCAGCCTTCGCCATGACCGCCCGCACCCTCTATGACAAACTCTGGGACGCCCACGTCGTCCACCAGGAAGCCAACGGCACCGCGTTGCTCTACATCGACCGCCATCTGGTGCATGAAGTGACCAGCCCGCAGGCCTTCGAGGGCCTGAAGCTGTCCGGGCGCAAATTGTGGCGGGCGAATACCATCCTGGCCACGCCCGATCACAACGTACCGACCACCGCCCGCGCCGCCGGCATCGTCGATCCGGTCTCGCGCACCCAGGTGGAGACCCTGGACGCCAATTGCGCCGAACTGGGCCTCAATGAATTCCGCATGAGCGACCCGCGCCAGGGCATCGTCCATGTCATCGGCCCGGAACAGGGCTTCACCCTGCCGGGCACCACCCTGGTGTGCGGCGATTCGCATACCAGCACGCACGGCGCTTTCGCCGCGCTGGCTTTCGGCATCGGCACCTCCGAGGTCGAGCATGTGCTGGCGACGCAATGCCTGTGGCAATCGAAGTCGAAGGCCATGCTGGTGAAAGTGGACGGCGACCTGCCGGCGGGCGTGACCGCCAAGGATGTGGCGCTCGCCATCATCGGCAAGATCGGCACGGCGGGCGGCACCGGCTACGCGGTGGAGTTCGGCGGCGAGGCCATCCGCGCCCTGTCGATGGAAGGCCGCATGACCCTGTGCAACATGGCCATCGAGGCCGGGGCCCGTGCCGGAATGGTGGCGGCCGACGAGAAAACGATTCGCTATGTCGAGGGCCGGCCGCAGGCGCCGAAGGGCGCGGACTGGGATGCCGCCGTGGCCTACTGGCGCACCCTGCATTCCGACGAAGGCGCGGCGTTCGATGCGGTGGTGGACCTGGACGCGGCGGAAATCAAGCCGCAAGTCACCTGGGGAACCTCGCCGGAAATGGTGCTGTCGGTGGAAGACAAGGTGCCGAACCCGGCTGACGCCCCCAATGCCGTCAAAAAGGCCGATTGGGAGCGGGCGCTGGCCTACATGGGCCTCACCGCCGGCACGCCGATCAATGAAATCACCATCGACAAGGCCTTCATCGGTTCCTGCACCAATTCGCGCATCGAAGACCTGCGCGAAGCCGCCGTGGTGGCGCGCTGGGCCGTGTCTCAGGGGCGCCGCGTCGCCGCCAATGTGAAGCTGGCGATGGTGGTGCCGGGCTCCGGCCTGGTGAAGGCGCAGGCGGAGGCCGAGGGGCTGGACCGTGACTTCGTCGCCGCCGGCTTCGAATGGCGCGATCCCGGCTGTTCCATGTGCCTGGCGATGAACGCCGACCGCCTGGAGCCGGGCGAGCGTTGCGCCTCGACTTCCAATCGCAACTTCGAGGGCCGCCAGGGTCAGGGGGGGCGCACCCACCTGGTGTCGCCGGCGATGGCCGCCGCCGCCGCCGTGTTCGGCCATTTCGTGGATATACGTGAGGTGATGCAATGACCCCGAAAAAACTCATCATCATCGGCGCGGTGAAACTGGCCGTGCTGGCCATCGCCATCGGCGTCGTCTACAGCATGTACGGCTGCAACACCGTGCGCGGCGTCGGCCAGGATATCGAAAGGGCCGGAGAGGCCATTCAAAGAGCAGGCAACAAATGAACCCGTTCAATACCTTGCATGGCCTGGCCGTGCCGCTCGACCGCGCCAACGTCGATACCGACGCCATCATCCCCAAGCAATTCCTCAAGTCGATCAAGCGTTCCGGCTTCGGCCCCAACGCCTTCGACGAATGGCGCTATCTGGATCGCGGCGAGCCCGGCGTCGATTGCGCCAACCGCCCGATCAACCCGGATTTCGTGCTCAACCAGGCGCGCTACCAGGGCGCCTCGATCCTGCTCACGCGCGAGAATTTCGGCTGCGGCTCCAGCCGCGAACACGCCCCCTGGGCACTGGAAGACTACGGTTTCCGCGCCATCATCGCCCCCAGCTACGCCGACATCTTCTTCAATAACTGCTTCAAGAACGGCCTCCTGCCCATCGTCCTGAGCGCCGACATCGTCGACCGCCTGTTCAAGGAAACCGAAGCGAGCGAAGGCTACCGCCTCACCATCGACCTCGCCGCGCAGACCGTCACCACGCCCTCCGGCGAAGCGATCTCCTTTGAAGTGGATGGTGAGCGCAAACACCGCCTGTTGAACGGCCTCGACGACATCGCCCTGACCCTGCAATACACGGACCAGATCAAGGCCTACGAGTCACGGCGCAAGGCGGAAGCGGCGTGGTTGTTCGCCTGATTCATATCACCCAGCACGCTCCCACGACCCCCACGCATTTCATGGGTATGAGCATTTACAATTGCACCCATCTGTACATCATCAGGTCGCCATGAAACAAGCCACCTTTACCGAAGTGCGTAACCATGCGAAGCAGTATTTCGACATCGTCGAAATGGGTGAGTCCGTTCGTGTGCTGCGGAATGGGAAACCCATCGCCGACATCGTTCCAATCGTTGCGGACCTGCCTTCCTGGAAACGCCGCCGCGCGCAACCTCTGGTTCTCGATGGCGTTTCCCTCAGTCGCATGATTCTCGACGAGCGCGAGGCCGGACGGTAATGCGTGTGTTTTTCGATACCTCGGCCTTCGTCAAGCGCTATGTCAGCGAAGACGGGACTGATGCGGTTCTGGAATGGTGTGACCGGGCCACGGAGATCGGCCTCTCCGGTATCGCGCTGCCGGAGATCGTCTCCGCTTTTTGCCGGCTCAAGCGGGAAGAAAAGATCAGCGACACCCAATACCGGCAACTGAAGTCGCTCTTGCTCGCCGACATCGAGGATGCCGCCATCTGCGATCTCACCCCGCGGGTATTGGCGCAAGCCGTTTCCTGCCTGGAAGCCAATGTATTGCGTGGCATGGACGCGATCCACATCGGCAGCGCCGTCGCCCTGCAAGCCGATGTCTTCATCTCGGCCGATCAGCGGCAGCGGGACGCGGCCATACGTGCCGGGTTGCGGGTCGAGGCGGTGTAACTACATTTATTCAGCGACATTATCTGCATGGAAAACAGGAAGAAATCATGAAACTCGCGGTTCTGCCGGGTGACGGCATCGGTAAGGAAATCGTCGCGCAAGCGGTCAAGGTGCTCGACGTGTTGAAGTGCGACGGCGCCAAGATCGAGATGGAGTACGGCCACATCGGCGGCGCCGGTTACGACGCCGAGGGTGATCCGCTGCCGGAATCGACCCTGAAACTGTCGAAAACGGCGGATGCCGTGCTGCTCGGCGCCGTCGGCGGGCCGCAGTATGACAAGCTGGATCGCCCGTTGCGCCCGGAGCGCGGCCTGCTGCGCATCCGCAAGGAACTCAACCTGTTCGCCAACCTGCGCCCGGCGCTGCTCTATCCGGAACTGGCCGGCGCCTCCTCGCTGAAACCCGATGTGGTGGCGGGACTGGACATCATGATCGTGCGGGAACTGACCGGCGACGTGTATTTCGGCCAGCCGCGCGGCATTGAGATCAGGAACGGTGAGCGGGTCGGCTTCAACACCATGATCTATTCCGAATCGGAAGTGCGCCGGGTGGCGCATGTGGCCTTCGGCATCGCCATGAAGCGCGACAAACGTTTGTGCTCGGTGGAAAAAGCCAACGTCCTGGAGTGCTCGGAACTGTGGCGCGACGTGGTGGCCGAGGTGGCGAAGGATTATCCGGAAGTCGAGCTGTCCACCCTGTATGTGGACAACGCCGCCATGCAGCTGGTGAAGAACCCGAAGCAGTTCGACGTGATCGTCACCGGCAACATCTTCGGCGACATCCTGTCCGACCAGGCTTCCAT
This sequence comes from uncultured Thiobacillus sp., assembly GCA_964393825.1. Lineage (GTDB taxonomy): Bacteria > Pseudomonadota > Gammaproteobacteria > Burkholderiales > Thiobacillaceae > PFJX01. Next base: position 29,024 of record CAYMUY010000022.1, on the reverse strand, counting down.
GTTGTCCGGCTCCATCGGCATGCTGCCCTCGGCTTCTCTGGATGAGAACAACAAGGGCATGTACGAACCGATCCACGGCTCCGCCCCGGACATCGCCGGAAAAGACATCGCCAATCCGCTGGCGACGATCCTTTCCGTGGCGATGATGTACCGCTACACCTTCGCCGACATGGCCACGGCCGACCGCATCGAAAACGCGGTGAAGAAGGTCATCGCCCAGGGCTATCGCACCGGCGATATCTGGACCGAAGGCGGCAACAAAGTATCCTGTTCGGCGATGGGCGATGCCGTCGTCGCCGCGATGTAATGAATTCCTGAATCGAGGTTATTGAAATGAAGCGAGTAGGTCTGATCGGTTGGCGCGGCATGGTGGGCTCGGTGCTCATGGGCCGGATGATGGAAGAACGGGATTTCGATCTTGTCGATCCGGTGTTCTTCACTACCTCCAATGTCGGCGGCAAGGGACTGTCAATTGGCAAGGACGTCCCGCCCCTGAAGGATGCGATGTCCGTCGACGAACTGAAGGCGATGGACATCATCATCACCGCCCAGGGCGGCGATTACACCAAGGAGGTGTACCCGAAGCTGCGCGCGGCCGGCTGGAACGGCTACTGGATCGACGCCGCTTCCGCCCTGCGCATGAAGGATGAGGCCATCATCATTCTCGACCCGGTCAACAAGGACGTGATCAAGAACGGCATCTCTGGTGGCGTGAAGACTTATGTCGGCGGCAACTGCACGGTGTCGCTGATGCTCATGGCCATCGGCGGCCTGTTCGACGCCGGCCTGATCGAGTGGATTTCCCCCATGACCTATCAGGCCGCCTCCGGGGCGGGTGCGCGCAACATGCGCGAACTGATCAAGCAGATGGGCGCGGTGCACGGCGAAGTGGCCGATCTGGTGGCCGACCCGGCTTCCGCGATTCTGGAAATCGACAAGAAGGTGGCCGATTACATCCGTTCCGATCGCTATCCGCTCGATGCCTGGCCGGTTCCCCTGGCCGGCAACCTGATCCCCTGGATCGACGTCGCCCTGGCCTCCGGCCAGTCCAAGGAAGAGTGGAAGGCGCAGGTCGAGGCCAACAAGATTCTCGGTCGCTCCGACAATCAGATTCCCATCGACGGTCTCTGCGTGCGGGTCGGCGCCATGCGTTGCCATTCCCAGGCGCTGACCATCAAGATGACCCGCGATGTGCCGCTGGACGACATCCACGCCATCATCGCCGCGCACAACGACTGGGTGAAAGTGATCCCCAACGACCGCGAGATCACCATGCGCGAGCTGACCCCCGCCGCCGTCACCGGCACGCTCACCGTGCCGGTCGGCCGCATGCGCAAACTCAACATGGGCCCGGAATACCTGACCGCCTTCACAGTTGGTGACCAGCTCCTCTGGGGCGCGGCCGAGCCGCTGCGCCGGATGCTGCGCATCCTGCTGGAAGCATGAGGGTGAGCGAACAAACTTCCCATTTCGACCTGGCCGTCCTGGGCGCCGACGACCCCCTTGGTGAAGCCGTCCTGCGTTTGCTGGAAGAACGCGAAGTCGCCGTCGGCAAGCTGTATCCACTGACACTGAACGAGGTGGAAACCACCGTCGCTTTCGCCGGCAAGGATTGGCCATGCATGACCGAGGCCGAATTCGACTTCAACCGGACCCAGGCCCTGGTCGTCGCGACCCGCGCGGCCGCCGCCCAGATGCTGGCCGCCCAGGCAATCGCGGTGCGGCCGGCCATGCCGGTGGTCGGCGTCGCGGGCATCGAGCCGGCCCCCGCTGTCGCCGTGGCGCGGGTGCTCGGGGTGATCGATGCCCTGGCAGGCCTGCAAGGCGCCGATGCCTTCGTCTCGTTGTCCGTGGCAATGGCCGGCAAGGTCGGCGTCGATGAACTCTCCAGCCAGACCCGCGGCCTGTTCAATCTGGATAGCCCGGATCCGGAGATCTTCCCGCTGCAGATTGCCTTCAATCTGATGCCGTTGCCGGACCAGGCTTATGACAGCGTTCTGGCCGAAGCCACCGAGCGACTCCTGGGCAGGGCGGTCGCGGTCGACTACAGCAGCATCCAGGCGCCGATCTTCTTTGGCGCCGCCGTCATGCTGCATGTTCGCGCCGAACGCGGCATCGAACTGGAGAAGTTGCGCCAGGCCCTGACCCGCGCCGAGGGCATCACCCTGATGGAAAGCGAATTGCCCGCCGGCATCCCGTCGCCGGCCACCGACGCGGCGGACAGCGATGATGTGTTTGTCGGCCGCATCCAGGCCCGGGAAAATCATCTCAAGTTCTGGCTGGTCTTCGATCCTCTGCGCCTGGAGGCCGCGCAGATCGTGACGGTCGTGGAAAATTGGATTGATAAGCCGACAAATTCGATGCTAACGTGAGCATTCCTTCAAGTAGAGCGCCTAAGCCCATGACACATCACGGAAAGTTGCTCGGGTTCAGGTCGTTTGGCGCGTCATTGCGGCACAAGGGTAAGCGGACATAAGGGCGGAGAGATGCATAAAACCATGAAAATCAGCGGGTTGCTGTGGGCGTTGCTGTTGGCTGCGGGAGGCGTGGACGCCGCGGGTTTGGGCAAGCTCAGTGTCCAGTCCGCATTAGGGCAACCGCTCAAGGCCGAAATCGAACTGCTGTCCGTCAACAAGGATGAGTTGCCCGGGATCACCGCCACCCTCGCCGGCGCCGATGCCTTCCGGCAAGCGCGCATCGACCGCATCGCGGCACTTGCGTCCTTGCGCTTCACTATCGATCAACGCAGCAACGGTCAACCGGTCATTCGGGTCAGTTCCAGCGTGCCGATCGCCGACCCCTTTCTCGACCTGTTGATCGAAGTCAACTGGAATTCAGGCCGCCTGCTTCGCGAGTACACCATCCTGCTGGACCCACCCGCCGAGGCCAGGCCGGCGCAGCCGGCAGCACTGCCGGAGACGGCGCGGACCGCACCGCCGCAAATACTGGCCGCGCCCGTGGAGCGCAAGCCGGTCGCGGAAAGTGCCCGGCCACGGGCGCCTGAAGCCGCGCCCGCAAAACAGCCCAGGCGCTATGGCCCGGTCAAGTCCGGCGAGACGCTGCGTGGTATCGCCGCCAAGGTGAAGCAGGACGGCGTGACCCTCGAACAGATGATGGTCAGCCTCTACCGTGCCAACCAGGATGCCTTCCTGGCGGACAACATGAACCGCCTCAAGCGCGGCCGGGTGCTCAATGTGCCCGATTCCGAGGCTGTTCACCTCCAGGTTTCGCCCGATCAGGCCATCCGTGCCGTCCGCGGCCATGCTGCCGACTGGCACGCCTACCGCCAGAAAGTCGCGGAAATGGCACAGGAAACCGCAACTGCCAGGACGCCGGAAGCCGCGGCCGGGAAACTCGCGCCCAAGTCAGAGGAAACACCGGCGCCCGCCGCTGCGCCGCGGGACATGCTCAAGCTCTCCAAGGGTGAGCCCGGCACAACCGGTCGGGTGGACGGCAAGACCCAGGAGAAATTGCACGCACTGGAAGAAGAACTGGCGGCCAAGGGACGCGCCTTGCGCGAGGCCCAGGATCGCGTCGGCCAGCTCGAGCGCGCCGTCAGCGACATGCAGAAGCTGCTGGCGTTGAAGGCTCAGGCTCCTGTCCAACCCGAACCAGCGCCCGCCGCCGTCGCCCCGGCGGCGATGCCGGTTCCGGCGCCTGCTCCTGCCGAGGCCGCATCCGAAGCGGAAGCCCCTCCCGTGGCGCCACCCCCGCCGGTGATGAAGGCGCAGCCCGTCGCCGCGCCGGTGGCAATGCCGGAGCCGGCGCCACCCCAGGGCTCGAGCTGGATTTCGACCTTCATCAGCAATCCGCTCTACATCGGCGGCATCGTGGCCGCCATCCTGCTGTCGGTGTTGTTGTGGATGATGATGGTCGGCAGCCGCCGTCGCCACGGCCTCAACAAGTTCGAGGACAGCATCATGACCGGCGGCGAGTTCAAGAATAACGCCGTGTTCAACGCGTCTTCCAGCGCTTCGAGCTCTGGTGCCGGCATCAGCACCGAAGGCAGCATGCTGCTGACCGATTTCAGCCGACTGGGTCTGGGGGCGATCGATACCCACGAGGTCGATCCCATCGCCGAAGCCGAGGTCTACATGGCCTACGGCCGCGATGCCCAGGCCGAGGAAATCCTCAAGGAGGCCCTGAACAAGGATCCCAGCCGTCACGAAATCGCCCTGAAGCTGCTGGAAATCTATGCCGCACGCAAGGATACCCAGGCCTTCGAGACCGTTTCCAGCGAGTTGTATGCCGGCGTGGGTGGTATCGGACCGGTCTGGCAGCGCGCCGCCGAGATGGGACGCAGCATCGATCCGTCCAATCCACTTTATCGGGCCTCGGCCACCGAGATGTCCACCGCCGCCAGTTTCACCGCCAAACCCGCCGCCCGTCCCGACGCGTCGGCTTTTGCGGCGCCACTGGCGGCGATGCCGCAAGATCAGACGCCCGAGGATGACTGGGACGCGCCATTCCCGCCGTCGGGTCGGGATGAGGATTTCGACCTCCCCGCCGCCGCCGATTCCCTTGCGCCTCCCGCGCAGGCTCCGAAACAGGACAACTTCGGCGCGGACCATTCCAACAAAGACTATTCCCTCGAGTTCGAGTCCGCCCCACAGGTGCCCGTGGCCGCGCCGGAGCCTGAGCCTGAGCCGTTGAGTTGGGAGACGCCGGCGAGCCATGAACCCGAGCCGATCGTGGCGCCCGAGTCCACACCGGAAACCTTGCCCGAGACTTATGACGTCGCGGATGCGCCCGCCTGGGACGAGCAGGGATCGGATCTGGAATTCGATGCGGCAGAGACTTTTGCCGAGGCGACGCCGACGAGCGAGGAGGAGGCATCCGTTCCGGTACTCGATCTTTCCGGAATCGATCTCGATCTGGATACCACGCCAGCCGACCTCGAACTGGAGTCCGCCCTGGAGATGCAGGTGCCCGTTGCAGCGGAACCGGAAGTGCAGGCGACAGCCGAGGCATTCGTCGCGGAAGTTGATGCGTCACCCGCCCCCGACCTGGTCGAAGAGTTCGCTCCCGCCAGCGATGACGAGCCGCTTGACTTCCTGGCGGATGCGCCATTCGAGGCCGCGCCTGCCGAAGAGGTCGGGGAAGACGTCGTGGATACGGCTCCGGCCGCTACACCGCCGGCTGACGCCATCGATCCCGAACTGTGGGAAGAAGTGAATACCAAGCTGGATTTGGCGCGCGCCTATCTGGAAATGGGCGACCAGGAAGGCGCTCGGGAAATTCTTCAGGAAGTCCTGGGCGAAGGGGATGCCCAGCAGAAGGCGGATGCCGACAAGCTGCTGGCCGAGGCGGGCTAAGGAGTTTCATTGCATCCGGCAAGTCGCATCCTGATCTATCTCCTGGCAGCCCTGGCAATCCCAGGGCTGCCTTTTTTCCTGATGCCACTGTTGCTGCTGCTCGCCCTGGCGGTCGACCGCCGCCGCCAACCCTGGCACCTGGTCTGGCGCACGCGCTGGCTGCTGCTGGTGCTGTTCCTGGGCTATGCCTACAGCCTGCCTGGGGAGCCGGCGTTGGCCGGGCTGGGGGGGCTTTCCCCCACGATCGAGGGGCTCGCCCACGGGGGCCAGCAGGCATTTCGCTTGCTCGTGCTCCTGCTCTGGCTGGATGTGCTTGTCCTGCGCCTGTCGACGGAGGCCTTGATGGCCGGGCTCTTTACCCTGTTCCTGCCCTTCGCCCGCATCGGCCTGGGGGCGGAGCGCATCGCCCTGCGCCTGGGGCTGACGCTGCGCGCCATCGAGGGGCTGGAGCGCGGGCGCGGCAATCTTCGCCGCCTGTTCAGCGACGAACTGGGCGCCGACCTGCCGATCACACTCCATCTCGATGTCCGGCCCATGCGTTCGCATGACCTCGTACTGCCCACTTTCCTCGCGGCCTTGTTGCTATGGTTCAACGCATAGCCATCGGCCTGGAATACGACGGCCGCGCCTTCCATGGCTGGCAGACCCAGCCCGGCGGCCATACCGTGCAGGATCGCCTGGAGACCGCGTTGGCGGCCATCCATGGCGCACCGGTCAAGCTGACCGCGGCGGGGCGCACCGATGCCGGTGTCCATGCCAGTGCCCAGGTGGCGCATTTCGATGCCTGCAACCCGCGTCCGGAGCAGGCTTGGGTGCGTGGCGTCAATGCCCACCTGCCGGAAGGGATCTCGGTGCTCTGGGTGCGATTGGTAACGGACGATTTTCATGCCCGGTTCGCCGCGGAAGAGCGGCTCTACCGGTATTTCCTGCTCAATCGTCCCGTGCGTCCCGCCTTGCTGGCCGGGCGGGTCGGCTGGATGCATGGCCACATCGATGAAATCGTGATGAACCGCGCCGCCGCCGCGTTGCTCGGTACCCATGATTTTTCCGCCTTCCGCGCCGCCGAGTGCCAGGCGAAGTCACCGGTGCGCGAGTTGCGCGAGGCCAGCGTCACCCGTGCCGGCGACATGCTCACCTTCCAGTTCCGTGCCAATGCCTTCCTCCATCACCAGGTGCGCAACATGGTCGGTTCCCTGCTTTGGGTGGGGCTGGGCCGGCGCGAGCCGGACTGGCTGGCGGAGGTCCTGGCCAGTCGCGACCGCGGCCTGGCCGCCGCCACTTTCGTGCCCGACGGCCTCTACCTGGCCGGCGTGCGCTACGATGCCCGCCATGGCTTGCCCGTCCATCCCCTGATTTCACTCACCGCCCATTCCTGAGCCCATGACCCGAATCAAGATCTGCGGCATCACTCGCGTCGAGGATGGACTCGCCGCCGCCCAGGCCGGCGCCGATGCCATCGGCCTGGTCTTCGTGGCGAACAGCCCGCGTCATGTCACGCCGGAGCAGGCGCGAGCCATCGGCCGCGCGCTGCCGCCCTTCGTGTCCACGGTCGCCTTGTTCGTCAACCCGACCGAGGCGGAGGTCACGACCGTCCTTGAAACTGCGCGGCCCGACCTCCTGCAATTCCATGGCGAGGAAGCGGCGGCGTTCTGCCGATCTTTCGGCGTGCCCTACCTCAAGGCCTTCCGGGTGAGGCCGGGAGTCGATTTGCTACAATCCGCCGCTTCGTACGACGACGCTCAGGGCTGGCTGCTGGATGCCTGGAGCGAAGCGGCCCACGGCGGTACCGGCGAGCGTTTCGACTGGACGTTGATTCCCGCCGATCTGCCCAGGCCGATGGTGCTGGCCGGCGGCCTGGCTCCCGCCAGCGTCGCCATGGCCGTGCGCGCGGTTCGTCCCTGGGCGGTGGATGTCAGCAGTGGTGTCGAAGCGAGCAAAGGGATCAAGGACGCGGCGCTGATCGCCGCCTTCATCAAGGAAGCAAGGAATGCATAAGTCACAGATGGCAGCCGAGAAGGCAACCGGGTCGTCGCTGCCCGACGCGAAAGGCCACTTCGGTCCTTACGGCGGGGTGTTCGTCGCCGAGACCCTGATGGCCGCGCTGGATGAACTCAGGCAGGAATATGAGGCGGCTCGCCTCGACCCCGATTTCCTGGCTGAATTCCATCACGAACTGCGTCATTACGTCGGCCGCCCCAGCCCCATCTACCACGCGAAACGCTGGTCGGAAGCGCTTGGCGGCGCCCAGATCTACCTCAAGCGCGAGGATCTCAACCATACCGGCGCCCACAAGATCAACAACACCATCGGCCAGGCGCTGCTGGCGCGGCGGATGGGCAAGAAGCGGGTGATCGCCGAGACCGGCGCCGGCCAGCATGGCGTCGCCTCCGCGACGGTCGCGGCGCGCTACGGCATGGAATGCGTGGTCTACATGGGGGCCGAGGACATCAAGCGGCAGTCCCCCAACGTGTTCCGCATGAAGCTGCTCGGCGCCAGGGTGGTGGGCGTCGAATCCGGCTCCAGGACACTCAAGGACGCGCTCAACGAAGCCATGCGCGACTGGGTCACCAACGTTGAATCCACCTTCTACATCCTTGGCACCGCCGCCGGCCCGCACCCCTACCCGATGCTGGTGCGCGACTTCCAGTGCGTCATTGGCGAGGAATCCAAGGTACAGATGGCCGAGATGCTCGGTCGCCAGCCGGACGCCGTGATTGCCTGCGTCGGCGGTGGCTCCAACGCCATCGGCATCTTCCATCCCTACATCCCGGTCGCCGGCGTGCGCCTGATCGGCGTCGAGGCCGGCGGCCACGGCATTGCCAGCGGCCAGCACGCGGCGCCGCTGTCGGCCGGCACCCCCGGCGTGCTGCACGGCTTCCGCTCCTACCTGATGCAGGACGCCAACGGCCAGATCATCGAAACCCATTCGGTCTCCGCCGGCCTCGACTACCCCGGCGTCGGCCCGGAGCACAGTTGGCTGAAGGACAGCGGCCGCGCCGAATATGTGGCGATCAACGACGATGAAGCTTTGAAGGCCTTCCACGACCTCTGTCGTTTTGAAGGCATCATCCCCGCCCTGGAATCCAGCCACGCCCTGGCGCACGCCGCCAAGATCGCGCCCGCCATGGACAAGGACCGCATCCTGCTGGTGAACCTGTCCGGGCGTGGCGACAAGGACATCAATACGGTGGCGAAGCTGGCGGAAATCGAACTGTAAGTTCGGAGGGGATGGAATGGGAAATTACGAGAAGCTTCTTTGCCGGATACTGCGAGGGCTCTCGGATGCCAACATTGATTTCGATGATCGACGTGGTTTGCTGCTCGATATCGGGTTTGAAATGCGGACGAAGGACAGCCACCATGTGTTCAGGAAGAATGGGGTGCCGGAGAAGATCAATTTGCAACGTGATGGGTCCAAAGCCAAGTCTTATCAGGTAAGACAAGCTCGCAACATCATCCAGCGGTATCAATTGGCGAGGGATATGTAATGGATCCTTATGAAATCATTCTTTACTGGAGCTCCGTGGATGCGGTTTTTATTGCGGAGGCGCCTGAATTGCCAGGGTGCATGGCACACGGGGATACCCAGGAAAGTGCACTCGCCAATGTCAAGGAGGCCATGCGACTTTGGCTGGAAACAGCCAGAGAGTTTGGCGATTCAATACCTGAACCGAAGGGAGAGCGGCTGATGTTCGCGTAGCGATTCTTGCGTACAAATCACAAGAAACCCCGGAATTAGCGCTGAACAAGCTGTGACATTAGGAAATCATCCCATGAGCCGAATCGGCCAAACCTTCACCCAACTCAAAGCCCAGGGCCGCAAGGCGCTGATTCCCTTCATCACCGCCGGCGATCCGTCGCCCGCGATCACCGTGCCCTTGATGCACGCCCTGGTCGAGGGCGGCGCCGACATCCTGGAACTGGGGGTGCCGTTCTCCGACCCGATGGCGGATGGGCCGACCATCCAGCGGGCCAGCGAGCGGGCGTTGAAGCACGGTGTCGGCCTGCGCGACGTGCTCGCCATGGTCACTGCGTTCCGCCAGACCAACGCCGTCACGCCGGTGGTGCTGATGGGCTACGCCAATCCGATCGAGGCGATGGGCTGGGACGGTTTTTGCGCCGCCGCCGCCACTGCCGGCGTGGACGGCGTGCTGACTGTCGATTACCCGCCCGAGGAATCCGCCGAGTTCGCCGCCAAATGCGCCGCCGCCGGACTGGACAACATCTACCTGCTGGCGCCGACCACGCCGGCGACCCGGGTGGACGCCGTCGCCCGCCAGGCGCGGGGATTCATCTATTACGTCTCGCTCAAGGGAGTGACCGGCGCCGCGACCATCGACATGAGCGAAGTCGCCGCGCGCCTGCCGGCCATCCACGCCGCCACCGGCTTGCCGGTGGGCGTCGGCTTCGGCATCAGCGACGCGGAAACGGCGCGCCAGGTGGCTGAAGTGGCCGATGCCGTGGTCATCGGTTCGCGCATCGTGCGGGAGATCGAAACCTCGCCGCCGGATGCGATCCTCGCCAATGTGAAACAATTCGTGGCCGGCGTCCGCGCCGCCCTGGACAAGTAAAGGAAAGACCATGAGCTGGTTTCAGAAACTCATTCCCCCCAAGATTCAACGGCGCGTCGAGGCCAGCAAGAAGGTGGTACCCGAGGGTGTCTGGAACAAATGTCCGTCCTGTGACGCCGTGCTCTACACGGCCGACCTGGAACTGAGCCAGCACGTCTGCCCGCAATGCGGTCACCATCTCCGCATCGGCGCGCGCCGGCGCCTGGATCTGTTGCTGGACGAAGAGGGCCGCGGCGAGATCGGCGCCAGCGTGTTGCCTCAGGACGCGCTCAAGTTCAAGGACAGCAAGCGTTATGTCGATCGTCTGAGCGATGCGACGCGGGATACCGACGAGAAGGACGCCCTGGTGGTCATGGAAGGCCGCATGCACGGCGTGCCGGTAACGGCTGCCGCCTTCGAATTCCGTTTCATGGGTGGCTCCATGGGCTCGGTGGTGGGCGAGCGTTTCGTCCGCGGCGTCGAAGCCTCGATCCGCGACAAGAAACCGTTCATCTGCGTCTCCGCCAGCGGTGGCGCGCGGATGCAGGAAGGCCTCACCTCGCTGATGCAGATGGCCAAGACCTCGGCGGCGCTGACCCAGTTGACCGCCAACCGGCTGCCTTTCATCTCGGTGCTGACCGATCCGACCATGGGCGGTGTGTCGGCGAGTTTCGCCATGCTGGGCGACGTGATCGTCGCCGAACCGAAGGCGTTGATCGGTTTCGCCGGCCCGCGCGTGATCGAGCAGACCGTGCGCGAGACCCTGCCGGAAGGCTTCCAGCGCGCCGAGTTCCTGGTCGAGCATGGCGCCGTCGACCGCATCATCGACCGTCGCGAGATGAAGCGCGAACTGGCCCGCCTGTGCGCGCAACTCATGCGCAAGCCGTCGCCGAACTGACGTGAGCCCGCCGACCCGGCAAGTCAAGGAAGGGCCGCCCCCGATTGACTTGCCCCACTCGGCCGAGGGCGCGCGCGCGGTGGATGTCTGGCGCGCCTCGCTGCCCGGCTGGCTCGCGCACCTCGAGGCCCGCAACATCAACGCCATCGTGCTGGGTCTCGACCGCGGCCGCGAGGTGGCTGAACGGCTCGCGCTCGCCCCGTCGTTCCCCCTCGTCACCGTCGGCGGCACCAATGGCAAGGGGTCCGCCTGCGCCTACCTGGAAGCCATGCTGGAGGCGGCCGGCTATCGTGTCGGTTGCTACACCTCGCCGCATCTGCTGCGTTACAACGAACGGGTCCGGATCGCCGGTCGCGAGGCGAGCGACGACGACCTCTGCCGCGCTTTCGCCGCCGTCGAGGATGCGCGCGGCGACCTGCCCCTGACCTACTTCGAGCAAGGCACGCTGGCCGCGATGTGGCTGTTCCGGGAAGCCGGTGTCGACGTTGGCGTACTGGAAGTAGGCCTGGGCGGCCGGCTCGACGCGGTGAATCTGTGGGATGCCGATTGCGCGGTGGTGACCAGCATCGATCTCGACCATCAGGCCTTCCTCGGTGACACCCGCGAACTGATCGGCTTCGAGAAGGCCGGCATCTATCGTGCGGGCCGCCCGGCCATCTGCGGTGATGGGGATCCCCCGAAGAGCCTGCTCGATCACGCCGCCGGCATCGGCGCCGACCTCATCCGCTTCGGCCAGGATATTCGCGTGGAACTGGCTGAGACGGGCTGGACCTGTCGCGTCCGCGAGACGGCGTTCGCCGCCCTGCCACGCCCGGCCATGGCCGGCGCGCATCAGTTCATCAACGCCGCCTGCGCCATCGCCGCCCTGCATCAGATGCGCGCGCGCCTGCCGGTGCCGATGCTGGCGATACGGGCTGGCATCGCCGCCGCGCGGCAGCCCGGGCGTTTCCAGGTGATCGGGCAGTCGCCGCTGCGCCTGCTGGACGTGGCGCACAATCCGCATGCCGCGCGGGCGCTGGCCGCCAATCTCGCCGACCTGCCGCCCACCGGGAACATCCACGCCGTCTTTGCCATGCTCGCGGACAAGGATGTGGATGCGGTCATCGACCTGCTCTCGCCACGCATCGCCTTCTGGCATGTGGCGGGGCTGGCCGGCCCGCGCGGCATGTCGGCGGCGGTACTCGCGGAGCGCATGACGGCGCGTGGTCTGCCTCACCGGAGCCATGCCGATGTCGCCACGGCATGGCAGGAGGCGTGTCGGCTGGCGGGGCCGGCTGATACAATCGCCGCCTTCGGTTCCTTCCATACCGTGGCCGAAGTGATGGCCGCCATCCCAACATCCACGAACCCGCATGGCTGATATTTCCACGACTCAGGATGCCTTCACGCAGGATCAGATGACGCTGCGTCGCCGCGCCCGGCGCCGCCTGGTCGGCGCCATCGCGATCGCGCTGGCTGCCGTGCTGCTGTTGCCGATGTTGTTCGATCCGGAGCCACGGCCACTGGGGCCGGATGTGGATATCCGCATCCCGGCGCCGAGCACGCCGTTCGAGCAAGTGCCGGCCGCCGCGCCGGCGTCTCCCGAGGGGGCGGACGAAAACGAGCCGCCGCCGCTGGCCGCCGAGCCGACCCTGGTTCGCCCCGCGCCGACAGCCAGCGCAAGTGAGCCGGAAGCCACCGCTGTGCGCACGGCCAGCAAGCCCGAAGCCGCGGCAGGCACGGACAAGGTCGCGGAGAAAGCGGCGGAGAAAGCCAGGGAAAAAGCGAAGGAAAAGATCGAAGCCAGGCCGGTTGCGCCGCTGCCCAAGCCCAGCGGTGCCTTTGCCAGCCAGGGGTTCTATCTGCAGCTGGGGGCGTTTACCAGTGAAAACAACGCCCGCCAGCTGCGCGAGAAGGTCGAGGCCGCCGGATTCAAGGTCGGCCTCGCCGATTCCAATGGCCAGTTCCGGGTCAGGGTGGGACCGATACCGGAAAAAGATCGCGCCCTTGAGATGCAGGCCAGGCTGAAGGCCAAGGGCTTCACCTCGGTCATGCTGGGGCCATGAGATGTCGGCCATGACCTCGCTCGACCTGATCGCCATCGGGATCCTGCTGTTTTCCGCGGTGCTCGGGCTGATGCGGGGACTGACCCGCGAAGTGCTGTCCTTGTGTTCATGGTTCGCCGCCTTCTACGCCGCGAAGTCGTTCGCGCCCCTGCTGGCCCCCCTGATCCCCGGTCTCGACGCCCCCGCGCTCAGCCATGCGGCGGCGCTGGTGGTGATCTTCGTCGCGGTGTTGATCCTGGCCAGCCTGTTCGCCGCCGCCGTTGGCGGCCTCGTCAAGGTGGCCGGCCTGGGGCCCTACGACAGCCTTCTGGGCGGCCTGTTCGGCACCACCCGCGGCGCCCTGGTCCTAATCATGCTGACCCTGCTGGCCGGGCTCACCGCCCTGCCCAAGACCCGTGCCTGGCAGACATCCCTGGTTCATGGCCACCTGGAACAGGCGGCCACCAAGATCAAACCCTGGCTGCCCCCTGATCTGGCGGCCCTGATTCAATACCACTGAGGTTTTTCCATGTGCGGCATCGTCGGCATCGTCTCCAGCCAACCCGTCAACCAACCGCTCTATGACGCGTTGCAATTGCTGCAACACCGCGGCCAGGATGCCGCCGGCATTGTCACCATGGACGGCAGCATGTTCCACATGCACAAGAACCTGGGCATGGTGCGCGACGTGTTCCGTACCCGCGACATGCGCAACCTGGTCGGCAATGTCGGCATCGCCCACGTCCGCTATCCCACCGCCGGCAGCGCCTCCAGCCCGGCCGAGGCGCAGCCGTTCTATGTCAATTCGCCCTTCGGCATCGTGCTGGCCCACAACGGCAACCTCACCAACACCGAGGCCCTGCAGCGCGAACTGTTCATGGACGACCTGCGCCACGTGAACACCAGTTCCGACTCGGAAGTGCTGCTCAACGTCCTCGCGCACGAGTTGCAGGAGGCCGTGCATGGCCACCGCCTCACGGTCGATGACGTGTTCAACGCCGTCGCCGGCGTGCACCGCCGCTGCAAGGGCGCCTACGCCGTGGTGGCGATCATCGCCGGCTTCGGACTGCTCGCCTTCCGCGACCCGAACGGCATCCGCCCCCTGATGATCGGCCGCGAGGAAGTGGAGGGCGGCACCGACTGGATCGTCTGTTCCGAGAGCGTGGCGGTGGAGCCGACCGGTTTCCACGTGGTGCGCGACGTGGCGCCGGGCGAAGCGGTGCTCATCACCTGTGCCGGCGCGTTCCACAGCCGGCAATGTGTCGTGCCCAGCGCGTTCACGCCCTGCATCTTCGAATACGTCTATTTCGCCCGTCCCGATTCCATCATGGACGGCGCCTCGATCTACGAGACGCGCCTGCGCATGGGCGAGTTCCTGGCCGAGAAGATCAAGCGCGACTTCAGCCACCTGCCCATCGACGTGGTCGTGCCCATCCCCGACACCAGCCGCCCCTCGGCGCTGCAACTGGCCTACAAGCTCGGGCTGCCCTACCGGGAAGGTTTCATCAAGAACCGTTATATCGGCCGCACCTTCATCATGCCCGGCCAGGCTTCGCGCAAGAAATCGGTGCGGCAGAAGCTCAACGCCATGTGCGTCGAGTTCAAGGGCAAGAACGTGCTGCTGGTGGACGACTCCATCGTGCGCGGCACCACCAGCCGGGAAATCATCCAGATGGCGCGCGAGGCGGGCGCCAAGTCGGTGTATTTCGCCTCCGCCTCGCCGCCGGTCCGTTTCCCCAATGTCTACGGCATCGACATGCCGACGCGCGCCGAACTCCTCGCCAACGGTCGCAGCGACGAGGAGATCGCGCGTGAACTCGGCGCCGACGGCGTCATCTACCAGGATCTGAGCGATCTCATCAGTGCCGTCAGCAAGGTCAATCCCAAGCTGACGCGTTTCGACTGCTCCTGTTTCGACGGCAACTACGTCACCGGCGATGTCAGCGAGGAATACCTCGCCCGCCTGGAAGGCCAACGCAGCGGCGCCATCCCCACCACGCCCGCGCCCGCCACCCGGCAGATGGACCTGAATCTGGCCGGCAACGGCTAGTCCCTTTGGCGCCGGCTCGCCGCCGGCCCTTTATCGCCATTTCCCGCCACGCCCGCATGACCCACGATCACACTCTCCAGCCGGAAACCCTGGCCGTCCGCGCCGGCACGCAACGCAGCCAGTTCAACGAGCATTCCGAGGCGATGTACCTCACCTCCAGCTTCGTTTTCGGCAGCGCCGCCGAGGCCGCCGCCCGCTTTTCCGGGGCCGAGCCGGGGCCAATCTATGCCCGCTTCACCAACCCCGGCGTGACCATGTTCGAGGAACGCCTGGCCGCCCTCGAGGGCGCCGAGCGCTGCGTCGCCTTCGCCTCCGGCATGGCCGCCATCCTCGCCACGGTGATGGGCCTGATGAAGGCCGGGGAGCATGTCGTCGCCTCGCGTTCCATCTTCGGTTCCACCGTGCAGCTGTTCACCAACATCCTCGGCCGTTTCGGCATCGAGACGACCTTCGTCTCGCCCACCGACCCCGAGGAATGGCGCGCGGCGGCGCGGCCCGATACCCGCCTGTTCTTCCTCGAATCGCCCTCCAATCCGCTCACCGAGGTCAGCGACATCCGGGCCCTGGCCGACATCGCCCATGCCGCCGGCGTCTGGCTGGCGGTGGACAACTGCTTCTGCACCCCGATCCTGCAACGCCCGCTCGACCTCGGCGCCGATATCGTCATCCACTCCGCCACCAAATACCTGGACGGCCAGGGCAGGGTGCTGGGCGGCGCCGTGCTTGGAAAAAAGGACCTGATGGAAGGCGTCTACACCTTTCTGCGCACCGCCGGACCGACCCTGTCCGCGTTCAACGCCTGGGTACTGTTCAAGGGCCTGGAAACCCTGAACCTGCGCATGCGCGCGCATTCGGAAAACGCCCTGGAACTGGCGACCTGGCTGGAAGCGCAGCCCAGGGTCAGCCGCGTGCTCTATCCCGGCCTGCCCTCGCACCCGCAACACGCGCTCGCCATGCGCCAGCAGACGACGGGCGGCGGCATCGTTGCCTTCGAGGTCACCGGCTGCAAGGAAGCCGCCTGGAAGGTGATCGACGCCACCCGGGTCATGTCCATCACCGCCAATCTCGGCGACACCCGCACCACCATCACCCACCCGGCCAGCACCACCCACAGCCGCCTCACCCCGGAACAACGCGCGGCCGCCGGCATCGGCGATGGCCTCATCCGCATCGCGGTGGGGCTGGAGGCGGTGGTGGACCTGAAGAGCGATCTGGCGCGGGGGCTGGACAGTTTCTAGACCGCTGATCATTACGGGTTGTACCTCTGATCAGAACTGTGGACAGTTTGAAGGGAATGAAAGGTTGGCAGTTCGCAATAGTAGGCAACTGCCTACCACCACGAACATGGAAGGAGGACTCATCCTCTGGTCATTTCAGTTACCTAGCTTCACAGGAACAGGCACCCGCATCCCTTCCGAATAAAACCAGGCCTTGAACTTGGCCAACTGCTTGATCCGGTCCGCATAGAGCGTCACCTTGTCCGAGGGCGCGAATATCTTCGCCATCAGCTTGGCGTCGGATTCATTCACCCGCAGCGCCAGGTAGTTGGCCACGGCAGTGAACAGGGATGAATCGAAATCCTTCGCCTCTTGCGAAGCCACCACGAAGGAAAGCCCGTACTTGCGGCATTCCTTGGCCATCGTCGGAATCAGCTTCAAGCGGGCCGCGCGGTGCGCCTCGTCGAAGATGATGGCGTGGGTGATGCGGCTTTGCGTGCCGCGCCGGAACATGGACTGATAGAGGTTGTGCAGCACGAAGGTGGAAAACGCTCGTTGCAGTACTTCGTTCTGTGAACTGTGGATTTGCACCAGGGTAGGCGTGGCGCTATCGAGCAGGCTGGGCGCGCCGGTGTTGGCGTCGAACAGGCCGTAATCCGCCAGTTCCGCCAGCCGGGTCATCAGCCCCTTGTCCGGTTTCGGGTCGGCCTTGAGCAAGTCGTAGAACGCCGCGAAGGGTGGAATTTCGCCTCGCGCGCCCAGCGACCAGCCCCGGTCTGCATAACTCTGTTTGATCGCCTCGCGCAGCCGCCCCAGTTGCACATCCCCCAGGTCGGGAAAAATGGCCGCGAAGTTGTCGCGCAGCAAGGTCACGTTGTCCATGTAGGCTAGAGGCGCTTCACTCTCCACCTGGAGCGGGTTGAAGCCGAGGCCGGCATAACTCACGGTGCGCAGCGCATCCCCCCAAAGCGCCCCCAGCTTCTCGTCGATGTCCTCGTGGTAGGAAAACACAATGGGCGCGATGCCGGCCGCCATCAGTTGCCGGCACAACTGGATCAGACAAGTGGTTTTGCCCATGCCCGGCAGGCCGACGATCAGCAAGTGCGGGTTACCCTGGATGCTGACCCGCCAATGCACGGGTTCCTCGTTGCCCTCGCGATGACCGAGAAGGAGTTCGACCGCACATGCCGCACCTGCCCCACCGTCCGCGCTTTCACCTGAAGCTTCTGGCGGCGCGTGCGGATCCAGCCCCGGCTGGTTTGACTCGGCGATTTTCTCACCCGCGCGCGGCGGCGAGCCGGCCCCGCCCGCATCGGCGGGCACGGAGGCGGGAGGGGCCAGCGCGCCGCGTCTGGCCTCGGGCAATCGTACCGGCCCAAACAGCCAGATGTCCGCGCCGATTTCGACCGGCTTCACGCCGCCATACTCCGGACAGAACACAAAACCGATTTTTGCCCTTTCCTGTTCCAGCAAAGTCGGCAACGCATAACTGGCCCCACCTCGCGCCAATTTCTCCAATTGCTCCTCGATAAGCTTGAACGCCTCCTCGGTCAGCGTGTGGCGCAGCCCCTTGCGCGCGTAGAAGCGCAGCACCCGCGCCAGACGGGCGCGCTGCACGGTTTTTTCCAATGGCGCGGTCTCCGGCCCGAACAGCTTTTCCCAGCGTTGGCAGGAGGCTTCGAGTTGGCTGGAAACCATGTCCAGCAAGTCCGGCGCCCGCGCGGTCTTGAGGTAACGGCGGAATTTCACTTCCACGAAGCTGAACTTCAAGCCACCGCGTTTAGCCGCCGTCACATACAACAAATCGGCGCGTTGCCCGCTTGCATCCTTGTCCTTGCTCTCGCCCACCGCGCGGAACAGTTCCGGCACATCGTCGAGGGGCACGAAAAAACCCTCGGCCAGGGAAAGCCAGGGCGCGCCTGCTTCACTTTCCGTGGCGCAGTGGCTTTGCGTTAGCGCCAGCGCCACCATCTCCTGCGCCACCGTGCCGGACTGGGTCAGACGCAAGGCGAGACGGCCGCTCACCGCCTTCAGCGCATCCAGCAGGAATGTGCAGTTGCGCGGGCTGGCCGACAAACCCATTTCTCCCAGCGCGGCATCCAGCAAGCGCACGATTTCGTCCAGAGAACTGGTTGAGGTGATAAGTTGCAGAAAGCCCAGGTCGTCTCGTTCCGGCACGCAGTCGATCAGATAGGCCTCATACAGTTTCGGCAGATCGCGTGGGGAATCGAAATACTCGACGCCGGCATGGCGGTCTACCGTCACCACCCAATCGCACAGACGATGCAGGCTCGCCAGCATTTCACCCTGGTCGGCCGAGACTTCCGTGATCAACACCGGCCAGTCGTTCTCACCCGCCCCCATACGCTTGGCGACACAGCGCAACAGGGCGGAATGCGCCTTGACCAGGCGCTCGGAAAAACCGCGCCCGACGGGATGCTTCTCGCCTTCCGGCGCGGTCGGAATCGACGATATCCAGCGTGGCAGCGGCCCCGCCTCGAAGCAACGCTCTGGCGTCAGCGCCAATCCATGCACTTCCAGTGCCGCATCGGGGACACTGGCCTTGGGTACGCACTCCAGGCGCGTGGAAAAAATATCGAAGGCCAGGGCTAGATGCGCCGGGGTGGCCGGCGTTTCACGCTCGCGCCGCGCCCAGGCCAGACGCGGCAGGCTGACGCCACCGGGGCGGGAAGCGCTTGCCAGGAGCCAACGGTCCTCCTCCGGCACCACCCCGGCGCCACTGCGCTGACGCTCGGTGGTAGCCGACAGGAAGCGCCCCACCATGCTCTTGCGGCCCTTCGCCGGGTAAAGGTCCAGCACGAATGCGCGCTTGGCATTGGCGTCTCTCGCATCGCCATCCCGAACCTCGCCTTCCTCGTCCAACTCCGCCGCTTCCACATCGCGCAAGGCGCAGCCCAAGGCACGCACGGCCGGCATGGCGTCGCCGGGACGCAAGGCATGCACATGCACGCGCCGGGTTTCCGGGTGCAAGACCAGATAGCGGGCAACTTCCTCGCCCAGCAGTTCTGAAGCGCTCTTGCCCACGGACGGCGCCATCAATTCCTCCCCCTTGGCATCGCCATCCGCCAGCAAGCGGGAGAGCAAGGCCACGGTGGCCTTGGGTTCAGCGTCATCGGTCGCGGTCATCGCCACGGTATGAAAGCCCAGGCTGTCCGCGAACACGAAGGCCTCGCCCTGCTCGAAGCCGGGCAACATGGCCGGGTAATGCGCGCCGGTCAGCGTGCCGAGCAGCTTGGCCACCTTGGTTGGCGGCGCCCCTTCCTCGTAGCAATGTCGCCAGACCAGCATGTCGAAGCCCTGTTGCCAGGCCACCCGCAAGGGATGGGTCGGCAACACGATGAGGCCGATGCGCTGGCCGCTCACCCCCACCACTTCCAGGGTATGGATCAGGGTGGCGCGGGCGGGCGCGGTGTCCCACCAGGCGGTGGCGGCGTTGACATAATCGTTGATGACCTTGCGCTCGGTGTAGAGCACAGCCAATGGGCCCTGGCTGGAAGTGGCCAGCCAACGGAAAAAGTCCCTGGAAACCTGGGCGAAGCGCCTACCCGACTCATCGCTGGTCGGCGGCACAGAAACAAACTCAGGCTTGCCGTCGGGCGTGCCGTCCGCCCGCACCTTGAGCCGCCAGCGGCCCGGTTCGCCGCCGTGTACAGCCCAATCCATCGCCAATTCCAGCAACAGATTCGGGCACAGCACCCGTGCAGCCTTGCCGTCCACGCGGCAGGCGATATAGCCCTTGGCGTCCCGGCTGAAGGCTTGTCTATCACCAGGGTTGTCGGCCAGCCGGTCGAAGTCCTCCCGCTCCTTCGCCACCTGGATGACGGCCAGTGCCAGGGTGGGGTAGACACTGCCGGCGCTGGTTTTCGCGGGCTTGTCGCTCTCGCCGAAGCAGAGGATGAAATCCTCGCTCAAGGCGCGAAACGGGCTTTCCCGGTCATCGCTCTCCAGCAGCGATTCCGCCGTCAACGCGCGGATCACCACTTCCGCCTCGAAGCGCGCGCTTTCCTCCAGTTCGCCGAAATCCTCCTGGGTGAACACGCATTTCTGCGGCCCTTTCGCGACATGGCTGATGGCCTTCTCCGCCAGCGCGTCGCCACCGGCGCGGATTTCCACCGTGTAATCCACCGCGTCTTTCGCCAGCGTCGCGGGGTCCGTCTCCCAGCGCACTTCCAGACGCACCCGCTGCTGCGGGTTGTCGGTCAACGCCAGCTTGAAAACAAGACGGTCATCGGTATCCACCGTCATGCCCGACCAAGCAGCGGGTTTGCCGCTTTTGCCACGCCAATTCACCCAGCGTATCGACTGCAAGGTCTGGCTATCGAACAGGCCGGGATGCACCTTGTTCAGCCACAGGGTGTCTCGTTCTTCCAGTCGCGCCAGCGCATCCAAACGGGAAAGGTTGTCGGCCTCCCGCAGAAATCCAGCCAGTTCATTGGCCAAGGCCGCCTCGGCCACCGGTAGTTGCAGGCCCGCCACCCTTGTTTCAGCCGATTGCCGGTTGCCCGCCAGCAGGCGTTCCACCAGCCGGGCGGATTTTTCCAGATCGCCGTCATCCGGCTTGTCCTCCACCGCCACAGGCCACAGACCGATTTCCGGCAAGGCCGCGCCGAGGCCTTCCAGGCTGTCGGTATATGCGGCACGGCAGAGATAGGCGAACTCGCGCCAGGGCGACAAGGCCTTGTTGCGCGCCAGCCGGCGCGCTTTGGACAAGGCCTTGTCGGCGAAGCCCTTGCCGCCATGCGCCAGTTTCTCGCGCGCCAGCGCCTTGGCCTTGGCGAAAAGCTCCGCCTCGGAAATCTCTCTCGCAGCGCTGTAAATGCCGTCCATGCCGGCACCGGCTTCAACGGTATCCACGAGCAGGAGCACCGCTTCCGCCTTGTCCTCGCGCCACTCCACCGCCTGGTCCGCGGTAATGGCGCGCGCGGTCTCACCTACCGTCTGACCGACCACGGCGATGCGCCAGCCCGGCACCGAGAAGCGGCTGTCCAGCGCCAGTTCCCGCGCCACTTCGCCCGGCAGGCAACGGATGAACGCCATGCTGCCGGAGAGGGACGGGCCCAGCAATTCGCCCAAGGCAAGCGCCAGGATAGTCGCGGTGTTTTCGGTCATGGGCATTTCAGGACACTCCGAGGATGGCGCTGGTATGGCGCAACAAGGCTTCCGACTGGGCGACGCACTCGGCGAGCAGCGCCTCGCTGACCCCGTCGCCGGTGTAGTCGTTGAGATTGCGCTGTTTGCGCAGCGCGTCGAGAACGATGACGGTGGCACTATCAACCGCCAGGGTCAGCGGCAACGTCTGGATGGCGGTCTGGTGGTGGCCCGGCTCGCTGGTGGAAGTGCGATAGCCCTTGGCCCAGAGCGCGGCCATCGCGCATTGCAGGATGGCCTTGTAAGCGGCGTCGAAGCGGTTTTCCGCGCTGATCGTGGTGACCCTGGCGTCGGCCAGATTGCGTTCCGCCGCCGCCAGCAGTTTCAGGATGGCGGCGCGCCCGGCCTCATGCCGCACCAATCGCCGGATCGCCAGCAAGTTTTCCAAGGTCATCTTCGTCTCCCATCAGATACAGTTTGTCGTTGTGCAACACCTCGGCGAGGAAGGCATCGCCCGCGTTTATTTTTTCCTGAAACTCGGCGGGGGACAGCACCACCGGGTTGATCTCCCGGCCGATGCGCGCCTGCGCCTCATGCAGTGCCGTGACCGCTTCGGCGAAACCGATTTCGCCCACCAGCAGGACATCCACATCGCTGCGCGGCCCTTCCTCGCCGCGCGCCACCGAACCGAACACCAGCGCTAGCGCAATACGCTCGCGCAAACCGGCCAAGGCTTCCTTCAAAACATCCGCGAGCCCCGCCGTCTTGCGCAGTATTCCCGCCAGTTCCGGAAAGATCGGGCACTGCCGATTGGCGCCGTAGCGCACCTGATTGCCAACCGCTTCACGGATCAGCACGCCCGCCTGGGCGAGCCGCGCCAGTTCCTTGTGCAAGGTGCCGGCGGAGGTGCCGGTCAGACGGGCGATTTCGCGCACGTGGTAGTGCTGTTCGGGATGCAACAGCAGGAAAGCCAACACTTTCTGGCGGTAGTCACCGAAGAGGAGGGATGCGAGCATGGATGTAGCTTGTTTAAATACGATTGAAGCCAATCATGCTACAACAAACCGCGCCCGCAACTGCTTCATCGACTCCGCATCGTTCACCCCCACCAGCAGGCCCAGGTCGCGCAAGCGGCGTTCCAGCCAGGCCTTGTTGGCGCGCAGCAGGTCTTGTGGAACGGACATACCCGGTGGTTCACGGTCCACATACAGCCCGTAGTGGTCGCGCAGAATGTCGAGAAACTTGCGCAGGGTGAGCGGCCGCGCGGCCTTGCCTTCGCCGTCGCGGCGCAGGTGGCGGTGCACCAGGAAATCCAATAGGGCGTGGGAGAGGACGATGGAACGCAGGTCGATCGCCTTCTTGGTGCCGGCTTCGCTGCGGGAGACGCGGCGTTTGAAGGCGAGGCCGTTGGGGCGGTTGGGCATGAGGCTGCTATCCATTGCTTTCATGAATTGTCGCCCCTGTTGCTCAACACCACTTAGTTCCACCAGTGCCTCAGCCATCCGCAATCCCGAATTGATCCGCTCGTTGCATAGGGCCCGAACCACTTCCGGCGCCTCCTCCGCCTTTTCCAGTTGATCCGCCAGGCTTCCGCAATCCTCTTCCAGACGTTCCAGGATGGAGTCCGACCGGGCGTGCTGTTCCCGGTATATCTTTCCGAGCAGATTGAGCCAACCGGTCGCGTCGGGCTGCCGAGGCGGCAGATCGTTCTTCAACTTGGGGTGGTGGCTGACCCGGTCATCCAACACCCGCGCCAGCATCATCAGCACCGGCAGACGTTCATAACGGGCGAGCGCCTCGCTCATCGCCGCTTCCGAGACGTTGCGCAGCTTGGTATCGAGGCCATGTGAGCAGTCCACGAACAAGGGCATCGGCACTTGTTCCTCGGGAACGCGGCCAGTGTTTTCCCATGCGGACAGGCAAACCGTGGTCGAGAACAACACATTGACCATGCCCAGGCCGATCCCCGCTTCCAGCATCGGTAGAAACGCCTGGCGTGGCAGAGTGGCGCCGTAGACTTCGATGAAGGTTGATAGATCGCCACGCAGGTATTTTGCGGCGCTTTTGGCGATGGGCCAGCGGTTGGGGATGTCCGCCGCCGCACCGGCAGCCCGGCCCGGTGCATGGCCACAGACCTGTGCCAATCGCACCGCCAGCAATTCGTCCACCCCCAGGTCGTCGGCGGTTCGTTCCATGAAACGATCTGAGGCGAGGTTGGCGGCGGGGCCGTCGATCTCCACATGGCGGCCGAACAAGGCCAGCAAGGGGTTGTCCGAAAAATCACTGCCCACCGGAAAGCTGTGGCTCGCGCGCTGAGCCAAGGTGCCGCCCTTGTCCTGCCAGGCCAGCAGTGCGGTCAATAACTCGGGGACACCGCGCAAGTCACCAACACTTTTCGGCAAGTCCAGCCAGCTCGCGAAGTAATGAGTCGGGAACACTCGTTGCACCACCACCTCGTGGCCCAGTTCATGCTCCTTGTTTTCCAGGCAATAGGTGAGCAGCAGGTCGGCCAGCATCGCCGGGCCGTGGTCGTCCGCGAAACCGGCGAAATCAGCGCCTGCGCGGTTGAGCAAACCATTGGCCACATCGACCAGCCGGGGTGGCTGAACCCGACCCTGTGCATCTGGGCGGCCGAAGGCCTCGATGAAATGCCCTTTGCCGCGCCGGTGGCCCCAGCGCGCCATGTAGATCATGGCCGGCAAGAGGCTGCCGACCTCAAAATGCTGCGGGGTAAATGGCAGCGCGGTGAAATAGTTGGCCGTCCACAACTCCTTGGCCCGCGCCGGGGTCAGGACGTTCTCGACGATGGTTTTCGTATTCATGCCGCCTCCCGCACCAATATCTGCCGTCCCTCTCGCGCCTCGACCCGCACCCGGAACACGCTGGCTTCATCGCCCGGGTGCCAGCCGTGCAGCTCGCGGGCATCTTCCTGGGCCAGTCGCTGGGTGAAGATTTCCAGGTGGGCGAACACCCCTTCCTGGCCGGCGCCGGCCAGTTGGGCGCCGTCTTTCAAAGCCAGCAGCAGGTGAAACAGTTCCAGGCCGATGGGCAGGCGTTCCTCTCCGCCGGCTACCGTGCGATAGATCAGCAGCAGGTGGGTATGCAGGGCTTCCAGCCCTTCGGCGGTGCGCGGCAGCGGCGCTTCCACCCGGAAACGCCCCCAGGGCTTCACCACCCAGAAGGCACTTTCGGTGGGCGTGCGCGGCTGGATGCGCAGTGGCAGTCCGGCCTCGCGGGCGAAAGCGGCCTCGGGCAGGTCTTCCAGGCGGGCGATGCCCAGGCAAAGCTCACGGCACAGGGTTTCGCGTTCGTCTTCGCTCATCAGCGGTACGCGGCGGAATCGGTCGAGGTGGCGGCCGCCGAACAGGGGTAAGGCATCGGTTGGAAGTTGCAACACCGCATAACGCGCGTTGTCCCATTCGAACCAGGCGCGGCGGCGGGCGGATGCCAGCGCGGTGACGATGTCGTCGGGGCCGTGAGGGGTGTCCTTGAGCAGATGCCGATCCAGCAGCGGGTTGCTGTCCAGCGCCGGATCGAACCGGGCGAGTTCAGCGAGTAGTTCACCCTGGCGTTGTGGCGCATCGGCGGCGAAGGCGCGATCCCAGTAGCGGGGCGGCATCAACTCGGGGTTGGCATGGAGTTCGCCGCAGTCGTGCACGCCAAAGAAGATGAAGGCCAGCGCCGAGCGCAGTTCCCGCGCCGTAATGTGGGCTTCGCCGCGCAGGTGGCAGGCTTGCAGGGCGTCCGCGAGCCGGGCGCGCAGACGATTGCCGATCTCCGGGGTGCGCAAGGTGCTCACCGAATGCCAGGCGGTGCAACGGTGCTGCGCCATGCAGGTGGCGCAGTCGGCCCAAGGATCTGGTTCCAGCCCTGTACCGAGAAAACGATCCAGCAAGGCGGTAAGGAAATCCGCCTGGATTGTGCCCGCCTGGAGGCCACCCACCAGGGAACGGCGGTTCAAGTCGATGAGGCGAATGTGTGCATCCGTCTCTGCTTCGTCCTCGTCGTCGGTCTCGAACAGGACGCCATAGAGTTGCCGGGTCAGCGGGCTGTCGTCCTGGGTTTCCAGCCACTCCAGCAGCTTGCCGCTGTTGATGGCGAGCACGCGCGGGTTCTGGGCGGCACCATCGAAATTCAGTTCTTGGCAGGGCTGGAAGAACTGGTCGAGCAGGGTATTGGCCGACTGGCCCTGCCAGGCGGCGGAACCGTCCAGGTTGACCGTCAACAGGCGGCCATCGGCGAGGCGGTGTTCCTGCACGCGCTGCGACGAATGGACATCGGACAGGCCCAGCCCCGCGAGCAGGTGTTGCAGGAAAGCGGTTTTGCCGTCGCCTGCGTTGCCGAACAGGATGGCCAGCTTGACCTGATCCTGTTCGATCTCCTGCCGCAGCACATGATCCAGCCGGGTTTCCACATAGGTGCCGGTGGCGAAAGTCGAATCGAGGCCTCGGGTTTCACTGTTGCCGTGGCGGGAGCCGGGGTAGGCGGAGAGTAGTTCGACCAGGCGTGGCGCGATGTTTTCAGTGAGTGTCGGCGCCGGGAGGCGTGGTTCGGCCGCATCCGATGGGGTGGGCGCGAGAAAAGCCAGCGCGGCGCGGGCGTCAGCGAAACGTTCAGCAAGGTTTGCGCTGGTGGCGCGCTTCAGGAACTCGACGACGCGCTCCAGGCCTGTGCTTGTCACATCCTCCCAGTTCAGCCCCCGGTTCTTGATGCGTCGTCCATCGAAGTTGAAGGGTTCGCGCTCGAACAACACATGAAAAACACTGGCGGCCAGCGCAAAGAGATCGTCGCCGGGCTGGATCGCCGAGCCGCTTTCGACACCATGGCTGGCATACAGGGGATTGCGGCTGCGCGCGGGTTGGCCCGCATCGGTGACGGTGTCGTAGTCGGTCAGCACCACTTCGCCGCCCTGGACGATGAGGTTGCGCGGGCTGACATCGCCATGCACCAGCCCGACTTGATGCAGCGCCCAGAGGGCATCGCAGAGGTCACGCAGCCAGCGCAGCAACAAATCTTGCAGGCTGGATTCGCCCAATTCCTCGGCGTGCAGGGCGAGCACGCCGGTAAGGTCGGCCAGCGGCATGCCTTCCACCCATTTCAATAGGGCGACGAAACGATCGGCCCGCCAGTCCGGGGCGATTTCGTGGATGGCGGATAAATGCGGGTGCACGGTGTAGGCGCGCGCCTTGCGGTAAGCGCGCAATGCCGGCTCGGCATCCGCCGCGTGATGGATCAGCTTGGCGACATAGGTGCCATAGCATTCATCGGATCGCGCATCCACCTCGACCACCTTGAAGGTCTGGCCGATGCCGCCGCGTCCCAGGCGGCTGACGATCTTGTAGCGAGCGTTCTGAAAAGGAATGAGGGTGTCTTCATCCCAGTATTCCGGAGCGGGAAGCTCGGGTTGCGGCCGGGTAACAGGCGCGGTGTTCCGTTCCAGCACGGCGGCCAGGTCGGCAAGCGATTCCCGGCCCTCTGGATTCTGGGCGCAGCCTTGTTCCAGGAATGCCCTGGCTTCTCCCGCACGGCTTTCATCGCCGGCAAACAACGTCATCAGACTGGCGCACAAGGCATAGACATCGGAACGGGCATCCGCCACGGCCAGTCCGCCTTGCCTGACCTCCGGCGCGACATAAGGGGCGTCTTCGCCGAAGTCTATGGGGGCGAGGGAAATGGTCAGCGCCTGGTCGAGGCGAGTCAGGCTGAAATCGGTGAACAAGGGGCGGCCGTTGTGGCGCACCCGCAAGGTATGCGGCGTGATGTGGCGGTGGACGATGCGCTGCAATCCCGGCTCTTCGGGTTGATGAAACCCGGCCAGGGCCGACAGCGCTTCTTGGGCAAAACGCAGACGGTCATCCAGGCTCCAGGCGGCATCCTGGGCACGTTCGGCCAGCGTGGGCGCGGCGGGATCGACCATGGAGAACCAGAACAGTTCGCCGGGATAGTGCTCGGCATCCTGGAAGGAATCGAGCAGGCTGGGCAGATAGGACGACTTCTGCCAGTGCTGAATGACGTCGTACTCGCGCTTCGCGCGGTTTTCCGCGTCCTTGTCGTCGGCGGCGGAGAGGTCATAGACATGCAGGATGACCTTGTCGCGCCGGGTGGGATGTTGGCCGCGATAGGCGCGGTGGAAGGGCGCATCCGGCGTGGCGATGCGCTCCAGGTTGATCAGCCCGGCGAAGCTGCGCAGATCGCCGGTCAGCGCGGGGCGTGCCGCCGGTTCCAGAAGCAGCGCGGCACGCTCGATCTGCTCCGGCGACAGTTGCGCAGCGGCATCGGCTTCGACCAATTCACGCCATTCGCTCAGCCCGTACACAGGCACGCCGCGCGGCGTAATGCGTTGCCCACTCTGTATGCCGGTGCCGCCGCGTGTGAGCAACAACCGTGGCGCGACGAAACCAGGGTTGAAGGCGGTTCTCAGCTTGCCGGCAATCCGTTTGGCCTTGTCATTGATGCGTTCGGCTTCGTTGTCGACGATCTGAGCGTTCTGCTTGATCCAGGTGGTATCCCAATGTTTGACCTCGACCACGAACACCCCTGGAGGGCCGATGACGACCTGGTCGATTTCATCCGATAGCCTGCCCGTATGGCTGGAATGGCTAAGATTGGAAAGGAGAATCCAGGGGCCGGGGATGCCTTGCAGCTTGCTCTTCAGTTTCTCGATGGCGAGCGCTTCGCTCTCATTGACCGCCGCTCCGCAAGGAATGTGTCTGAACCCACTTACCGCCATGCCGCCTCCCGCCATCTTGGTATTCAAAGTTGGCGTATTGTAAGGGTATTGATGTAAGCGATGCGTCAGCCTGTCAGTGGATACTGCAACCATTCGAAATGGCCACGACGACCATTTTTCATGCACTCAGCCATGGGCGCTAAGAAGTAGGGCATCTGGATGTAAGGTCAGGATGCACATGTATAGGAAGGTACAGGGTTACGAACGTCTTTTCCTCTCGCTGTGGTCTTCATTGCCAGTCGTGGGTATGCCAGTGCCGATGTTCCACGCCGCCATGCTTGTGCCGGTGGGCATGGGCCAGGTTGGCGGCGATGAGACGGGCGGTATCGGCGAGGAAGGGTTCGATCGGGCCGTCGTGGAGCAGGCGGTGGTCCTCGCCCAGCACCAGGGCGCGGTTGCCCAGTTCCGGCGCCAGGCCGAGGTTGTGGGTGGTGGTGAGCAGGGTGATCGGCAGGTCGGCGAGGAAATCCACCAGCCAGCCGGTGCTACGCGGATCGAGGGCGGCGGCGGGTTCGTCGAGCAGCAGCAGCTTCGGTTCCGCCGCCAGCAGCGCCGCCAGCGCGACCTTCTGCTTCTCGCCGCCGGAGAGGGTGAAGGGCGGCCGTTTCAGGAACGCCGTTACCCCCACCAGGTCGGCCCAGTGCGCCACCCGCTCATCGATGCTGGATAGCCCCATCTGGCGCGGGCCGAAGGCGATCTCGTCGTGGACCGTGGGGTTGAACAGCATCACGTCCGGGTTCTGGAACAGCAGCGCAACCTCCTGACGGAAGCGGCGGCGCAACGGCCCCTGCCGCAGGCTGCGCGGCGAGATCGCCTCGCCTTGGTATTGCACCGTGCCTGTCGTTGCCGTGATGAGGCCGTCGAGGATCTTCAGCAGCGTCGATTTGCCGCTGCCGTTGCTGCCCAGCAGCACCACTTTTTCACCGGCGGCGAGCTTGAAGCGCACATCGAGCAAGCAGGTCTTGTCGCCGAAATGGTGGTTCAGGTTGTCGACTTCGATCATCGGAACAGCCCTCTCGCCTGCATGGCCTGCGCCGATTCGTGCGCGTTCGCCAGCGCCCGGTCGAGCAGCCAGGCGGCGGCGTGGGCGGCGGCGCGGTAGCGGGCGCGCAGGCCGGCCGGGCGCGGGCT
>CAYMUY010000021.1:0-75718 GCA_964393825.1 uncultured Thiobacillus sp. | reverse complement strand
CAATCGTCCCAACGTTCACGTGCGGCTTCGTACGCTCGAATTTTTCCTTGGCCATCGTCTATCCCCTGGCAAAAAAAACGGATCAACAAAAATGTATCAACAAAACACCATGAAACTGGTGCCCATGGACAGAATCGAACTGTCGACCTCTCCCTTACCAAGGGAGTGCTCTACCTCTGAGCTACATGGGCAAAAAAACTTACAACTGCATTCCAACTGGAGCGGGTAGCGGGAATCGAACCCGCGTCATCAGCTTGGAAGGCTGAGGTTCTACCATTGAACTACACCCGCCATTCATCTCTACCGCCGACCCTCAGGCCGCACGATAAACAAACAACCGGGCTAAAACCTGGTGGTGGGGGAAGGATTCGAACCTTCGAAGGCAGTGCCGTCAGATTTACAGTCTGATCCCTTTGACCGCTCGGGAACCCCACCGGGAAAGCGCGGCATTATTCCCATGTGCGAATGACTTGTCAATCACACATTGAACAAGAAATTCAGAACATCGCCATCCTTGACCACATATTCCTTGCCTTCGGAGCGCATCTTGCCCGCCTCCTTGGCACCCTGCTCGCC
Organism: uncultured Thiobacillus sp.; assembly: GCA_964393825.1. Classification (GTDB taxonomy): domain Bacteria; phylum Pseudomonadota; class Gammaproteobacteria; order Burkholderiales; family Thiobacillaceae; genus PFJX01. The sequence continues at coordinate 75,142 of CAYMUY010000021.1, read as the reverse complement.
CCTGCAGGCGATGAAATCCTCGAAGGCAATGGTTTGCGCGCGGATGAAACCACGCTCGAAATCGGTGTGGATCACTCCGGCGGCGCGCGGCGCGGTATCGCCCTTGTGGATGGTCCAGGCACGGACTTCCTTCACCCCTGCGGTGAAATAGGTCTGCAGCCCAAGCAGATCATAGGCCGCGCGAATCAGCCGGTTGAGGCCAGGCTCATGCAGCCCCATCGACTCCAGGAACTCACTCTTGTCGGCCTCGTCGAGCGTGGCGATCTCGGACTCGATGGCAGCACAGACCGCCACCACCGGCGCACCCTCGGCAGACGCGATGCGGTGCAGACGATCCAGATGGGGATTGTTCTCGAAACCATCCTCGGCGACATTGGCCACGTACATGGCAGGCTTGATGGTCATCAGGCACAACGGTGCCAGCATGTCCTTTTCTTCGTCTGACAGATTCAGGCTGCGCGCCGGCTTCGCCTCGTTCAGATGCGGCAGCAACTTGTCGTACAGCGCGATCAACTTGATCGCATCCTTGTCGCCGGCACGCGCCTTCTTGTTGTCACGATGATGCGCCTTCTCGACCGTAGCCAGATCGGCCAGGGCCAGTTCGGTAATAATCACCTCGATATCGGAGATCGGGTCGATGCGCCCGGCGACGTGGACGACATTTTCGTCCTCGAAGCAGCGCACCACATTGACGATGGCGTCGGTCTCGCGAATATTGGCCAGAAACTGGTTACCCAGGCCTTCGCCCTTGGAGGCTCCCGCCACCAGGCCAGCGATGTCGACGAACTCGACGATGGCCGGGACCATCCGTTGCGGTTTGACGATTTCCGCCAGTTGCTGCATGCGCGGATCCGGCACTTCAACGACGCCGACATTGGGCTCGATGGTGCAGAAGGGATAGTTCTCGGCCGCGATGCCTGCCTTGGTGAGGGCGTTGAACAGGGTGGATTTGCCGACGTTGGGCAGGCCGACGATGCCGCATTTCAGACTCATGACTTCTCCGGGGAAGCGGGTTTTGTGGATTTGGTATTCGTGTGCTTGATGGCCGCGTTCCAGTCGCCCTTGCCGATCAGCGGCCATGCCAGCAACGCCCGGTCGAGCGCGGCATCGATCAGCCCCTGCTCCTCCCTGCGCGGCGGCTTGAGCACGTAGTTCGCCACTTCGTTGCGGTCGCCAGGATGGCCGATGCCGACACGCAGCCGCCAGTAATCCTGGGTACCCAGATGCGCGGTAATGTCCTTGAGGCCATTGTGGCCGCCGAGGCCACCGCCGAACTTGAGGCGCAGCTCACCCGGCGGGATATCCAGCTCGTCATGAATGACCAGCATCTCCTCGGGCGCGATGCGATGAAAACGGACGAACGCCCCGACCGACTGGCCGGAACGGTTCATGTAGGTCTGTGGCAACAACAGCCACACTCCGGCGGTACGGGCTTGCGCCACACGGCCATGGAACCTGGACTCGTGGGCCATGCCGACGCCCAGTTCCCGCGCCAGGCGCTCACAAAACCAAAACCCGGCGTTGTGCCGGGTTTCGGAATACTCGGCCCCGGGGTTGCCGAGGCCGACGACCAATCGCGGTGGCGTCCGCACGATACCGCCTAGGCTCCGCCTCAGGCCGCGGGTGCCTCGCCCTCATCACCCTCATCCGCAACCACTTCGGTCTTGGTCAGAAGGATGGTGGCCACGACCGGATCTTCACCATGCAGGCCGGCCAGTTCCACGCCCTTGGGCAGGGGCAGATGCGACATGTAGATGGCCTGGTCGATGGTCAGCGGAGTCAGGTCCACCTCAATGAATTCGGGCAGATCGGCGGGCAGACAAGCCACTTCCACTTCCGTGCAGACATGGCTGACCATGCCACCGGATTTCTTGATGCCAGGCGCATCCTCGTTAACGAAGTGCAGCGGCACCTTCACATGAATTTTCTCGCCGGCGGCGACCCGCTGGAAATCGACGTGCTGCACAAACGGCTTGTACGGGTGCATCTGGAAGTCGCGAAGCAGCACGGATTCCTTGGCGCCGCCGAGGTTGAGGGTCAGCACGGAGGAATGGAAAGCCTCATTCTTCAGGCTGAAATAGAGTTCCTTGTGATCCAGGTCGATGGCCTGGGCATCCTTGCACGCGCCATAAACGATGCCGGGAACCCGGCCCGCGCGACGCAGGCGGCGGCTCGCTCCGGTGCCCTGCAGGTCACGCTTGACTGCGTTGATTTCGATTTCCATGTCTTGCTCCTTGAGGTCAAAAAAAGGCCGCCCGCGACCAGGCGACCCGGTTGCGCGAGCGCGTTATTCGATAAACAACGAACTCACGGAATCTTCGTCGCTGATGCGACGGATGGTTTCCGCCATCAGGTTGGCGACGGACAACTGGCGGATGCGGGCACATGCCTTGGCATCGTCGCGCAGGGGTATGGTGTCGGTCACGACCAGCTCGTCCAGGGCGGAGTTGCTCACCCGTTCTACCGCGCTGCCGGAAAGCACAGCATGTGTGCAATAGGCGATGACCTTTTTGGCACCATGCTCCTTGAGGGCGTTGGCCGCTTCGCACAGGGTGTTCGCGGTGTCGACCATGTCGTCCATGATCAGGCAGGTACGATCCTTGACATCACCGATGATGTTCATCACCTTGGCGACATTGGGCTTGGGCCGGCGCTTGTCGATGATCGCCAGCTCGCACTCGAGGCGCTTGGCCACCGCGCGGGCGCGCACTACGCCGCCAACGTCCGGCGACACCACCATCAAGTCACCGTAATCCTGCTTCCAGATGTCGCCCATCAGTATGGGCGTGGAGTAGATGTTGTCGACCGGGATATCGAAGAAACCCTGAATCTGGTCGGAGTGCAGATCCATGGTCAGCACACGATTGACGCCAACCACGGTCAGCATATCGGCGACCACACGAGCGGTAATGGGCACGCGCGCGGAACGCACCCGGCGATCCTGACGGGCATAGCCAAGATAGGGGATGGCGGCGGTGATGCGACCGGCGGAAGCGCGGCGCAGGGCATCCACCATCAACATGATCTCCATCAGGCTGTCATTGGTTGGCGCGCAGGTGGACTGAAGCACGAACACGTCCTTGCCGCGCACGTTTTCCAGGATTTCCACATTCACTTCGCCATCGGAGAAGCGCCCGACCGTGGCACGTCCCATGCGGATATTGAGGTGACGCACCACATCCTCGGCAAGCTTGGGATGCGCATTGCCGGTGAACACCATCAAGCTGTCATAGGCCATCAGTAAACCCCGCCCTCTGCGACCGTCGCGACCGACACCCACAGGCGGGCGCCCCATGCTCGGGTCGACAAACAAAAAAGCGTGCAGCCCAAGCTGCACGCCCCGTTATTCCGCCCGGGCTGACACCCACTGGCGGACCTTGTCTGGCTGGGGAGGTAGGGATCGAACCTACGAATGCCGGAATCAAAATCCGGTGCCTTACCACTTGGCGACTCCCCAAGTTACCGAAGAACCTCAATCCGCAAACGCCAGGAGCGGATGCTGATCGACGCCATCGGCTACGAAACCTTCAATCGCGGGCAAGCCCGCCCTTTCATGCTCTGCCCGGATGCGCGACAACGCCGCTTCCGCCCGGGCCCGTTCCGGAAACGCGACGAATACGCATGCGCCCGAACCGCTCATGCGCGCATCCCCGTAGACCTTCAACCAGGCGAGATACTCGCCGACCTCGGGGTACCGCGCGCAGGCTACCGGCTCAAGATCATTATGCCCATAGCCATCCAAGAGGGCCGCGATTCTGACGGAGGGCGTATTCCGTGTCAATCCCGGATCCGCAAAGATCCCCGGCGTGGCAACATGCACGGGCGGAACCAGCACCAGATAGGTCGCGGGCGCGGGCGTCCAGGGCGTGAGAATCTCGCCCACCCCTTCCGCGAAAGCGGAACGACCGAAGATGAACACCGGCACATCGGCACCCAGGCGCAGGCCCAGCGCCTGCAATGTCGCTCTCGGCAAGTCAAGCTGCCAGAGTCGGTTCAGCACCAGCAACACGGTGGCAGCATCGGAACTGCCACCACCCAGGCCGCCGCCAAGGGGCAGACGCTTGTTCAGGCGGATCTCCGCACCCAGGTGGCAACCCGCATGTTCCTGCAACAGGCGCGCGGCGCGCCAGCACAGATCCTGTTCCGGTGCGACACCGGGCAGTGGCGCCAGCAGCCGAATTTCGCCATCCTCTCGCACCCGAATGTCCAGGGTGTCACCGTAATCGAGAAAGCGGAACACGCTTTGCAACAGGTGGTAGCCATCCGGTCGCCGCCCCACCACATGCAGGAACAGATTCAACTTGGCGGGCGCGGGATAGGCGGTCATCGCGGCGGCATCCTGATGGATCACGGTACTGACCCTTCCGGTTTCCAGTCGTCCACCACCAGACGGATCTCCAGATCGTCGGCGCGTCGTGCCACCAGTTTTCCGGGGAGCAGATATTCCCCCACCCGGGCATAACGGGAGAACTCGATACGCCAGCCATCCTGCAGCAACACCGCCAGGTTGCCCGTGTCATCGGCTTCCGCCTGATAGGGCGTGCCCGGCCCCGCATTGCCAACCACCCACCAGGCCAGGCCCTTGAGCGGCAAGGTCACGCCCAATGCTTGCCGGACCAGGGCTTCCGCGTCCATGGCCTGGTGCAGATGACCTTCGGCGTCGCGCAATTCGACCCCTGATGCATCACCACGCAGTTCCGCCACTCCCTGCCCCAGCGGCGTGCGCAGCAGCAGTTCCTGCCGCTGGCGATCGTGACGCCAGGTTATGCCGCCAGAGAAGGACTGCTCACTGGTTTTCACCGACACCCGGCCATCCAGTCGGAATGCGCTGGGCGGCGTCTGCAACTTGAGCGGCGGTGGCGGCGGGCGAAAGCCCGGGAGCTGGGAGCAGGCCGCCAGCAGGGCCATACCCGCCAGGAGCAGGCCGCGCCGGAACCTCAAGGCGCCAGGCGCGAGAGGACTTCGCGCAAATTCTCATTATCGGGATGCAGTTTGAGTGAGCCTTGCCAGACCCGCCGCGCCTCATCGCGATCACCCTTGCCGTTTTTCACCCAGAGCGCCTCGCCCAGGTGGGCGGCGATTTCCGGGTCCGGCTTGTTGTCGAGAGCCCGACGCAGATGATCGACGGCCTCTGGATAGCGCTTGAGCTTGAACAGTGCCCAACCCATGCTGTCGAGGATGAAGGGATCGTCTGGCGCCAGCCTGAGCGCCTGCTTCAGCAACTCGACCGCCTCGGGCAGTCGAGTGGTGCGATCCGCCAGGGTATAGCCAAGTGCATTGTAGGCATGGGCGTGATCCGGATTGAGCTTGATCAGCCGACGCAGATCCTGCTCCAGCACATCCAGGCGATCGAGTTTTTCAGCCATCATGGCCCGGTCATACAACAATTCCTGGGCGTCAGGCATCTTCTCCAGCGCGCGACTGAGCACTTCGAACACTGCCGGATAATCCTTGGCATCGCGCAGGATCATCGCCTCGGTCTGCACCACCTGGATGCGCCTGGCATCATCCTCGACCGCCAGGCCAGCCAGCCAGTCTCGCGCCTCCCGTGCGCGACCAAGACGATTCAACATGGCGGCGACACGCAATTGGGCCTCGAAGGCATGGCGGCCCTCGGTCACCTGCCGGTACCAGGCCAGCGCCGGTTCATATTTTTTCTCAGCCTCGTCCACCTGACCCAGGTAGTAGCGCACGGTGTCGGCATCCGGATGTCCCAGTTCCAGTGCCTTGAGCAAAGCTACTCGGGCGCTGGCAAGATCGTTGGTCTGCATGGCGATCAGGCCGAGCGTGAAGTGCGCCTCGGGATCTTCCGGAGCATCCCGCGCCAGGCGCTCGAACTCGCCCCGTGACGCCTGGAAATTTCCGCCACGCGCGAGTTGCTTGGCGTAGGCCACGCGCACCTCGCGCGCGCCCGGATTGGCGTCCAGATAGCCGGCCAGGAAAGCCTGCGCGGCCGACTCGCCCTCTTTCTGCAACAGGACCTGCGCCTTCAGCAGCACCGCCGCTTGCCATTGCGGCCGCAGCCGCAGTGTCTCATCCAGCGCGCCCAGCGCACGTGGCAACTGGCCCGCCTGCACGGCGATCTGGGCGACGGCGAAGCGAGCCTCGGGCAGCGCGGGGTAGGAAGCGGCAAGATCGGAAACCAGATCCAGGGCCGACTGCTTGTCCTTCTGGCGAGCGAGCAGCGCATGCAACTGGGGGAAGATGTCCTCGCTCGGGCCTTGCTTCAGCCAGGCCTCCAGGTGCGGCCTGGCTTCCTTGATCCGGCCATGGGTCAGCAGCAACGAGACCAAGGACTGCGTCGCCGCCACGGACTCCGGCTCCAGTTCCCGCCAGAGCTGGGCATTGCGCAGCGCCAGAACCGGTTGCCGGGCATACCGCGCCAATTCGACCGCCCGCTGCGCGACGCGCGCATCCCGCGTCTTGGTCGCCAGATCCGTGTAAGCCTCGGCGGATAGTCGCAACTCGCCGCGCTGGCTGGCGAATTCACCGAGCAGGATCTGATACAGCACCTGGCTGGTCAGCCCGTCACCCGTGGTGGCGACTGGAACCGGCGCCGGCTTGACCAGGACCGGCGACTGGGCACAGGCGGAGAGCGAAATGGCGACGAGGATAAGGGGGAGGGCTTTGAGGTTCATGGCTGGAATATCCGTGGTACTTCGGCACATTATGAAGTGCTCATGAGAATTCGGGCAAAGCGATAAGCTATTACCTTTCCGTACCATGCCGCATCATGCCTGAACTCCCCGAAGTCGAAACCGTCCTGCGCGGCCTCGCGCCGCACATCAAGGGACACACGCTGCTAGCCGCGGTGGTGCGTGAGCACCGCCTGCGCTGGCCGGTTCCGGCCGACCTGGAGACGCGCATCGCCGGGCAGCGCATCCATGAACTTCAGCGGCGTGGCAAATATCTGCTCATACGACTGGGCGAGGGCAGCCTGATCTGCCACCTTGGCATGTCCGGCAGTCTTCGCCTGTTGCCGGCGGACACACCCTTGCGCAAGCACGACCACATCGACCTGCTACTGGAAAACGGCCAGGCGCTGCGCTACCACGACCCCCGCCGCTTCGGCACCCTGCTGTGGACACCCGACCCCGGGCAGCACCCGCTCCTCGCCGGCCTCGGCGTTGAACCGCTGTCCGACGCCTTCGATGGCGCCCGCCTGCACGCCTGCTGCCGTGGCCGTGCCAGCGCGATCAAGCAGGTCATCATGGATGCCCACCTGCTGGTGGGCGTGGGCAACATCTACGCCAACGAGGCGTTGTTTCACGCCGGCATCGACCCGCGCCTCGCCGCCGGCAAGCTGTCGCGGCCACGCTGTGAGCGCCTGGCCGCCGCCATCAAGGACACGCTGGAAAACGCCATTGCGGCCGGTGGCAGCACCCTGCGCGACTTTGTCGACAGTCACGGCAGCCACGGCTGGTTCCAGCAAACCTACCGCGTCTATGGCCGCACCGGACAGCCCTGCGCCCATTGCGGCGCCAGCATCCGCACACTCCGCCAGGCCTCGCGTGCCAGCTATTTCTGCCCCGTCTGCCAGCGCCGCTGACCGCCACCAGAGGGAAAAAGGTTTTGTGCTAGAGTGCCGCGCAGGCCTGTGCTACCGATCACACTCACCAAGGCATGCTGGAGGAAAAAAATGAGCATCGCTTCGCTCGCCAACGATTTCGAGGCTTATAGCCATTGGCGCGAATCCCTTTCACGCCGCATTGCCGACTATCGCTTATGGCTGAATCGCGAAGATCTCAATGACTCGCAGCGTGACCTGCGCCTGCAGCAACTGGTCGACCGCCTGGCGGAAGACAAGCTCCATGTCGCCTTTGTCGCCGAGTTCTCGCGCGGCAAGTCCGAGCTGATCAACGCCATCTTCCTGTCCGACCTCAAGCAACGTCTGCTGCCCTCCACCGCCGGGCGCACCACCATGTGCCCGACGGAACTGCTCTATGACGCCAGCAAACCGCCGCGCATAGAACTGCTCCCGATCGAAACCCGATCCGCCAGCGCCACCATCGCGGAATACAAGCATTACCCGGATGAATGGACGCAGATCATCATCGACCCCACCTCGGCAGACAACGTCACCCAGGCGATGCAGGAAGTCTGCCGGGTCAAGAACGTCTCCCTCGAGGACGCCACCCAATACGGCCTGTTCGATCCGAATGACAGGGAGACGGGCAATGGCGCCAACGAAGATGGCACGGTCACCATCCCGGCGTGGCGACACGCGATCATCAATTTCCCGCATCCTTTCCTGGAAAAAGGCCTGGTGGTCTACGACACGCCGGGACTCAACGCCATCGGCGTCGAACCCGAGCTCACCTTCAACCTGCTGCCCAACGCCCATGCCGTGCTGTTCGTTCTTGCCGCGGATACCGGTGTCACCAAGTCCGACATCGAAGTCTGGCGCAACCACATCTACGCGCGCGGCAAGAATCGCGGGCGCCTGGTGGCCCTGAACAAGATTGACGGACTCTGGGACGAACTCAAGACCGAGCACCAGATCAACGCGGAGATCAACGCCCAGGTGAAATCCTGCGCCGATCTGCTCGGCGTCGACAGTTCGCAGGTCTACCCCGTCTCCGCGCAGAAGGGCCTGCTCGCCAAGATCAACGGCGATACCGCGCTGCTGGAAAAGAGCCGTCTGGCGAATCTGGAAAAAGCCCTGTCCGAGGAACTGATCGCCTCCAAGCAAAGCATCGTGCGCGACCAGACCGATGCCGAACTGTCCGATCTGCTCGACTCCAGCGAAGCCCTGCTGGACGCCCGCCGTCGCGGCATCGAGGAACAACTCGTCGAACTGCGCGGCCTGCAGGGGAAAAACCAGGACGTGGTGGAACACATCATGCTCAAGATCTCCGACGACAAGGAGTCCTTCGAGCGTGGATTGCAGCAATTCCAGGCCCTGCGCTCGATCTTCTCCCAGCAGAGCATCAAGCTGTTCTCCCAGATCGGCATGGACATTCTTCGCAATGAAGTCCGCGATGCCCGCGAGGCGATGGTACAGAGTCGCTTCACCAAGGGCATCCGCGATGCCATGAGCAGTTTCTTCAAGCGCGTCGACATCCACCTCGAAGCCGCCAACGGCCAGATCGAGGAAATCAACAAGATGATGGACGCCATGTACCAGAAACTGAACCGCGAGCATGGCATCAACCTGGTCGCCATCCCGCCCTTCTCGATCCTGCGCTACCGCAAGGAAATCCAGCGACTGGAAAGCGCCTACGATCAGCAGTTCAACACCTTCTACACCTTCCTCACCACCGAACAGTACACCCTCACCTCGCGCTTCTTCGAAACCCTGGCCTCGCGCGTGGTGCAGGTCTTCGAGGTACTCAACAAGGATGTCGAGGGCTGGTTGAAGGCGGTGATGTCACCGATGGAAGGCCAGGTACGCGAACACCAGATGCAGCTGCGACGACGCCTGGAAAGCGTCAAGCGCATCCACAAGGCCGCCGACACCCTGGAGGATCGCATCGGCGAGCTGGATCAGATGCACCTCGAGGTCGCCCGCCAGATCGAAGAACTCGAGAACCTGGCGGCCAGCATCCGCGACTTGCTGCGGGAAACCTCCGACGAAGACCGGGGGCTCGCGGTAGCCGCCTGACCCCCGCGCGCCAAGGCATGGCGGGCCGCCCCCCTGCGCGCCCGGCCCCGGAGCGCGCCATCAGATCGCGTCATCCCCGCTGCAGTGCTGATGACGCCCGTGCTCAACCGCAGGCGTTGCGCCGCTTCCTTGCACTCCCGGATATCGCGAAAGCTGCGGTCGCGCGCGTCGTTCATCGCGGCGATGGATATTCCGGTAGGGAATGCGGATCCATCCATGCGCAGCCCGACCGGTTCGGTGGCCTTGCCCTGCAGCCCCCCTGTCCAGAATCAGGTCTCGTCGAAACCCGGTAGCGAAGGCCTTAATCTTTTCCAGCTTGAATCCCGTCCACGGCAGCCATGCATTCTCATGGGAAGACGGCGTCAGAATGCGCGTGACAGCGCCTCCCCGGACGGCGACAGGAGAGCGCCGAGATACCGCGCGACACACTCCGAATCATTCTCGGCAAACGTGGACCAGGGTGATTACGGCTTGCCACGGAATGTACCCGGGCTCACCGGCCCCAGCGCGCCGCTGCCCTCTCGTCGCTTTCGCGGGCATCCACCCAGTGCTCGCCGGTCGGCGTGGCCTCCTTCTTCCAGAAAGGTGCCCGGGTTTTCAGGAAGTCCATGATGAATTCACAGGCGGCGAAGGCGTCGCCGCGATGGCCGGAGGCCACCGCCACCAGAACGATGGGTTCGGTGGGATGCAGCGTGCCGACGCGGTGGATGACGGTGGCGTCGAGCACTTCCCAGCGCTGGCCGGCGTCCGCGATGATCCCGGCCAGTGCTTTCTCGGTCATGCCGGGATAATGTTCCAGGCTCAGTGTGGACACCCCCTGGCCATCGTTGATGTCGCGTACAAGGCCCAGGAAACTGGCGACGGCGCCCACTTTCGGATTGGCCTGATGGAGCGCGGCCACCTCGGCATTGAGGTCGAAGGCCTCGGTCTGTACGGCGACTTTCATTCACCCTCCGGTCACGGGCGGGAAGATCGCCACTTCGTCGTTTTCATGCAGCGCCGCATCCTGCTCGACCAGATCCTGGTTGATGGCGACACGATAGGCGCGGCCGGCCGCCAGTTCCTCGGCCCAGACGCCGCCACGCTGCCTGAGCCAGTCGAGCAACCCGGCCAGGGTGGCGACCTCGGCGGGCAGTTCCGGATTTTCCTGACCGCGGGCGAAGACATCACGCAAGCGGGCGAAATAGAGCAGACGAACCTTCATTTCAACAACTCCGAGAGCGGCAGGAAGCGCACCGTATCGCCATTCATGACGCTGGCGCCGGCCTCGATGTCGACCAGGCCATCGGCCCAGGCCAGCGAAGTGAGCACGCCTGAACTCTGATTGGGGTAGAGCATGGCCCAGCCGTCCTGCACGCGCGCGCGCAGGAATTCACGGCGCTTGCCTGGCTTGGGCCAGTCGAACCCCGCCGGCACGGTGAAACTGGCGGCGGGCGGGGTCTCAGCGCCCATTCGTCGCAGCAGGAAGGGCCGCGCAAACAGGCAGAACACCACGAAGGCGGAGACCGGATTGCCGGGCAGACCAAGGAAATCGGCCTTGCCGACGCGACCGAAGACCAGCGGCTTGCCCGGCTTCATCGCCACTTTCCACATCTCGATGCGGCCGAGTTTCTCGACCGCGGCCTTGACGTGGTCCTCCTCGCCGACCGATACGCCACCGCTGGTGATCACCACATCGGCAGCTGCGGCGGCACGTTCCAGCACGGCGATGGTGGCATCGAGCCGGTCCGGCACCTGGCCGAGGTCGATCACCTCGACGCCCAACTGTCCGAGCAACGCGATCAGGGTGGCGCGGTTCGAGTTGTAGATGCGCCCGGGCGCCAGGGGCTGGCCGGGCAACACGATCTCGTCGCCGGTAAAGAACACGGCGACCCTCATGCGCCGCACCACCTCCAGATGCGTCGCGCCCGTCGCGGCGACGACCCCGAGTTGCGCCGGGCCGAGCCGGGATCCCGCTTCCAGCACGGTCTGGCCGACGCGGATATCCTCGCCGGCGCGGCGGATGTGGCTGCCCGTCCTCGGCGCGACGGCGAGTCGCACCTTGCCGTCGACCACCTCGCAATCCTCCTGCATCACCACGCAATCGGCACCGTCCGGCACCGGCGCGCCGGTGAAGATGCGCGCCACCGTGCCCGGCGCCAGCGCCATGCCGGGGTGACCGGCTGGAATGCGCTGCGAGACCGGCAGGCCGATATCGGCGTTCCAGTCGGCGAGACGCAGGGCGTAGCCATCCATCGCCGCGTTGTCCAGCGGCGGCACGGTGACGGAAGAAACCACGGGCGCCGCGAGAACCCGCCCGAGTGCCGCATCGGCAGGGCAGGTTTCATGCCCGGTGAGCGGCCGCGCGGCGGCCAGCAGGTTCGCCAGCGCGGCGTCGACGGAAAGCGGGGATTCACTCATTGTGCGTACTCAATCATGAAGGCCAGTATGGCCTCGATATCGTCGTTGAAAAAATGTCTGATCTTGTCCGGCGGTACCCGGTCTGCCACCACCGCGACGAAGTGTGCATCATTCGGATACAGCCAGGGCCGTTCATTGGCGGCGCGCCAGACCTCCAGCTTGGGGATGTCGGCATGCTTGTAGCCCTCCACCAGCACCAGTTCGCAGGGTGCCAGGCGCTTCAGGTGCGCATCCAGGCCGGGCTCCGTCGCCCCGCGCAGTTCGTTCACCAGCATCCAGCGGTGCGGCGAGGTCAGCAAGACCTCCTGTGCGCCCGCCGCGCGATGCCGCCAGGAGTCCTTCCCCGGCACGTCGACCTCGAAATCGTGATGGCTCTGCTTGATCACGGCCACGCGCAAGCCCGCCGCCCGCAACCGGGGCAACAGGCTTTCGATCAGGGTGGTCTTGCCGCCACCGCTATAGCCGGCAATGCCGAGGACTTTCATGGCTGGATTCTCCAATGTCACACACCCGGCGTTTCATGACCAAAGTCAAGGTTCATGCCTGTGGGAACGTGGATCATGTCTCGCATCGCACCTGCCAGAATGTGTGGGTGCTATATTCTGACGCATATAACGCTATTCAGGCATGACCATGAATTCGCTTGTCGACCGCTTCGGACGCACCATCGAATATCTGCGGCTTTCCGTCACGGATCGCTGCGATCTTCGTTGCGCCTACTGCATCCCGGAAGGGTTCAAGGATTTCGAGGAACCCGAGCACTGGCTCAATTTCGACGAACTGGAACGCCTGCTCGCCCTTTTCGCCCGACTCGGGATGAAGCGCGTGCGTCTCACTGGCGGTGAACCACTGCTGCGCCGCAATGTGGTGGAACTGTGCGGACGCATCGCCGCGCTCCCCGGCATTGAGGACCTGTCCTTGTCCAGCAATGCCACGCAACTGGGCAGGATGGCCGGCGACCTCAAGCAGGCCGGGGTCACCCGCCTGAACATCAGCCTCGATTCGCTGCGTCCGGAGGTGGTGGAGAAGATCAATGGCCGCCCTGTTCTGGACAAGATCCTGGATGGCCTGGAGAGCGCGCGCGCCGCCGGTTTCGCACCGATCAAGGTCAACATGGTGGTGATGCGGGAAAACGCCGATGACATCGACGCCATGGTCGCCTTCTGCATGGAACGCGGCTTCGTCCTGCGCCTGATCGAACTCATGCCCATGGGTGAAACGGCGCGGCGCATGGGCTATGTCGACCTGCAACCGGTCATCGCCCGCCTGCGCCAGCGCTTCGGCCTGGTCGACACCCTGATGCGCGGCGGCGGCCCCGCGCGCTACCTGGGCACGCCGGATGGCCGCTTCACGGTGGGTTTCATCACCCCCATATCGCAGCACTTCTGCGCCACCTGCAACCGTGTGCGGCTGACGGTGGATGGCGTCCTGCACCTCTGCCTGGGCCAGGAAGAGCGCATGGACTTCCGCACCCTGATGCGCGCGGGCGCCAGCGATGCCGACCTGATCGCGTCCATCCACCAGGCCATCGAACTGAAGCCGGAACGGCATGAATTCCGCGAGCAACCGCAAAAGCTGGTGCGATTCATGAGCATGACCGGCGGCTGAGCCGTTGAGAGACCCTTGTTCGCGCAGTAGAATCGCGCCAATTTCCGCAATCGGAGTGACATGATGAATATCTTCAGCAAAACCAATCTTCCCCTCACCCTCGTCGTCGCCCTGATTGCCTGGGCCTGGCTCAGTCTGTTCTCGGTGGTGCTGGGTTCACTATTCTGATCCGGTCGAACCCCAAAGAAAAAGCCCCGCGTCGCGGGGCTTTTTCTTTGGGGCCGATGTCGGCTCAAGCGGTCATGGCGGCACGCATCTTCTGCAGGGCCTTGGCCTCGACCTGACGCACCCGCTCGGCGGAAATGCCGTACACGGCAGCCAGTTCATGCAGGGTGGCGGGATTTTCCTCGTTCAACCAGCGCGACTCGACGATGTGGCGGCTGCGCGCGTCAAGACTGTCCAGGGCGCTGGCAATGCCCACGGTAGCAAGCTGCTCGCGCTCCTTGCGTTCGATGGCTTGGGTCGGCTCGGCATTCGGCGCGGCCAGGTAGGCGATCGGCGCAAAACTGTCGTCGTCGCTGTCGACGCCCGGCTCCAGGGCCATGTCCTGGCCATACATCCGGGTTTCCATTTCCCGCACGTCGGCGTGGCTGACATTGAGCGCACGTGCCATTTCCTCGACATCGCCACTGGAGAGGCTGCCGTCATGCTTCTTCATGCTGCGCAGATTGAAAAACAGCTTGCGCTGCGCCTTGGTCGTCGCAACCTTGAGCAGACGCCAGTTCTTCAGGATGTACTCGTGGATTTCCGCCTTGATCCAGTGGACCGCGAATGACACCAGGCGCACGCCGCGCTCCGGGTCATACCGCTTCACCGCCTTCATCAGGCCGACATTGCCTTCCTGGATCAGGTCGGCATGGGGCAGGCCATAGCCCAGGTAACCACGCGCGATCGCGACCACCAGGCGCAGATGCGACAACACCAACTGGCGTGCCGCCTCGACATCCTGCTTTTCGCGAAAACGGACGGCCAGATCATGCTCCTGCTCGGCGCTCAGCAACGGGAAACGATTCACCGCCTGGATGTAACTCTCCAGGCTGCCCAGCGTGGAAGGGACGGGAAAATCCAGCGTGGTAGCGGTCATCTGCATACTCCTGTGACTCAAGACGGTTGAATATTAGCACTCGCTTACGCAGAGTGCTAAGCCCCGAGACAAGTTCCCGATGTTTTTTGTCGGGTTTAATTATTTTCCCGCAGCGCCCGTCCCACCGCGAAATAGGCACCCAGCCAGCCCAGGCCGGTGGAGAGCAGGAGCAGCAACGCGGCCTCCTGCACGGACAGGCCGGCGAGACGGAACTCCGACCCATAGGCGGCGGCAACCTGGGCGACACTGGTTTCCAGCAACAGGCCGCCGGCGAGCACCAGCGCCCAGCCGGCGATCCCGCCGACCAGGCCCTGGATGCCGCCAAAATAAAGAAAGGGGCGCCGGATAAAGCGATCGGTGGCACCAATCAGGCGGGCGACCTCGATCTCATCCTTCTGCGCGTAGATCTGCAGGCGAATGGTATTGGCGGTGATGGCTGCAAGCGCCACGCCCAGGACGATGACCAGCATGGTCACCAGATCGCGTCCCAGTTGCATGAGCGCGGCCAGCCGCTTGATCCAGTCGGTGTCCACCAGGACCCGCTCGATATCCGGGTTGCCCTCGAGTTGGCGCGAGAGGGCATCAAGGGTGGTCGGCGTCGAATCCACGGGGGTCAGCACCAGGGTGTGCGGCAGCGGGTTCTCCGGCAAGCCGGCGGCGACTTCGGCCAGGCCGGCGCTTTCCAGCAACTTGATGCCATCCGCCTTGCTGACGAACTTCGCGTTGGCGAATTCCGCGCGCTTGTTCAGGCTGGCGGCGATGGCGCGCGCCTTTGTCTCTTCCACTTCCTTCAGGAAAACGGTGAGTTCCGCTTGCGGCTTGACGCCGCCCGCCGCGCGTTCGAGGTTGCTCAGCAATATATAGAGACCTGCCGGCAGGCTGACCGCGACGCCGATCACCAGGACGGTGAACAGGGTGGCGACCGGTGCCGCGCGGAATTGCTCGGCGGCGAGCTTGAGACTGTGCAGATGGTGGGCGAGCCAGGCTTTCATGCTTCGATCTGCTTGCCGTAGGCCAGGGTAACCTTGCGACCGCCGTAGCGATGGATCAGATCCTGGTCGTGAGTGGAGATGATGAGGGTAACGCCGACCTCGTTGAAGGCGCGGAACATGTCCATGATGTCGCGGGCATAAGCGTCATCCAGATTGGCGGTGGGCTCGTCGGCGAGCACCAGGGCGGGGCGACTGACGATGGCGCGGGCGATGCACAGGCGCTGCTGTTCTCCACCGGAAAGGGTGATGGGCCGCGCCCGTTCCTTGTTGAGCAACCCCACCTTGTCCAGTGCCGCGCGTACCCGCTTGGCGGCGTCGTTGCCGATCACGCCCTGGATATGCAGCGGCATCAGCACGTTATCGAACACACTGCGGTCGTAGAGCAGCTTGTGGTCCTGGAAGATCAGGCCGATGTTGCGGCGGAAGAAAGGCAGGGCCGGGCGCTTCATGCGACCGACGTTCTGGCCGTTGACGATGATATGGCCGCTGGTCGGACGCTCGATGGCCGCGATGAGCTTGAGCAGCGTGCTCTTGCCGGCGCCGGAATGGCCGGTGAGGAACACCATTTCCCCGGGTTCGATGGCCAGTGAAATATTGGACAGCGCCTCGTGACCGCCGGGATAGCGTTTGGTGACCTCGGCGATCTCGATCAGCGACGAAGAGGCGGTCATGCGAACAGCGCGTCCACGAATTCGCTGACGCGGAAGGGTTGCAGGTCCTCCAGACCTTCGCCGACACCGATGAAGCGAACCGGCACCGGCTGTCGTTTCGCCAGCGCCGCGATGACGCCACCCTTGGCGGTGCCGTCCAGCTTGGTCATGACCAGGCCGGTGAGGCCGAGCGCCTCGTCGAAAGCCTTCACCTGCGCCAGCGCGTTCTGGCCGATATTGGCATCGAGCACCAGCAGCACTTCATGCGGGGCGCTGGCGTCGGCCTTCTGGATCACCCGCTTGACCTTGCGGATTTCTTCCATCAAGTGCAATTGGGTCGGCAGACGGCCGGCGGTATCGGCCAGCACCACGTCGATGCCGCGCGCGCGGGCGGACTGGATGGCGTCGAAGATCACAGCGGCGGCGTCGCCCGCCTGCGAGGCAATCACCTCCACGTTGTTGCGCCGGCCCCATTCCGCCAGTTGCTCGCGCGCGGCGGCGCGGAAGGTATCGCCGGCGGCGAGCAGCACGCTCTTGCCCTCGGCCTGGAAACGCCGCGCCAGCTTGCCGATCGTGGTGGTCTTGCCCGCACCGTTGACGCCAGCGAGCATGATCACGAACGGCTTGCTGGCACCGAGATCGAGCGGCCGTTCCAGTGGCGCCAGCAAGGCGACCAGTTCTTCCTTGAGCGCGTCCTTGAGCTGGCTCGCCTCGGTGAGGCGGTCGCGCCTGGTGCGGCGACGCAGTTGATCGATCAGGTGTTGCGTGGCCTCGACGCCGACATCGGCGGTCAGCAGCACGCTCTCCAGTTCCTCGAACAAGGTCTCGTCGATCTTGGCGCCGACACCGAACAATCCCGCGACCTGGCTGGTGAAGGTGCCTCGCGTTCGCGCCAGGCCGGATTTGAGGCGCTGCGCCCAGGACAGCCTGGGTTTCGCCTCCGGCTCCGCGACCACCTCCGGCTCGGCTACGGGCCCGGGCTCCGCAAGGGCCACCGGCGCGGGCACGTCTTCATGAACGCGCGCGATCTCATCCACCGCCTCGGTGGCGGATTCGGACTGCGTCTTTCTGGATTTGAAGAAACCAAACACGGGGAATGTGCGTCAGAGGCTGCGTTATAAGCCTGGAAATTCTATCATGCGCCCCCTTCCGCCTCGCCCTGGCCTGACCTCCATGAAGAACTTGTTGTTCGTCCTGAGCATCGCCGTCACAACCGTCGCTCACGCCGAAATCGTCGAACGCACCCTCGGCAACGGCATGCGCGTCATCGTCAAGACCGACCGCCGCGCGCCGGTCGCGGTCTCGCAGGTCTGGTACCGTGCCGGCAGCACCGACGAATTCAACGGCACCACCGGTGTCGCGCACGTGCTGGAACACATGATGTTCAAGGGCACCCACGAAGTGCCGGCCGGCGAATTCTCCCGTCGCATCGCGGCGGCCGGCGGTCGCGAGAACGCGTTCACCTCGCGCGACCACACCGCCTATTTCCAGACCCTGCAGAAGGATCGCCTGGAACTGGCGCTGAAACTGGAAGCCGATCGCATGGCCAACCTCAACCTCTCCGCCGACGAATTCGCCAAGGAAATCCAGGTGGTCATGGAGGAACGGCGGCTGCGTACCGAAGACAACCCGCAAGCGCGGCTCTACGAAGGACTCATGGCCACGGCCCTGCAGGCGCATCCCTACCGGCGCCCGATCATCGGCTGGATGGACGACCTGAAGAACATGACCGTGGACGACGCGCGCGACTGGTACCAGCGCTGGTATGCCCCCAACAATGCCACCCTGGTGGTGGCCGGGGATGTCGACACCGCCCAGGTGTTCGCCTGGGCCGAACAGTATTTCGGCCCGGTCGCCCCCCGTCCCCTGCCAGCGCGCAAACCGCAGAACGAGCCCGATCAGAACGGCAAGCGCGAGGTGGTGGTGAAGGCTCCGGCCAAGCTGCCGGTGGTGGCCCTGGCCTGGCATGTGCCGGGCCTGCGCGACCCGGAGCGGGACAGCGACCCCTACGCCCTGGAAATCCTCGCCGGGGTACTGGACGGCCATGCCTCGGCACGACTGAATCAATCCCTGGTGCGCGACAAACGCCTGGCCACCGAGGCCAGCGCCGGCTATGACAGCGTCGCGCGCGGCCCGTCCATGTTCATGGTCGATGCCACGCCAAGCGAAGGTCATGACGTGGCGGAGGTGGAAGCCGCCATGAAGGCGGAAATCGCCCGCATCGTGAAGGATGGCGTTGGCGACCAGGAACTGGCACGGGTAAAGGCGCAGGTGCTGGCCAGCCAGGTCTTTCAGCAGGACTCCCTGTTCTACCAGGCCATGCTGATCGGTGAATGGACCACCGCTGGCCTCGACTACCGCGCCCGCGACACCCGCTTCCGCAAGCTCAGGGAAGTCACCCCCGAGCAGGTGCGCGAGGTGGCGCGAAAATATCTGATCGACGATCACCTCACCGTGGCGCGACTCGATCCGCAACCGATGGACACCCAACCGGCCCGCCGTGGCTTCGGAGGCCGCCATGATTTCTGATCGCATCCTGCTGTTCCTGACGACGCTGCTCCTGGCGCCGGCGGCCCTCGCCGGCCTCGACATCCAGCACTGGACCACGCCACAGGGCGCCCGCGTCTACTTCGTGGAAAACCACGAGTTGCCGATGCTCGACTTCAGTGTCGACTTCGACGCCGGCAGTGCCCGCGACCGCCGCGAGACATCCGGCCTCGCCAGCCTCACCCGGCAACTCATGGCGCTGGGCGCGGGCCGTTACGACGAACGCGACATCGCGGAAAAGATGGCCGATGTGGGCGCGAGCCTGAACAGCCGTTTCGACGCCGACCGCGCCGGTTTCCAGGTCCGTACCCTCTCGGGCAAGACAGAGCGCGACCAGGCCAGCGACGTGCTGGCCGCCGTCCTGTCCGCGCCGCGTTTCGACGCCAGCATCCTGGAGCGTGAAAAGGCACGCGTCATCGCCGGACTGCAGGAGTCGGAAACCCGCCCCGACTACCTCGGCGCGAAAGCCTTCCAGGCCGCGATCTACGGAGACCACCCCTATGCGCTGAATGAAGGCGGCGAGGTGGCGACCGTGGCACGACTCGGTCGTGACGACCTGGTCGCCTTCCATCGCGCGCATTATCGCGCGCGCAACATGACCATCGCCGTGATGGGCGACATCAGCCGCGACGAAGTGGAAGCCCTGGCGGAGAAACTCGCCCGGGCCCTGCCGACGGGCGAGGCGCCTGCGGCGATCCCCCCGGTCAAGATCGCGGAACGGGGCACGCAGCAACTCATCCCGCACTCCGCCACGCAAAGCCACCTGTTCATGGGCCAGCCTGGTCTCCTGCGCGAAGACCCGGACTATTTCCCGCTCTATGTCGGCAACTACGTCCTCGGCGGCGGCGGCTTCGATTCCCGCCTGACCAAGGCCATCCGCGACAAGAAGGGCCTGGCCTACAGCGTCTACAGTTATTTCATGCCAATGCGCGAGCTCGGCCCCTTCCAGATCGGACTGCAGACCCGACGCGACGCCACCGACGACGCGGTGAACTCCGCCCGCGCCGAGCTGCAACGATACATCGAGGAGGGCCCCAGCGATGCCGAACTGACCCAGGCGAAGAACAACATCGTCGGCGGCTTTCCCATGCGCATCGATAGCAACAAGAAGATTCTCGAATACCTGGCCGTGATCGGTTTCTACCGCTTGCCGCTGAACTGGCTGGATACCTATACCAGCCAGGTGAGCGCGGTGAGCCGCGACGACATCCTGCGCGCTTTCCGCGCACGGCTGCGACCCGCGGCGATGGATACGGTCATCGTGGGTGGGCAACTTGAAAGCCAGGGCAAGTAACAGCGTCCGCATCATCGGTGGTGAACATCGCCGCCGCCTGCTGCACTTCCCGGACCTGCCCGGCTTGCGCCCGACGCCGGACCGGGTACGGGAAACCCTGTTCAACTGGCTGGGGCAGCGACTCCACGGCCTCACCTGCCTGGACGCCTTCGCCGGCAGCGGGGCCCTGGGCTTCGAAGCCGTCTCGCGCGGCGCCGCCCGTGTGGTGATGCTGGAACAGGACCGCCAGGCACACGCAGCCCTGCTGCGTAACGCCCTCGCCTTGACGCTGTCCGGCGCCGAGATCCTGCGGCGCGACGCACGCGATTACCTGGCGGGCTGCGGCGAGAAATTCGACCTGATCTTCCTCGATCCGCCCTTCTCCTCTGATTTATTACCGCTGATCCTGCCTCTCGCGGCGACACACCTGGCCCCTGACGGTAGAATCTACGCCGAATCGCCCACCCCCCTGCAGCCGGAAGGCATGACGCTGTTGCGCCAGGGCCGCGCGGGTTCATCCCATTTTTGTTTGCTGGAGCTTGTGTGAAACGCGTGATCGTCTATCCGGGCACCTTCGACCCCGTTACCCGCGGGCACGAAGACCTGGTGCGACGTGCGCTCAGGCTGTGTGACGAAATCGTGGTGGCGGTAGCGGACAACGCGCCGAAGAGTCCCTGCTTCAGCCTGGACGAACGGGTCGAGTTGCTCCGGATCACCCTCGCCGAACTTCCTGGTGTGCGCGTCCAGCCGTTCACCGGATTGCTCGTCGACTTCGTCCGTGGCCTCGGCGCCAATCTGGTATTGCGGGGACTGCGCGCGGTATCGGATTTCGAATTCGAGTTTCAGCTGGCGGGCATGAATCGCCGTCTGAGCCCGGAAATGGAAACGGTTTTTTTAACGCCGGCGGAGCAACACATGTTCATCTCCGCCAGCATGGTGCGTGAAATCGCGCGACTTCACGGGGATGTGAGGCCATTCGTGCATCCCGAGGTGGCCGCCCGGCTGACCGCCAAATTCAGAGTTTGAATCGAGAAAGGAAAAAGTTATGGCGCTGATGATTACCGATGAATGCATCAACTGCGACGTGTGCGAACCGGAGTGCCCGAACGGGGCCATCACTCAGGGCGAGGACATCTACATCATCGACCCCAACAAGTGCACCGAATGCATCGGCCACTTCGATACACCGCAATGCCGTGAAGTCTGTCCGGTGGACTGCATCCCGATCAACCCCAACTACGTGGAAGACAAGGATGCGCTGTACGCCAAATACCAGAAACTGACCGGCTCCGACTGACCGCTCCATCGCCCCGACAAGCGCGGCATGGCCGCGCTTTTTGTCTGCCTGGGACCTGGTGTGGCCTGGATCACCGGCGGAAAAGTGCCGTGCCGGCAGGCGCCTAATTGGCCGCGACCGGTGCCACCTTCTCTTCCATCTGGAAGCGGTAGACGTCGACATTGGGCGTCGATTCCAGGCGTTTCTCGATCCTGATGGTGTGCTTGCCCTGAGGAGTGCGCGCCTCGGCCGTGACCTCCGGCGCGAAGGCGCTGGGCAGGGAAAGCAGCATGGGCGCCTGGCGGGTGACCGGATTGGGCAGCAGCAGCAATCCGGGCCACTGGCGGCCATTGTCGATACGGCGCAGTTGCACGGCATCCGCCTGCGGCGCCAGGAGTTGCACACCAAAGTAGACCTCGCCCGCCGACGGGATGCGGAACCAGCGCACCAGACCGATACTCCAGGGGGTATCGCCCTGGCGCAAGCCGACCACATCGCCAACCCGGACCTGCAGGCCGGGGCCGCTATGGCGCAGCGACAAGCCGCCCATGCTGTCGTTCACGGTCTGGCAGCGCACACGCACGGGCGCGGCCTCGTGCGTACTGCTGCCGTAGACGATGGCATCTTTCGCAACCTGGGGCGCGATCAGTGTATGCACCGACTTGAAACCTATGCACACCTCGAACTCGCGCCCGCCCTGATGCCTGCGGCGCTGCGCCATGCGTTGCAGGGAAGCGCCCCAGTTGAGCTTCAGACGGCGCAGCATGGTGGCATATGCGGGATCGCGCGCGGCCTCGGGCAAGCCGAGCTTTTCGATGTCCTCCTGGCCGCGCAGGTGTGCGCTGAGCAGCGCCAGGTGCTTGGCCAGCTCGGTGGTGGTCAACAACAGGTCCCAGCGCGGATTCATGGGATGTGGCTCGCGCGCCAGCGGCCTCGGCGCCGTGTCGGTATTCACCTCGACCAGGAACAGGCCCGCATTCCCCTTCACCGCCTCCTCGGCGGGATGGAGCTGCGCCAGATTGGCATAGCGGGCGATGATGTCCTTGGCCCAGACCAGCTCGCTTTGCGGAAAGTGGTAGGGGTCGGCGAGCGCCATCAACAGGGTCGCCATATAGATCTGTTCCAGCGACAGCATTTGTTTGCTGCCCTCGGGTACCACGCCATGGAGGCCGTTGCGCAACGCGTAGTTGTAGGTCTGGTGCAAATCCACCCAGAGCCCGTGCGGGCACGATTCGTGGGTTTCGTAACAGACGTCCAGTACCGACTGCAAGGCCAGCAGGGTACGTTGCAGGTAATGCGGCAGCGGATTGCCGCCGAACATGTGGAAGCGCTTGCCCAGCCACTCCAGGGTCAGTGCCTTGTAGCCATCGGCGGTTTCCAGGAGCAGCCGCTGCGCCAGTTCCGCGTTGCGCCGCTGCCGCGCCGGCAGCGGCAGGGAGACTGAACCATATTGCTCGCGCAGCGACCCGGCCACTTCCTCGACCACCGGATACAGACGCCCCATCACCTTGGCGCGCACATCGTGGGAGACTTCGGCGCGGTTCAGGGTGGACAGGTAATCGGCCAGTTCCTCCCCGGCCTCGGAAGGATTGGACATGGGCAAACGCAGCAGCCAGGCATCGACTTGCTTGGGTTTTGTCTCCAAGTTTATAGTGCGCGCCGGCTCGCGAGCGGGCAGGACGTATCTGGGTTGCATGTGTTCCCGTTACTCCTAGGAGGAATTCGACGATGTCTTGATGCGATACCGCGAGCACGTCGGGTCGAGGCATTCTACCTTTGGGAAAAACGCCCCGGAACGGCAATTTTCCCGGCACCCGGAGAACGGCGATGCAGCTGATCGAAAAAATCTTTGAAGGCATGCTCTGGCGCAGCCGCTACGTGGTGCTGTTCGCGGTGGTGGCGAGCATGGCGGCGGCCATCGCCATCTTCTACATGGCCACCGTCGACGTGGTCTATCTGGTCAGCCATATCCTGCATTACGGTGATACCTCGCTGGCCCCCGAGGCACGCAAGATGCTGCATGACGAGACCATCACACATGTTGTGGAAGTCGTGGACGGCTACCTGCTGGGCACGGTCATGCTGATCTTTGGCCTCGGCATGTACGAACTGTTCATCAGCGACATCGACGAAGCACAGGACAGCAAGGCTTCCAGCGCGATTCTGGTGATCCATAGCCTGGACGACCTGAAGCAGCGGCTGGCCAAGGTCATCATCATGATCATGATCGTCACGATCTTCGAACTCGCGCTGAAACTGAAGGTGGGCGATGCGCTGGACCTGCTTTACCTGGCCGGTGCCGTCGCCCTGATCGGCCTGGCGCTGTACCTCACCCACGCCTCGGATGGTGGTCATGGCACCAAGGCATCCGAACCCCTGGTTGAAAAAAACCACTGAACCACTCACGACCCTTGTGGTCACATCTGTTTTTTTCAGGACACCCCATGATCTCCCGTCTCGGACTTTTCCTGCTGCTCCTCGTCGGCGCCGCCAGCGCCCAGGCATTCACCTTTACCGATAGCACAGGCAAGACCCAGAATCTCGATCAGTACAAGGGGAAATGGGTGCTGGTGAATTTCTGGGCCACCTGGTGCCCGCCCTGCCTGGAAGAAATTCCCGACCTGGTCGCCCTGCACGAGAGCAAGAAGAACAACCTGGTGGTGATCGGCGTGGCGATGGATTACCGCGACCCCAAGGAAGTCCTGCGCTTCGCCGATCAGATGATGATCAGCTATCCGATGGTGCTGGGCGATCAGAAGCTCGCCGCCCAGGTCGGTGCCATTCCCGGCCTGCCCACCACCTACCTGTACAACCCGCAGGGCAAGCAGGTCGCCTACAACGTCGGCGCCATCACCCGCGATGGCATCGAGCGCTACATTCGCAACAAGAAATAAGGAGACGACCATGCGCTGGCTCGCCCTGTGCCTCGCTTTCACATTTACCCTGGCGCAACCCGCGCTGGCCGAAGTACGCGACCCGCAC
The DNA here is from genome assembly GCA_964393825.1 of uncultured Thiobacillus sp. GTDB lineage: Bacteria > Pseudomonadota > Gammaproteobacteria > Burkholderiales > Thiobacillaceae > PFJX01. Next base: position 50,726 of record CAYMUY010000021.1, on the reverse strand, counting down.
AGTCATTTCTTCATGGCCAAGATGGGCGACTTCAAGGAAGAGCTCGCCATCGCGAAACAGGAAGGCAAGCAAGGCGTGCTGATCATGTTCGAGATGGAGGACTGCCCGTTCTGCGCGCGGATGAAGGGCATGGTACTGAACCAGTCCGAAGTGCAGGACTGGTACCGCCAGCACTTCCTGATCTACGCGATGGATGTGAAGGGTGGCACCGACATGACCGACTTCCAGGGCAACGCCACCACGGAAAAAACCTTCGCACTGGCCAACCGCGCGCGCGCCACTCCCACCTTCCTGTTCTTCGACCTGGAGGGCAATCCGGTCACCCGCTTCACCGGCGCCACCCAGACCGTCGAGGAGTTCATGCTGCTCGGCCGCTACGTGGTGGAAGGCATCTACAAGACGCAACCCTTCAACGTCTACAAGAAGGCCGCCAGGCCATGAGGTGGCGCTGGCTGATCCTGGCGATGCTCGCCAGTGGCGCCCTGGCCGCCGAGCCGTCGTCCGCGCTCACGCTGGAGACCGTGCTGGCGCACGCCGACGCGCCGCACCCCGATCTCGACCTCGCCCGCGCGCGGCAAGCCGCCGCCCAGGCCGAGCAACAACTCAACGAGAGCCTCAACGATTTTCGCGTCAGCCTGGAAGGCACGCTGCGCAGTGGCCGCAACGGCTATTACAACGATCATTTCCACCCCGACAACCAGGCCCGCCTCAACGCCCGCAAGATGCTCTTCGACGCCGGTCGCCGTGACAGCGGCATCACCGCCGCCCGCGAAGAAGCGACCGCGCGCGACCTGCAATTGCTCGACACCCGCGCCCAGCGTCGACTGAGCCTGATGGCGCGCTACTTCGACGCGCTCCTGGCCGACATGCAATATGCCGCCGACACCGAGTTCATGGCGGTGGCCTATGTCAGCTGGGACAACGCCAAGGATCGCCAGGACCTCGGCCAGATGCCGCAGTGGGAACTCACGGAACTCGAATCGCGCTACCTCGACACCCGCGCCCGGCGCAACGACGTGGTGCGCAAACTGCGCGACAAGCGCATGCAGCTCGGCCTCGCGCTCAATCGCGCCGAATCCGTCAAGGAAGATCTGGTCGACCCCAAACTGGCCGACAACGACCGCCCGCTGCCGGATCTCCCCCCCCTGCTCGACGCCATGCTGACACACAACCCGCGCCTGCAAGCACAGAAGCAGATGCTGGCCGCCGCGCGCAATCGCATCGAAGGCGTGCGCGCGGACAACCGGCCCAGCCTGGAATTCGAGGCCGAGGCCGCCAGCTGGAGCCGGGAGGCCAGCACCCGCGACGACGTCCGTGCCGGCCTCAACTTCGTCTGGCCCCTATGGCAGGGCGGCCGCATCGACGCCCGCATGGCGCGCGAACAAGCCGTCTTCCAGGAACGCCAGGCGCAATACGACAAGCTGCAACAGGAACTGCGCCAGGCCCTGGCCGATACCTGGGAGGAAATCCACTACCTGCGCGACAGCGAGCGGCGCAGCGGCGAGGTCAATGCACACTACCGCGAGCTCGCCCTGGAGAAGGCGCGGGCCGAATATGAAATGGAGCTGAAGACCAACCTGGGCAGCAGCATGGCCGAAACCCAGACCGCCCACCTGCGCAAGCGCGCCGTCGAATACCGTCTGGCGCTTGCCCTGGCGCGTCTGGAAGCCCTGCTGGGCACACCGCTGGAATCGGTAAAAGTGGAGAACAAGAAATGATGTTACGCACGCTGTTGCTCGCCCTGGTCGCGGGCCAGGCCCTCGCCGCCGATCATGCCGCCAGCCTCGACTGGTCCGGCCGCGTCAGCCTTACCCTGCCGGTGGCCGGCGTCCTGGACCGGGTCGACGTCCAGGCCGGCCAGACGGTGAAGAAGGACGAACTGCTCGCCGCCCTCAACCCCACCCTGTACAAGGCCGGCGTCGCGGAAGCGCGTGCCGACCTCGACCGGCTGACCCAGGAAGCGGCCGATGCCGGTCGCGACCTGGAGCGGGTCACGGAGCTGTATGCGCGCACCGTCGCCTCCACCACCGAACTCGATGCCGCCAAGCTGCGCCATGCCCGTGCGCAATCCGGCCTGGCCGCCGCCCAGGCGCGAGTGGAAAAAGCCCGCCGCCTGCTCGCCGAATCGGAACTGCGCGCCCCCTTCGACGCCGTCGTCCTGGCCCGCCACGGCGAACCCGGCCAGGTCATCACCATCCCCTGCCAGCCCGCCGCCGTGGTCAGCATCGCCCGCGCCGACGAATGGCTCGCCCGCGCCCCCGTCGACGCTGCCCAGGCCGCGAATCTCCGTCTGGGCGATGACGCCGCCGTACTGATCGCCGGCCAGACCGTGAAAGGTCGCATCCGCGCCCTCACCGCCCAGGCGGAAGGCCGCGTCCTCCTCGACGTCGCCCTGCCGCGCACCGCCGGCACTTACGCCGGCCTGGCCGCGAGCATCCGCCTGCCGTAAGCGCGCGAGCCCACCGGCCGGGGTACCCCCGGACTCAGGTGGCGGCGCTCGCCTTGCCCGCCCGATACGCCGCCAGCAAGGCGGCCTTGAGGTCCGCCCGGCCCTCCAGATCGCGCACCCCCAGCGTCCGCTCCGCGATCTCCCTGAGCACCCGCAAGTCCCGTTCTTCGTACCAGTCGCGTTCGAAGCACGACCAGTCGAAGCCACCCTCCCGGCAACTTTGCGCCGCCACCCCGGTGGCATCGGAGAACACGATCTCGTGCGACTCCAGCGCGTCGTACAGGTAGGAATAAGGGTCGATGCCGTGTGCCCTGGCCAGCAACAGATGGAAATCGGGGGCCTGCCCGACATATCGATCCAGGTCGATGAGGGTATCGAGTTCGTAAGTCTCGGCCTTGAAGGAAAAGGCCAGGCGGGCGCGAACGGTGTTGCCGATCATGTCGATCACCAGCGAATAGAGGTGGTGCGATTATCCCGGATGTCCCCACCGCTGGAGCGCCAGCCTTGCCCAAAAAGAACGATCGTTCTATCCTGCAGAGCCAGAACGATCGTTCTTTTCCATGTCCCTGCGCGCCCTGCTCCTCGACTTCAATTCCTACTTCGCCTCGGTGGAGCAACACCTGCGCCCGGAACTGCGTGGGCGGCCGCTGGGCGTGCTGCCGGTGCTGGCGGAAACCAGCTGCTGCATCGCCGCCAGCCGCGAGGCCAAGCGTTTCGGGGTGAAGACCGGCACCGGCGTCGTCGATGCCCGCCGGCTCTGCCCGGAGATCGCCTTCGTGCAGGCGAGGCCGCGGGTCTACGTGGAAATGCACCACCGTCTGATGGACGTGGTCGACACGGTCATCGCCGTCAGCGAGGTGCTGTCCATCGACGAGGTGGCCTGCGACCTCACCGGCTCCTGGCAACAGGAGCGCGTCATCCGCGACCTCGCCGGCGAGGTGAAGACCAAACTGCGCGAGCAGGTCAGCGAAGTGCTGACCTGCTCCATCGGCATCGGCCCCAACCGTTTCCTGGCGAAGACCGCCTCCAACATGCAAAAGCCGGATGGGCTGGTGGTGATCAGGCCGGAAGACCTGCCCGACTGCCTGTTCCGTCTCAAGCTGAACGACCTCAACGGCATCGCCAACGCCATGCTGGAACGCCTGGCGCGGCACGGCATCCACACCGTGGAAGCCCTGTGCCGGGCCGAGCGCGCGCATCTGCGCCGGGTCTGGGGCGGCGTCGAGGGCGAGCGCATGTATGACCGATTGCGCGGCGTCGACGTGGTATTGCCGCCGTCGAAGCGCTCCAGCCTCGGCCACTCCCATGTCTTGCCGCCGCATCTGCGCTTCGACGCCGGCGCCTTCTCGGTGCTCTCCAAGCTGACCCAGAAAGCCGCGCTGCGCCTGCGCGCCGAAGGCTACCTGGCCGGCCGCCTGGGGCTGCGCGTGAGCTACCGCAAGCATGCCGACTGGGGTGTGGAAACCCGTTTCGCGCCGATGCGGGACACCCTCGCCTGCCTGCGCCTGCTCGCCGCGCTTTGGGCGGAACGGCCGCGCCGGCGCGAGCCGATCAAGGTCGGCATGGTGTTCGGCGATCTCGTCGCCAACGACAAGGTCAGTCTGCCGCTGTTCCCCGACGGCAGCCGCAACCCCGGCCTGGATACGGCGCTGGATCGCATCCGGGTGAAATTCGGCGCCGAGGCGCTCTATTTCGGCGGCGCCTTCCTGGCCCAGGAGGAAGCCCCCATGCGCATCTCCTTCACCCACATCCCGGACCTGAAGCTGGAAGCAGACGGCCTGGCGGGAGGGCTGGGTGAACGGGCATTGCTGACGGTGTAATGTAGTGCCCCACCCCCATCTGGAGACCATCATGCGCTGGCTTTCACTTCTACTCGCCGCCCTGCTCATCCACCCCACCCTGGCGGCCGAACCGGAAGCCCCCTGGGGACGCGGCAAGGCGGTGACGCAAAGCTATGAAAAGCAGAAGGTGGTGTATGACGTGATGGCGAATTCGGAGGCCGCCATGCGTTCCGTGATCAGCCGCGCGCAATTGCTGCTCGACCTGAACGGCAGCGACCCGTTCGACAACAAGGTGGTGATCGTCCTGCACGGCAATGAGATTCCCTACTTCGCGGTCAAGAACCTGGACAAGCACCGCGAATTGATGCAACGCGCCCAGAGCGCGACGCTCACCGGGCTGATCGAATTCCGCATGTGCAAGCTGGCGGCGGAGGGACAGGGTTTCACCCCGGAGGACATCCACGGCTTCGTCAGCCTGGTGCCGATGGCCGATGCGGAAATCGTCCGCCTGCAACAGGCAGGCTACGCCTACATGCGCTGAAGCCTGGCGCCATGGCCATCGAAGCGGAACTCGTCTGGCGTGATGCGTTCGCCCATCACCGCGAACGGCTGATCGTCGCCGACAGCGCCCTGCTCGCCGATGGCCGCTGGACGCGAGCCATGGAACAGGCGCGGGCGAGCGGTGAAGCCGAACTCGATCCCTCGCCCTGGATTGCGCCCGCCGGCCTGGCCCCCGTGGAACTGGCGCCCGGCCATTTCCGGCTGGGGCGTGAGGCGATCCCCGGCCGCTTCTATCCGCGGCTGGCCTTCCCCGGTCTGGCCCAGGGGCCGCGCGACCCGCGCCCGACGCGCCTGCTGGACGTCCGGCACGACCGCATCCGGGTGGATCCGAACCATCCCCTCGCCGCCCATGCCGCCCGCCTGATCCTGCGCCCCAGCGAGCGACAGCCGGCCCCCGGACGCCGGATGGTGGAGCTGTTCGACGGCCCCGGCCTGCAATCCCCGCCCGCCGACCCGGCGGCAACCTATTTCACGCTGGACGGCTTTGCCCGCGAGGACGACAGCGCCGACAGCCGTTTCTACGCCGAGCCGCGTCTCGTCCAGCACCTGGATGCCGCCTGCCGGGCGGCGATCAACGAACTCTATGGCCGCCTGCTGCGGCCGGGCGGATGTGTGCTCGACCTGATGGCGAGTTGGGATTCGCACCTGCCGGAAGCCGCCAGCGATCTCCATGTCGCCGGCCTCGGCATGAACCCGGAGGAACTCGCCGCCAACCCGCGCCTGCGCGAGAGAGTGGTGACAGACCTCAACGAACGGGAGGTACTGCCCTGGGGCGATGCCCGGTTCGATGTCGTCCTGTGCACCGCGTCCATCGAATACCTGATCCGCCCGCGCGAGGTGCTGGCCGAAGCGCGGCGGGTGCTGCGCCCCGACGGCACCTGTGTCCTGACCTTTTCCGATCGCTGGTTCCCGCCCAAAGCCATCCGCCTGTGGAGCCGGCTACACCCGTTCGAACGCCTCGGCTTCGCCCTCGCCCTGCTCCACGATGCCGGCTTCGTCGACCTGCGCAGCGAAACGCTGCGCGGGCTGATGCGACCGGAAGACGACAAGCACATCGACCAGCGCAACTATTCGGATCCCTTGTTCGCCGTCTGGGGAAGGGCCACCAACGCCGACATCCAACCACCGACTTATTGATCGAACGGGAGTATGACGTGAAGCCGTATGTTCGCTCGGTAGACAAGCGCCATGATCGCAGCCATACGCCGGCAGGCAAGACCCCCAAGGCCTATATTTGGCATGAGCCAGAATCCCGATAATGCGACAACGGCCGGATTTTCCGGCCGTTGTCGCATTGGCCCCGCGACGCCATCAAGCGCCGCAGGGTGGCATCAAGGCAGCAGTGTGCAAGTAAACAACTGGTAACTACCGCCAACGGCAACAGCGCCTCCCTGGATAAAGTCAGGTGTCCCGTTCGCCTTCCATCTGATTTTGGCCACTTCGGCATTGACACCGTTGACCGCGACCGGTGCAAGAATCATGGCCATTTCAGTCGCGCCGCTCACCCAGGTCGTGATCGAATCATTGGCATCACCATTCATCGCGGCGGAAGCGGTCAGCGTCCCATTCGACACGGTGAGCACCCCGTTGCTGTAACTGGCGCTGCAAGTAGCGTGGCTAGCGTTCAATTCATCAACCACCGTAAGGTTGGAGAAATCAGCGATTGCCCCCGCGCCGCAACTCAAATGCATGTTCATCGTCATGCCTCCACCGGCGTTGCCGGCGGCAATCGTACTTCCGCACTTGGTCATATCCAGCGCCGGTGACCCGTTGGCGGCAGTTCCGCTGGTGGGGTTCGCATTGCCACCGGCATTGGCTGCGGCGCATCCCGGCGCGTTGCCGCAAATGCCGGCCATATTGGGCAGGTTGCCGCTGAAGCCGCCGCCGTCGGCGGCAAACAGGTCGACCGCGCCGGTGCCTCCAAACTCGACGTAGAGCATGGCGGCGGTATTGTCTGCGCAGACTGAATTCACGGTTTGCGCCGCGCCGTTGTAGCTCAACTCGCCAGCGCTGGAAAACACCAGGGTGGCCGCTCCGCTGCTGGTGAACCCGGACATGTCAAAGCTGCCGATATTGCCATTGTAGGTTTTCGCGAAACTGGCCAGTTCATTGGCAGTTGGCGTGTGGACGGCGCCGGCTTGGTAATGCGCGGTGTTACAAGTCACGCCACCCGCATTGCCACCCGCATTGCCGGCACCGCCAAGCACGCTCGCGTCAAACGTCAATATCGGATTCGCCGGGCATGCGGCCGGGGTGCTGAAGGTGACCGTGGCGCCGGCATAACCGTTCAAGGTATCGCCAACACCCAAAGTGCCGCAGTTAAAACCAGCCGGCAAATTGGTGTAGCAAATATTGCCAAGACTGGCGCCCGCAAGTGACACGTTGGCCACACAAACATTGCCTGTGCCGCCGGAACCTCCGTTGCCGCCGGCCGCTGCGACGGTACAAGTCAACGCATTATTGGCTACTGCGCAGTTGGCATTCAGCCCAACATTGATCTGACCCAGGATATCCGCCGCAACGGTGTTGCCATTGGCGCCGATCCGGCCGATCAGATTGCCAAGATAGCCATTCAGGTTGCCGCGAAACCCGCCTTCGCCGGCGCCTGAAGCCCACTGCAACTGCGACAAGGCGCGCAACGCTTCGCGATAGGCCAAGCCCTGTTCGGTCGTAAGCACGGGTAGCGTGGCACGAAGATCCAGCCCGGCCACAGCGGGGAACAAACCGGCGATTTGATTGATGGCCGCTTGTACGGTCTCATTGTTCAAAGTCGTTCCCGCCAATTGGAGCGCAGCTTCGGTCAACGGAGTCACCGCCAGTTCAACCGTTCCACCAGCAGCAGCGACGTGAATCAGGCTGCGCATCACCCCGGTTAGCAGCGTGCCAGTGACGTTGTCACCGGGGTTGGCTTCATCGTCATAGGTGGCGTTACTGATTTCAACCAGCACATCCCCGCTATAGGCGCCGACATCAATGCTGAAACTGCTGGTGGCGCCGACAATGCTGGAACACACGCCCAGCAAGTCGCCTTTTGCGCCATTCTTGACCTTGTATGCGCACACCGTGCCGCTCAAGAATGGGCCAGCCATCGCCGTTCCGCTGAGCGTGGTGGAAGAACTCGAAGAGCCGCTGTTGCAGCCGCCCAACGCAAATACCAGCGCCATGCCGCCCGCCAGGGCGCGCAGTTGGCTGAAACCGAATTTCATGATGACGCCCCTGAAAAGGTTGACTTACGGACTGCACGGAAAGGCACGTGACGAGGTCCGATGTTAGGCGAAGAGACAGGGGTTGAAACTCCCCTGATCAGGGGAGGGGAAGAGGCGATACCGACATGAAATAAGACAGGACGGGAAAGCGCAGCCCTGAAAACAACACGCAAGACGGCGGCAGGTCATCCGAGCACACAAACAAGGCTGGACGCGGGTGCGGATTGCCACTGAGGTTGGTTTGAGCACACAGCGGTGACGAGCATGACAGCGTTACAAAAGCGGACCCGGCAGCGTTACCTCCATGTAGCGCAGCCGCGTCGGCCCGTTGCTCTCGCCTTCGGCCGACCGTTCGATCCAGGCCAGGTGCAGGTTGCCGGCGGCGTCGAGCGCGATGGCGGGATCGGTCTGGCGGGCGGGGCCGGAGGTTTCCGGAAAGGTGAAGTTGTCGCTGTAACCGGTGGCCGTGCGGCGGGTCAGCCAGATGTCGGAGCTGCCATCGCGGTCGTCATCCCAGGCGATGACCAGGTCACCACGCGGGTTGCCGGCGATGGCGGCATGCCACTGGGCGATGGCATCGCCGAAGCTGTCCTGCGCCTTGCCGTCCTTGGCGAAGCCGTCGCCTTCACCAAGGGCAGCATAGACGTCATACCCGGATAGGAAATCGCGCTTGTCCAGCCAGGTGGCGGCAAAACGGCCGGCGAAACTGGCCACCGCCGGACGCATGGCGCCGGTGCCGCGCCCGAGGTTGCCTTGGGCTTTGCCGGTGGGGTTGCCGCTCAGCCGTTTCGGCGCGCTCCAGTCGCGGCCCTGCCGGCTACGGCTGGCATAGATGACGGTATGGCCGTGGCGGCGGTCTTCCCAGGTCAGCAGAAAGCCGCTGTCATTCGCCGCCAGCGCGGGAAAGCCCTGGTCGTCCACGGGGGGCAGCGCATCGGCGGCCTCCGCCTTGCCCGCGCGCAGGGTGTCGGCAGCCGCCAGCACAGGCGCGCGCCAGAGCCGCTGCCAGCGCCCGTCCTGGGCATTCCAGGCGATCATCGCGCCAAGTGTGGGGTGCGCCGCGACGCTGGCATGCGCGCCAGGTCCGAGGTTGAGCGGCGCCGCCGGCCCGGCGCTGGTGGCGAGGCTGGCATTGATGCCGGTTTCATCCTCCCAGGCCAGCAGGAAACGCTCGCCATCCAGAGCGGTGACGGCTGGCTCGAAGCATTCACCCCGGCCCAGGGGGTACTCGCGAAACGCGGTGTCGGCCAACGCTTTCAGGCCGAGGTAACAGCGCGGCGCGCCCGTTCGGCTGTCTTCCCAGACCAGGGCCACGCGGTCTCCGGCCAGCGCCAGGCTCTGGCGGCCAGAGGCATCGAGATGGTGCCAGGCACCGGCCGGGGCGACATCGACGGGTTCGGCGAGCGCCGTGGCGGAGACCAGCGCCAGCAGCAGCGCCGCCCTCATGGCTTGCTCCCGAGAAACTCCAGCAGCGTCTGCTGTTGATAATGACCACCGCGCACATAGCGGTCGTAATCGTGAAAGTCCGCCACCGTCTTGAATCCTGGAATCTTGGCGACCACCTTGCCTCCGGGGGTCATGAACACGAACAGCGGGGTGGCGAAGGCCCCCAGGCGCGCGCCCAGTTCGCCCTCGGTCAGCCGCTCGCCACTGGGCAGGCGAATCCGCTTGCCGCCCTCGGCATCGACATAGATCAGCACATAGTTTTCCGAGAGCAGTTGCTTCAGGCCCGGATCGGAGAAGGTCTTGCGGTTGACGTGATCACACCAGGCACAGCCGTAGCGGCCGAAATAAAGCAGGATGGGCTTGCCCGACTCCCGCGCCATCTTCATGCCGGCGTCATGCCCGGTGAAAGGATAGTCCGGCGGCGGGTCGGCCAGGCAGGGGAGGGATACCAGCAGCAACAGCCAGAGCAGAAGGGCGCGTGTCGTCATCGGTCGTCTCCAGATGAAGGAAAGTCGATTTTGCGCGCCAATCCCTTGTCGCGAACATGGAACAAATGGGTGACGTGATATTCCCCCCACTCCGGGGATACCTGCCCGGGCTGTCATGGGGAACAATGCCGTCCATGCGACGGCTCCTTTTCCTGCTCTGGTGTTTTCTTGCTTTGCCCGCGCTCGCCCATTACGAGCACGAGGTCTGGCAAGCCGACTTCATTCTTGTCGACACCGACCTGCCTCCCGCCGCGAACGACCCGCGCTGGCATCCGGTGCGCCTGCCGCATGCCCTGAAACACGACGCCGACGATGCGACCGGCGGCTGGTTCCGCTTCCGTATCCATGCCGACGCCGTTCCCACGACGCCGCGGGCCCTCTATGTCTGGTGGCTGAACCTCAATGCCGCCTTCTACTTCAACGGCGAATTCCTCGGCGATGGCGGCCGCTTCGATGAACCTATCTCGCGCAACTGGAACAAGCCCTTCCTGTACCTCCTGCCGCGCGGCGACTGGCGGGTCGGCGGCAACGAAATCCTCATCCGGCTCAAGAGCGACCCCGGCTGGGGCGTGCTGTCGCCAGTCGAGATCGGCCCGTACCGAAAATTGCGCGCGGAGCACGACCTGCGGCGCTTTCTGCAGGTGGACGCCACCCGCGGCCTCACCCTGACCCTGCTCATCGCCACCTCGCTGGTGCTGGCGGTGTGGTGGCGGCGCCGGCACGACCCGCAATACCTGTGGTTCGGCCTCGCCTGCCTGATGTGGACGATCTTTTCCTTCTACCTGGTGGTACGCGACCCGCCCATGCCGGGCCCCCTGTTCCGTTCGCTCTCGCATTTCGCCATGGACGCCTGGGCAGTCTGCATGGCGCTGTTCGTGCAGCATTACCTGGGACGGCGCCGGCCCCGCCTGGAGCAGCTGCTGCTCGCCTACCTGGCCCTGGCCGCCGGTCTCACCGCCTGGCCGGACTTATGGCCGGGCCATGCCTATCTGGTCAACCACAGCCTTGGCTTTCTCATCCTCTGCGGCCTCGCCTGGCAGATCTTCCAGCGCTGCCGGGCGAGCCAGTGGCGCGAGCATTACCTGCTCGCAATGGCGCTCGCCATCCTGGTGCTGTCCGGCTTCCACGACCTGCTGGTGGGCATGCCGTACGACTGGCTGCCGGCGGAGTTCGCGCGGATCCGCCTGAAATACCACTTCATTTCCATGCACTTCGCCGCGCCCGTGGTGCTCTTGTTCCTCACCGGCCATCTCGGCCGCCGCTTTGCCGACGCGCTCACCCGGGCCGAGCACTTCAACCGTGAACTGGAGTCACGCGTCGCTGCAAGCGCGCGCGAACTGTCCGCCAGTTACCAGAGCCGCGCCCTGCTGGAGCGGGAAACCGCCGCCGCCGAGGAACGCGAACGCATCTATCGCGATCTGCACGACGACATTGGCGCCAAGCTGCTCTCGCTCGTCATCCGCGCCAAGACCCCCGAGGACACCGACATCGCCCGCGCCGCCCTGCGCGACCTGCGCGACGTGGTTTCCCGATCCACGCAGAGCGACGCACCGCTCATCGACCTGCTCGCCGACTGGCGCGCGGAAATCGTCGGCCGTTGCGCGGCGGCACATATCCAGCTGGTCTGGAACCAGCCGGAGGAATTGCCGGAGCGCAACCTGACCGCCGCCGAGGCGCTCAACCTCGGCCGCATCCTGCGCGAAGCCGTCTCCAACGTGTTGCGCCATGCCGGTGCCCATGCCCTGGCCATCGGGGTGCACTGCGTCAATGGCCACTATCAGATTGCCCTGGAGGACGACGGCAACGGCAAACCGCGCGCGCCGGGGCGCGGCATGCGCAACATGCAGGCGCGTGCCGCCCAGTTGGGTGGCGAGATCGAGTGGACCTGGGGGGAGCACGGCTGCCGGGTGCTGCTACGCCTGCCGACCGCTGGCGCGGCCCCCGCGCCGACAGGCTGAGCCCGCGATCAGAACGGCAGCGTCGCGGTCACATAAAGGGTATCCGGCGCCGAGGTGTTCTTCGCGGTCAAGGTCGTCGAAGCCATCAGCGAGACCAGCAGCGGCAGCTTGTATTCGCCGCGCAGGTAGCCCGGAATGCCGTTCCAGCTCACCCCCAGGTAGCCCAGCAGGAAGTTGAAATCAGTGTTGGCTTCGAGGCCGGAGACGTTCTGGCCGCTCGGCGAGGAATAATGGTCGCGGCCACCGCGGGCATATTCCAGACGCCCGGAAAATCGCCAGGCCCCCTCGGTATAACCGGTATCGAGGGTGAGCTCGACGGGATTGGTGCGATCGCGGCGCAGCCGCTCCCGACGACTGGCGGGCACCAGCAATTCGTTTTCCGAACGTGCCCGCGCGGTGACGTGATCGGCAAGCTGGATGGTGTATTGCGCCGACAGCAGCAGGTCCCAGCGTTCGGACAATTTCCGCGTGTGAAGCACGCCGAGCAGGATGTCGCTGGTGCTGTCGGCCAGGGTCATCTGCATCAGATCGTCGGCATCGGCTTCCCTGGCGATGCCGAAACGCAGGCTGGGCGCGAACACGGTGGCGTGGTGCTCGCCCTTGTCGAAACGCCAGCGCAGGCCGATCAGGGGGTCCAGCGTGCTCTGCCAGGTACTCGATTGCACCCGTTTGTAGCCGTAGGCGCTGGTGAGCAGGGCCTGCACCGCCTCGGCGCCGGTGGCCGGCGTACCCGGTGGCAGCAGGGCGAGCGGAAAATACGGCGCCAGGGTGTTCCCCGTGGCCCCCAGGTTCGAGCCGGAAACCGCCACTTCGACCCGGTTCTCCGCCACCCCATAGCCCACCTGGAAGCCCACCGTGACATCCTCGGTCAGGCCATAACCGAAGGTCAGGCGGGTCTGCTGGCCACTCAGGCGCGAGGTCAGGTCGGTGGTCCCCAGCGTGGCGCCCACCCCCAGGGGAGTCAGCGCCGGGAACAACGTCGCGTTGAGATTGAGGCCATCGTAGTTCGCGCCCAGCGGCCGCCGCTCACCATTGCGGCTGAATTCCTCGTCCGCCCGGATGCCCCGGGTTTCCAGTCGCGCGGCGGCGCGCCCCTTTGGCAGCATGTCGGCGCCGAGAGCCCCTGGTGCCGCGAGATCCTGGGCCGCAGCAGGCAGGCTCGCGGCCAGGATGAACATAGCGAGGACATGACGAGACAAATCAACAGGAGGACGGAGCATGGTTTTCTTCTTCGTTCCCCCTGAATCGGGGATGTCGGCGAGGTGAGATTGCGGGTATTTTGTGCTCAGGAGGGGCATCATGGAAACCTGTCTACTACTTGAGGACGTGCCCGAGGCGAGCGAGTGGCTGGCCAGTGCCGTGCACACCAGCTTTCCCGGCATCGAGGTCGCCACTGTCGCCAGCCTGGCCGAAGCGCGTGCCTGGGTGGCCGCGCATCCCGCGCCCGACCTTGCCCTGGTCGATCTGGGCCTGCCCGACGGCAACGGCGTCGACTTCATCGCCGAACTCAACCAGCGCGCGCCGCAGTGCATTTGCGTGGTGGCCAGCATCTTCGACGACGACCAGCACATCTTCCCGGCCCTGCGCGCCGGCGCCCAGGGCTACCTGCTGAAGGATCAGGGACAAGAGGCGATCACCGAACTGCTGCAGGGCATCATCGGTGGCCGCCCGCCCCTGTCTCCGGCGGTGGCGCGCAAGCTGCTCAGCCATTTTCACATCACCCCCGAGCCCACGAACATCCGGCTCACCGACCGCGAAACCGAGGTACTGCGCCTGATCGCCCGCGGCCTCACCTCCGCCGAAGTGGCACGCCTGCTCAACATCAGCGTCAACACCGTGCCCTCCTATGTGAAGGAAATCTACCGCAAGCTCAACGTCTCCTCGCGTGCCGAGGCGGCACTGACGGCACGCAATCTCGGCCTCGCCTGAACAGGCCGCAAGCCTTCCCCCCTGAACGGGGGATTACCGCCCGATCAAGCCGCCGTTAGATTCGCCCCCATGAACGCTTGCCCATGGCAAGGCGGTCTTCAACGGGGCGCGTGGCGCCCCATCGATCCACCGAACCCGATTGATGGGTTCTTCTGGCAAGGGGTGACCTATGCGAACTAATCTGGACGTATTCAAAGGGTGGTTGGGCCTGCTGGCCGCGACCGTGTTGCTGGCGGGTTGTGGCGGCGGCAGCGGCACGGCGCCCAGCACCCTCAGCGGCACCGCCGCGACCGGCGCGCCGATCGTGGGCGGCAACGTCATTGTGAACTGTGCCGGTGGCACCCCGCTCACGACCAGCACGGCCATCAACGGCGCCTGGAGCGTCACCCTGTCCGGACAGACCCTGCCCTGCGCGGTCCAGGTCACCGGGGGGACGATCAACGGTGCCGCGAACGCCACGCCGTTCCACTCGGTCGCGCTGACGCTGGGTACCGTGAACATCACGCCTCTGACCGACCTGATCGTCGCCAACCTGGCCGGCAACAACAATCCAGCCGCCTGGTTCGCCGGCTTGAACGCGGCAGCGATCCGGCAGATCGATGCGACAGCCCTGAATGCCGCTTTGGGCAATGTGCGCGTCGCCTTGAACCTGGCCGACCTGAACAATCTGAACCCGTTTACTGCGGCTTTTCAGGCCGCCGCCGGCGATCCGCTCGACAACATGCTTGAGGCCTTGCACACCGCGCTCACAACGGCTGGCAGTGATTACGCGGCGCTGTTGAGCGCAGCCGCAACGCAGGGCTTCACCCCGCCGAACGGCTTGGCAGCGGCCTTCGCGGCGGCCTATGCACAAATGGCCAATGGCGGAGCCAACGGAGGGGGTGGGGGTGGTGGTGGTGGTGGTGGTGGCGCCGGCGTCCTCACCTGCGACACGACGCTGTTCCAGCCCAACAGCGTCCATGAGGCGAGCGCACAGGAACTGGCGAACTTCGCCGGCGCTTACACCGGCGACCTCTATACCAACGACGGCAACGGGAATTACGTGGCCAGCGCCGGGAATGCCGCGTTCGATGCCAGCGGCAGCCTGATGCTGAACGGCCAACCCAAAACCGCGACATCCATTTGCGTGGACAACGTTGCGGGCGCCTATGGCGTCGTCCTGTATGTGCATTTTGCCGATGGCCATGTTGATCTGTTCGCCAACGACACGTTCTCCGGCTCCATCGACACCCCGGTGGGCGGTGGCGGCGGCGCCGCCGGCAGCCTGACCCTGGGAATCACCGTCAGTGGGGTGGCCGCCGCGAACGTCGTCATCAACGGCGTCACCAAGCCCACCAACCAGGCCGAGTTCTGTGCCGACCTGACCAGCAATTCCTCCACATCGCTGAACAACGCGCTCGGAGCGGTCGGCACTTTCACCATCAACAGCTGTTCGTTCAACGGCTCGGTCGGCACCGTCTCGGCGACGCTGGCCATCGTCAATCCGATTGCGATGAACGTCCCCTATACGGTGGTCTACACCTACAACTGATCGGCAAGACCATCACAAGCTGAACCGTAAACGGCGCCGCAAGGCGCCGTTTACGTTTACGCGCCGTCAAGCAACCAAAGTCGTCACAGCGCTGGTCTACAATGGCTCGGTTATCAGCACCGAGACAGTCCATGCGAATCTCCATGACACTCTTCCTGGCGGTGCTCCTTCTCGGTGGCTGCGCCGGCCAGGATATCCAGCGCAAGGACGGCAGCAAGAGCGCACGCGAGTTTTCCGTGGGCAACCTGGCGAAAAGCGATGTCGACATCGCCAGTGAACTGACCCAGCGTGAGGCGCTGAAAAGTCTCAAGCTGCTGACCGAGAAACTCTACAGGCGCAATCCGCAGGAATACCGCAAGGCCGGGCTGGAGTCGGCCGATATGGCGACCGCGCGGCTGTTCGAGGAGTTGCCGAAATGGCCGGACTCGCACCTGGCCAAATTGAACTGGGAAGAAAGCTTCAAGCTGACCTTCCTGGAAGGCTACAGCGGTGACCGGGTCTATGCCTTCATGAGCGCGCTCACCAGCATGCTGATGGCCGCGTATGACCATAAGAGCCGGTTTTTCGTCACCGACGAACTGTCCGCGCAGAAGCTCTACAACAGCGCCCGCAATATCGAGATCGCGGTGTGGAAGCTATCCAACGCGAAGCTGCCTTCGGGCGCGAAATACCTGGTCAGCAACACACTGGAGGGCGAGGTGCCCAACCTCAGCTTCGAGCGCGAGTTCGGCAAGCTGATCGCCGACCAGGATCTGCTCGCGCTGCTCATCGAGGATCGCGGCAACCGTGCCATCACGCGGACCTTGCAGGGTGCCGCCTCGCTCATTTTCCTGCCCATCTGAAACCAGTAACGGGAGCACATCATGGCGATGGATATCATCGATTACGACATTTTCGGCGACGACATGCAGTACGTGGAGGTCGAACTCGACCCCGGCGAAGCCGCCATCGGCGAGGCCGGAATGATGATGTTCATGCAGGACGGCATCGAATTCGAGACCATCTTCGGCGACGGTTCCGCGGCCCAGTCCGGCCTCCTCGGCAAACTGATGGGCGCAGGCAAGCGCCTGCTCACCGGTGAATCGCTGTTCACCACCGTCTACTCCAACCAGGGCGCCGGCAAGCGCCGTGTCGCCTTCTCGGCGCCCTACCCCGGCAAGATCGTGCCGATCGACCTGAGCCAGATCGGCGGCACCCTGATCTGCCAGAAAGACGCCTTTCTCTGCGCCGCCAAGGGGGTCAGCCTCGGCATCGCCTTCCAGCGCAGGCTTGGCGTCGGATTCTTTGGTGGCGAAGGCTTCATCCTGCAAAAGCTGGAAGGCGACGGCATGGCCTTTATCCATGCCGGCGGCACCCTGGCGGAAAAGAACCTGGCCGCCGGCGAGAGCATCCGCGTCGACACGGGTTGCGTCGCGGCCCTGCAACCCTCCGTGGATTTCGACATCCAGTTCGTCGGCAACGTGAAGACTGCCTTGTTTGGCGGCGAGGGCCTGTTCCTGGCCCGTCTCACCGGTCCCGGCAAGATCTGGCTGCAATCCCTGCCGTTCTCCCGACTGGCCAACCGCGTCCTCGCCGCCGCGCCACAAACCGGCAACAAGCAGGTCGGCGAAGGCGGCTTGCTCGGCGGCTTCCTCGGCGGCGACCGGGAGTGAGTTGTCACGCCCCGGTCACACCGCTGGACTATGCTGCCGCGATTATCCTCAAGGGAGTTTGACGATGGATCTGATCCTCTGGCGCCATGCCGATGCCCAGGACGGCGAGCAGGACATGCTCCGCCCCCTGACCGGCAAGGGGCGCAAGCAGGCCGAGCGGATGGCGGCCTGGCTGCATGCTCACTTGTCCAAGGACACGCACATCCTGGTCAGCCCGGCCAGGCGCTGCCTTGAAACGGCCGATGCCCTGAAACTGAAATACCAGGTGGAGGCCAATCTCGCTCCGGGCGCCGATGCCGCGCTGCTGCTCGCCGCCGCCGGCTGGCCGGAGGCTTCCGGCGCCGTGCTGGTGGTCGGGCATCAGCCGACCCTGGGGGAAGCAGCCAGTCTGCTGCTGTTCGGCGAAACCCGCGGCCTGAGCCTCAAGAAAGGTGGCGTGCTCTGGCTGACCAACCGGGTACGCGGTGATACGCCGCGATCCGTGATCAAGGCGGCGATGACGGCCGAGATGTTGTAGGGCGGTAAAGCGGCCTGATCGCCCCCCCCGCCGAGGGGCATCCCGGAGGGCGCCGGCATCAAGACGCCGGCTCTTCCAATCTACGGTGACTCCCACCGCAAAACGCGCGGCGCCAGCTCAGTCGATACCCAACTGCTCCACCCAGGCCAGCGCCTGCATGTGCGCGGCGTTGACCCGATCCGGCGTCAGCATCAGCGACGCGCTCAGCTCCTCCAGGCGATCCAGTTCACCACTCTCCACCGACTCCGCCAGCGAAAGGAATGGTCCATAGATGCCCGCGTGGTTGAGTAGCGCATCGGCGAAGGTATCCGGAATCACCACGCGATCCAGCAGTTGTTCCATGGTGATCTCGAGCAGCGCCGGCAACAGGGAGAAGACACCGACGATGAACAGGTTGTCCTGGTCGTTGCGCGGCAGATCCTCCTTGCCCAGCAGCTCGCACAGCCGCCCGCGGGTGATGGCGGTACGCGCCAGGGCGGGTGACGAGGGACTGCTTCCGGCGGTGACCAGCAGCAGGCTGAGCCAGCGGTAGAGCGGCTGCATGCCGAGGATGCTGACGGCATGGCGGATGGACTGCACTTCACAGGAGAGGCCGAAACCCGCGGAATTGATGTAGCGCAGCAGCTTGAAGGTCAGGGCCACATCCTTCTTGAACAGCGTTTCCAGCGCCGGCAGCTCCGCCTCTTCGCGTACTTTCTCCATCAGTTGCAGGACGGTGGCATGGGTGGGATTGATGACGCGGGTAATGATGTTTTCCGGGCGCGCGAAGTAATAACCCTGGAAGTAGTCGAAGCCAAGCGCGCGGCAATGACGAAACTGTTCCGGGGTTTCCACCTTTTCCGCCACCAACTTGACCGGATGGCGGCGCAGGGCATACACCAACTTGGCCAATTCCTGTGGCGTATGCGCCAGGACATCCAGTTTGATGTAGCTGGCGAGCGGCAGCAGCGAACCGGACTCCGGCAGATAGTGAAAGTCGTCCAGCGCGAAACGGTAGCCGGCATCCTTGAGTTCCGTTATCCGTTCCAGCACTTCCGGGGTGATGCGCACCGTCTCCAGGAGCTCGATCACCACATTGTCCTTCGGCAACAAGGTGGAGAAGTTGCTCATCAGCGTGGGCAGTTCCATGTTGACGAAGGCCAGCTTGCCCTTCAGCAGCCATTCCGTGCCCATGTTGAACAGGGTGTTGGAGATGACCGCGATGCCGGCATCCACATCCGACCTGACCTGCGCGGTCTCGGCGCTGGCCGAATGCCGAAACAGCAACTCGTAGGCAATCAGGTGCTGCTCGCCGTCGACGATGGGTTGTCGGGCGATATAGGCGTTATTACTCATGGGGGGCAACCCAATGCGATTCCTCGGGAAGGGCGCGCCACTGCCCGAGGCCTCTAGGCTTCTTCACGCCTTTGAAAACAGGCTGAGTGGCGTATCCGACTGGACGTTGGAAAGCAATTCTTCCATGTCCAGCACCAGTACGATGGAGCCGTCGCCGGACAGGGTGGCGCCGGCGATGCCGCGCGGCTTGATGTCCGACAAGGGCTTGATCACCACGTCGTCGCGGCCGACAAAACCGTCCACGGCGAGAATGAAGGTGGTCTCCGCGGCGTGCATCAACACGCCGAAAGCCGGCGAATGCTTCGCCTCCCAGCCGAGCATGCGCGCCAAACTGCGGATCGGCAGAACCTCGTCGCGCACCACCATGGTGGCGCGACCGGAGACGCGCTGCACTTCACTCGGCTTCATCGGGATGATTTCCCGCACCATCGACAAGGGCACGGCGAAGGACTGATTGTTGAGCCGCACCACCAGGACCGGCAGGATCGCCAGCGTCAACGGCAGCGAGATGGTGAAGGTGGAGCCCTGGCCGGGCACCGAGACCACGTCGATCTTGCCGTTGAGCTTGTTGATGTTGGTCTTCACCACGTCCATGCCGACCCCGCGGCCGGAGACGCTGGAGATTTCATCCTTGGTGGAGAAACCGGGCAGGAACACCAGATGCAGGCTTTGCCTGTCGTCCAGGCCATTCGCCGTCTCGGCATCGATCACGCCTTTTTCCACCGCCTTGCGCCGGATCACGTCGGGGCGCATGCCCTTGCCGTCATCGGAAATCTCGATGTAGATGTGGTCACCCATCTGGCTGGCCGAGAGTGTGACGATGGCCTTCGGCGGCTTGTGCGCGGCCGCGCGCTCTTCCTGAGTCTCGATGCCGTGATCGACGGCATTGCGCACCAGGTGGACCAGGGGATCGTTGAGATCCTCGATCATGGTCTTGTCCAGTTCGGTTTCCTCGCCGGACAACACCAGTTCCACATCCTTGCCCAGTTGCCGCGCCAGGTCGCGGGCCAGGCGCGGGTATTTCTGGAACAGGCGCCCGATCGGCTGCATCCGTGTCTTCATCACCGCGTTCTGCAGGTCGGACACCAGCAGATCGAGCTGGCTGACCGCGACATCCAGCGCCTTCAGGGTTTCCTGGTCGCTCTTGCCATGCAAGATCTGGGATTTCAGATTGGCGATGCGGTTCTTGGTCAGGCCGATCTCGCCGGAAAGATTGAGCACCTGATCCAGTCGCGCCGTGTCGATGCGGATGGTGGTTTCCTTCTGCAGATTCTGAGGCGGTGCCCCATTGCCGCGCGATGGCGTCGGCAAATCCTGCACCGGCACCGGATGCGTTCCGGTCGGCGATGGCGCGGCGGCCTCGACCGGAGCGGCCACGGCAGGCGCGGCAGGCGCACTGGGAGCCGCGGCGGCGGGTGGAAGAGGGCTACCGGTCAGGGCCGCATGCAACACGTCCCAGTTGATGTCGTCTATGCCGGGCTGGGCAACTGCCGGGCCCGGATCGGCGACGAGTGCTGGAACAGGTGCGGAGGCGGGAGCTGGCGTGGCAGTGGCGGGAGCCGCGCCCAGGCGTCCGTGCAGCGCGGCTTCCAGCCGCTCGATCAGTCCGGGGTCGGCGGCTTTGGGCTGGGTCGACTGCGACAGATCGCCGAACATCTCCCGGACAATGGCGGTCGCCGCCATGATGATGTCCATCAATTCGGCGGACAGGCTGAGTTCGCCGTTGCGCAGCTTGTCGAACAGGTTTTCCGTGCGATGGCATAGGGCCACCAGGTTCTCGGCGTTGAGAAAACCGGCTCCGCCCTTGATGGTGTGGAAGCCGCGGAAGATGTCGTTGAGCAATTCCTTGTCGCCCGGGTGCTTCTCCAGTTCCACCAGCTTGTTATCCACCTGGGACAGCAGTTCTCCGGCCTCCATGAGGAAGTCCTGCAGCAGTTCTTCCATTCCGGCGAAATCACTCATCGTTCTCTCCTCATCCGGACCAGGCCGGAAGAAAAACATTCGCGGCCGGGGCAACTCGCCCGGTCCGCGCAGGGCGTATTCAGAAGCCCAGGCTCTCGAGCAGATCGTCCACCTGCTCCTGGCTGGTCACCACATCGTTGCGGCCGGCGGCATTGATCACCGGGCCATTGAGCAGACCGGGATCGACTGTCTGGCGCACGTCTTCCGGAGTGGTCTCGATCAGTAGCGACAGCAATTGGCTTTCCAGGTTCTGTGCCGCCTCGAGAATGCGCTTGATGACCTGGCCGGTGAGATCCTGGAAGTCCTGCGCCATGATGATTTCCATCAACTGCGCATTGGTCGCCTCGGTTCGTGCCGGCGCCTCCTTCAGATAGCCGCGGGTGTCATGCACCAGCGCCTTGAATTCCTCCACGCCCAGTTGCTTGGCGAACAACCGGTCCCATTTTCCAGACAGATCGCGAGCGTCGACCGCCAGTTTTTCCTGGATCGGCTGTGCCGCCTCGGCGGCATTGAGGGTCCGCTCCGCCGCCTGCGCGGTCATCGCGGCAATGTAGTTGAGGCGGTCGCGGTTGTTCGGCATTTCCTGCGCTATCTGGCCGAGGGCCTTGTCGTAGCCGAGTTCGCGCAGCAGGTTGTGGAGGCCGCGCGTCATCTGGCCCAGTTGCGCGAAGACCCGCTCGGGACAGGCGCCTTCCTGGCCCCCACCCTCATGTGCCACCGCCTGGGCGATGCTGTCGAACAGGCTTTCCAGCTCGGGGGTATCGGCCTTGGGCGCCTTGGGCTGCTCCTTGACGGGTTCCGGGAGGACCTCGCTGGCAATGCTGTCGAACAGGGCCTCAAGTTCCGGGGAGTCGTCGCTCATATCTTCGTTTCCTATGTTCGGTCCGGATCACATACCGTATTTTTCGAAAACCTTGCCCAGCTTTTCTTCCAGCGTACCGGCGGTGAACGGCTTGACGATGTAGCCGGAGGCACCGCTCTGGGCGGCTTCGATGATGTTTTCCTTCTTCGCCTCGGCGGTGATCATGAGCACGGGCAGATGTTTCAGGGTGGTGTCGGCGCGGATCGCCTTGAGCAACTCGATACCGGTCATATTGGGCATGTTCCAGTCGGTAACGACGAACTGGAAGTTGCCGCCCCCTTTCAGCTTCTGCAAGGCGGCGACGCCGTCCTCCGCCTCGTCCACATTGGTGTAACCCAGTTCCTTCAACAAATTGCGCACGATACGGCGCATGGTGGAGAAGTCGTCCACCACCAGAAATTTGAGGTTCTTGTCGGCCATTGCTTGCCCTCGTTATGGGATATCGGTCCGATTCTATCGTTTAAGGAAAGCCGTCAAGGTATCCGCCAGCACCGGCGGATCGAACTTGGCGACGTAGGCATCGACACCGACGCGCTGCCCCATGGTGCGATTGGCCTCTGACGACAGCGAGGAATGCATGATCACCGGAATCCCGGCGAACCTGCTGTCCGACTTGATGTTGCGGGTCAGCACATAGCCATCCATCTCCGGCATTTCCGCGTCCACCAGAATGAGCTGGATCTGGTTCTTCAGGCTGCCCTGTTCCGCGGTGGCGCGTTTCGCCATGTTGACCAGCTTGTCCCACGCCTCGAGGCCATCGTTGGCCTGGATGTATTTGACGCCGATCTTGTCCAGCACCGAAACAATCTCCTTGCGCGCCACCACCGAGTCGTCGGCGAAGAACACCGTCATTTCCCGCTTTGACTCCACTTTCGGCAGGGTCGGCACCGGTTTTTCGCCGAGCACCTCCACCAGCACCCGTTCCACGTCGAGAATGGAGACCAGGCGGCCGTCATCCAGCTCGGTGATGGCGGTGATCATCCCGTCCTGACCGGCCAGCATGTTTTCCGGTGGCTTCACCTTGTCCCAGTCCACCCGGATGATGCGGTCGACACTGTCCACCAGGAAACCCTGGGTATGACGGGAAAACTCGGTGACGATCATGGTTTCGCCAATCCCCCGCGGGGCGCCTTCCAGCTTGATGAAATGCGCCAGGGTGATCACTGGAATGATGCTGCCGCGCAGGGAGATCACTCCCTCCACGCCAGCCGGCATGTTCGGGGTCAGGGTGATCGGCGGCGTCGGCGACACTTCGCGCACCTTGAACACGTTGATACCGAAGGTTTCATGCGTGCCCAGGGAAAACAGCAGCAATTCCATCTTGTTCGACCCCGCCAGCTTGGTGCGGGCATCGATGGAATCCAGCAGCTTGGTCGGTTCCAGCGGATTCATGACTATTTCCCTGTTACTTGATCAATCGGCCCAGCACCTCGGCGAGGCGATGCGGTTCGAACTTGGGCACATATTCGTCCACCCCCACGGAAATCCCCAACTGGCGGTTGGCATCGGAGGACAGCGATGAATGCATGAGCACGGGAATCCCGGCGAAGCGCGGATCGGACTTGATGTTCTTGGTCAGCACATAGCCATCCATTTCCGGCATTTCCACGTCGGTGAGCACGATCTGGATGAAATCGGATACCGGCCGCCCGGCCACCTCGGCCTGTGCTGCGATACGGCGCAACTCTTCCCATCCCTGGCGGCCGTTGATCGCGGATATCCCACTGATGCCCAGCACTTCAAGGGTGCGTTCGATCTGATTGCGCGCCACCGACGAGTCATCAGCGAAGAACACGGTGCGGTTGGGTTTGTCGAGCGGCTTGATATTGGCAAACAGATGGCTGTCGTCGATCGGCGTGGTATCGGCAAGGATCTTTTCAACGTCCAGCATCATCACCAGACGTTTGTCCTTGAGTTCGGTCACTGCCGTCACCAGACCCCCCATCTGCGCCGTGAGCATGCTCGGCGGCACCCGCATCTCGGACCAGTCCAGGCGCAGGATGGTATCCACCTCGCCGACCAGGAAGCCCTGGGTATGGCCATTGTATTCGGTGACGATCATGATCGCTGGCGGGACCTCGGTGGTAATGCCGATATACCTGGCCAGGTCTACCACCGGCACCAACGCCCCGCGCAACGAGACCATGCCCTCCACGGAATCCGGCATGTCCGGCGCCCGGGTGATCTCGGGGATGCGCATCACTTCGCGCACCTTGAACACGTTGATGCCAAAGGTTTCCTTGCGCCCCGTGTGCATGTCCTTGCCCAGGGTGAACAGCAGGATTTCCAGCTTGTTCGCTCCAGCGAGCTTGGTGCGTGCGTCAATGCGTTTCAACAATTCCGACATGGCAGCCTCATCATTTGTCCGGTCTCCTCCCACAAGGTGGCCGGGTTTCGTTGTGGGTATCGGCAGGCATCGGCAAAACTTTAACGTGCGTGAATTAGACTGTATATGTCCCCCCGAGAGAGTCCTGCATGAGCGACGCCCCCTTCAGCTACACGGCCCGTGACACGCTGTTCTCCACCTTGCTGAGCGCCGCCCGGCGCTTCGGCCGTCGCGCGCCGGGCCAGTGGGAGGACATGAAGCCTGGCAGCTATTCGTATGGCGAGCTGATCAAGATGACCCTTGCCCTCGGTCGCCTGGCCGGCAAGGTGAGCGAACCGGGCGAACACGTCGGCGTGCTGATGCCCAACATGGCAGCCACGGTGGCGCTGCTGATCGGCCTGTCGGCCTTCCGCCGCGTCCCCTGCATGCTCAACTACAGTGCCGGCAGCGAGTCCATCCGCAACGCCTGTCATGCCGCCGGCGTGCATACCCTCATCACCTCGCGGCAGTTCCTAGACAAGGCCGACCTCAGGGATCAGGTTGCCGCCCTGAGTGATTTCCAGGTGATCTACCTGGAAGACCTGCGCAAGCGTTTCAGCCTCGCCGACAAGCTGTGGCTGCTCGCCTGGGCCCTGCCCTTCCCGCACCTGGCGGTGCCGCAGGGCGACCCAGAAGCTGCCGCCGTGGTGCTGTTCACTTCCGGCTCGGAGGGCAAACCGAAAGGCGTGGTGCTGTCCCACCGCGCCCTGCTCGCCAACGTCGCGCAAGTGATGCACATCTTTCCCTTCGGACCGCGCGACATCATTCTCAATGCCCTGCCCATCTTCCATTCCTTCGGCCTTACCGCCGGCACCCTGATTCCACTGGTCAGCGGTGCCCGCCTGGTGCTCTACACCAGCCCGCTGCATTTCAAGGCAATTCCCGAACTGGTGCGCGACAAACGCTGCACGGTCATGTTCGGCACCAGCACCTTCCTGCATCACTACGCCAGAAACGCGCGGGCGGACGACTTCAAGAGCATGGAGATCATCGTCGCCGGCGCCGAACGGCTGGCCGAAAGCGTGCGGAAAACCTGGCTGGATCGCTTCGGCATCGACATCTACGAAGGCTATGGGGCAACCGAAACCGCGCCGGTCCTGGCGGTGAATTATCCCGGCCACCACCGCCCCGGCAGCGTCGGCAAACTCCTGCCGGGCATCGAGGCGCGCCTGTATCCCGTCGAGGGCATCGAGCGCGGCGGTGAACTGCATGTGCGCGGCCCCAACCTGATGTCCGGCTACTACCGCTTCGACAGCCCCGCCCTGCTGGAGCCCCCCGCTTCCGATGCCGGCCAGGGCTGGCATGACACGGGCGACGTGGTGGAACTGGACGCTAACGGTTATCTGACCATCGTCGGACGGCTGAAACGCTTCGCCAAGGTGGCCGGCGAGATGGTGGCGCTGGAAGTGGTGGAGAACATCGCCCGCGCCGCGTCGGGCGAAGCCAGCCACGCCGCCACCAGCATCGGCGACGCCAGCCGCGGCGAAGCCATCATCCTGTTCACCACCGATGCGCAACTGACCCGCGATCAGCTCGCGGCGGCGGCAAGAGCCCTCGGCCATCCGGAAATCGCTCTGCCGCGCCGATTGCGGGTGATCGAGACGCTCCCCATGCTGGGTACCGGCAAGGTCGACTACCCGCGCCTCAAGGAGCTGGCACTCACGGGTTGAGGCGCGGCGGCCTCACTCCATGCCCAGCCGTTCCATCCGATAGCGCAGCGAGCGGAAGGTGACCCCGAGCAGGCGGGCGGCGGCCGTCTTGTTGTTGCCGGTGCGCTGCAGGGCGTCGAGGATGCTCTGGCGCTCGACTTCATCAAGGTGATCCTGCAGCGCCCCGCCGCGCGCCTGCTCATCAGGCGCACCGGCCTGGGGAGTCAGGCTGAGGTCTTCGGGAGTGATGTGGCCATCCTCGCAAAGCGCCATCGCCCGCTCCAGGATGTTTTCCAGTTCGCGCACATTGCCCGGGTAGTTGTACCCGGCCAGCGCGGCCAGCGCCGCGGCACTGAGCGTGGGCACCGTGCCGCCCTGGCACAGTCGCGCGAGCAGGTATTCGGCCAGCGCGGTGACATCCTCGCGTCGCTCGCGCAGGGCGGGCATGTGGATTTCAATGACATTCAGGCGATAGAACAGATCCTGGCGGAAGCGTCCCTGGCTCACCGCCGCCTGCAAGTCCTGGTGTGAAGCGCTGATCAGGCGCACGTCCACCGGCTCCTCGGCGACGCCGCCGACCCGACGCACGCGTTTTTCCTGAATGGCGCGCAACAGCTTGACCTGCATCGCCGTCGGCAGTTCGACGATTTCATCAAGGAACAGCGTGCCGCCGGCGGCGGCCTGGAAAAATCCATCGCGCTCGCTGTCCGCGCCGGTGAAAGCCCCCTTGCGATAGCCGAAGAACTCACTCTCCATCAAGTTCTCCGGGATGGCGCCGCAGTTCACTGCCAGGAATGGTGCCTCGGCACGCCCACCGCGGGCGTGGATCATGCGCGCGGCGACTTCCTTGCCGGTGCCGGTTTCGCCGCTGATGAACACCGGAGCCTGACTGCGCGCCACCTTGTCGATCAACGCCCGCACCTGCGTCATGGGCGCCGACGCCCCGATCAGCCCGTTGCCATCACCCCGCTGGATCGGCTCGGCAAGCTTGAGGGCGGAACGGACCAGGCCGCGGATCTTCTCCGTGGTCACCGGCTTTTCCACGTAGTCGTAGGCACCCGCCTTGAGTGCCACGACAGCGTTTTCCGTTGATCCAAAGGCGGTGATCACCGCTACCGGCGTACCCGGCGCGTGTTCGGCGATGTAGCGCACGATCTCGATGCCTTCGCCATCGGGCAGGCGCATGTCGGTCAGGCAGAGGTCGAAGGTCTCGGCGGCGAGCTGGCGACGGGCCTCGGCCACCGTGGTGGCGCGGGCACCATCGAGCCCCAGACGGGCCAGGTCCATTTCCAGGAGATCGAGCAGGTCGGGCTCATCGTCCACCAGCAGGACGCGCGGGCGTTTCAATTTATTGGGCATGGCGCGAACCACTCCAGGTCAACACGGCGCCGGCTGGCAGGATAGCCGGAACATGGCACCATCCGGAATATCGACGTAACGCAGGCTGGCGCCGTTGACCTCGGCGAGTTCGCGCGCGAGGTACAGGCCCAGTCCGGTACCCGTCCTGTCGGTGGTATAGAAAGGCTCGAACAGACGTGATTGCAGTTCCACCGGGATACCCGGCCCGTCATTGGCCACGTCGATATCGACCCGCGCCTCGCCCGCCACCGCCCGGATACGAATGCTCCCAGGCCGTTTCTGGGAAAAACGCGAGGCATTGCGAAACAGGTTCCAGAAGATCTGCTCAAGGTGGGCGACGTCGAAACAGAGGCTGGGGTCGCCGGCCACCTGCACCAGCACCAGGCCCGCCGGCAAGCCCTCGCGCTGGAGAAACTGCTCGACGAAGCCATTCAGCCAGGGCGCGAGCGGCATGGTCTCGCGCGACAGCCGGTCGCGCCGGTTCAGCGACAGGACATCCTCCACCAGCCAGTTGAGGCGGGCGGCATTGCTGTCGATGATGCCGGAGAGCTTCTCCGCCGTGGCGCTGCGCGCTTCCTGGGCGTCTTCCCTGAGCAAGCCGGCGGCATGGCGTATGGCCGAGAGCGGGTTGCGGATCTCGTGCGCGAGATTGGCGGTGAGCATGCCCAGCGAAGCCAGTTTCATCCGCTGCGCCTGCGCTTCCAGTTCGGTCATGTCCTCCAGAACCACCACGGCCCCCTCGCGGCGGGTGGGCTCCAGTTCAATGAAGCGCGCGCGCAGCCGCCGGCCCTCGCGGCCGACCTGGAAGGGGTGGGCGGGCAGGGTTTCGCCTGCCTGCCAGGCCTGCCACAGTTCCAGCAACCTCGGCGAGCAATGACCGAGGCCGCAGCGAGGAAAGAAGCGCACGCCGAGCAGTTCCGCGGCACGGGCGTTGTGCTGCAGCACGACACCCGCGTCGTTCACCGCGATCACGGCATAGGGCAACTCCTGGATCACCCGCTCGTTGATGCGTTCCAGACTCTCCGCCCTGAGGCCTTTTTCCGCCGCCTCCCGCGAAGCCGCCAGGGCGCCCTTGGCCAGGGCGTGGGACAGCAGCGCCGAAGCGAACAGCCCGAGCGACAGGAAGCCGGCGCGGGCAAAACCGCCAGCGCCGCTGTCCATGGTCAGGGCGGCGACGATCTGCTCCCCCAGCACGGCCAGGGTGGCGGTCGCCGACCAGAACAGCACCATGCGGGTCTCCACCAGCATGCCGGCGGCGGCCAGGGTGACAATCAGCAACAGGCCGACACCGCTGGAGTTCCCTCCGGAAAGATGCATCAGCAGGGTGATGCAGACGATGTCGACCAGTGCCTGCCGCCCCACCTGGCGGGAGAATCGCTCCCGCCGCGCCAGCAAGGGGCTGCGAAACAGCAAGGCCACCAGCAGGTAGACCAGGCAGGTCACCTGGAACAGGCCGTGATACTCGAAACGGTGAAAGGTCTGGTCGGCCAGCAGACCGGCAATGCCGAGTGCGATGGCCAGGAAGACGCGGAAGCTGTTGAGGTGACCGAGCGAACGCCAGAAAGCATCCGGCACGATGACCGCGCCCGGCCGGGGATCAGCCGCCGTGACGGCGATGTTCATCGCAGCAATAAAATTTGCCCTGGCTCATGAGCGCTTCGGAACGCGGCAGGTTCACCTTGCACACCTCGCAACGCACCATGTCCTCCGCGGACTTTTCCTTCCCCTTGCGCGGCAGGGCATCGCGATGGCCGGCGGCGTGCTTGAACCAGAGCACGATGCCGATGGTGAAGGCGACGATCAGCAGGAGTTTAGTCACGCGACAACCCGTTCTTGTGGGCCTGGTTGATCACCAGCAACAACTGCTTGAACGGAATCTCCTTGCCCCAGCGGTTGACGAACTGCATGTAGGGCAGGTCCTTGCCGGTGGGAAATTCGTATTTGTCTGAAATCATGTCGTCGTACAACTTGCGCAGCACGCCATCGAGATGATCCAGCATCGTCGACCAGCGCTCCGCGTTCTCCGGATCGTAGTCAATACCGGCGCGCATCTCGTCCACTTCATAGACGCCCTGGTGCACCAGGTCCACATATTCGTCGTAAGTCTTCGGGCCTTTCATGGCTATCCTCGGAAAGTCACAGTGGCCGCCATTGTGCCATTGCAGGGGCAGGGCTCAAGTAACAAGGTTCAAGGAAAACCTTCCGCCACCCTGCCCCCCGTCCCCTGCCCCTACAATCCGCGCATGACCGTCAACCCGCTCCTCCCCGCTCTCGACCCCCAGCGTAGTGCCGTGGTCGAAGCCTGCGCGGGAAGCGGCAAGACCTGGCTGCTGGTATCGCGGATGTTGCGCCTGTTGCTGGCGGGGGCACAGCCATCGGAACTGCTGGCGATCACCTTCACCCGCAAGGCGGCGGCGGAGATGCAGGCGCGCCTGGATGCATGGCTGGCCGATCTCGCCCTGCTGCCGGAAGCCGAGGCGCTGGATTTCCTGGAGCAGCGCGGCCTCGCCGGCGCCGCCGCGCGCGACGCCCTGCCCGCAGCGCGCGGCCTGTTGGAACGGGTGCTGGCGAAGCCGCCGCTGATCACCACCTTCCACGGCTGGTTCTTTCACCTCCTCGCGCGCGCGCCGCTGCCGCTGCGCCTGCCCGGCGAGGTGCTGGAAGACGCTGCCCTGCTGCGCGAGGAAGCCTGGTTCGCGCTTGCCGAGCGCCTCGGCCGCGAACGCGGCGGCGTCGAGGAAACCGCCTTCCGCGAACTCGCGGGCGAGTTTTCCTTGTCCAGCCTGCGCGCCCTGCTCGATGCCCTGCTTGCCCGCCGCGCCGAATGGTGGGCGGCCGGCCAGGGCGAGGATGACCCGGTGGCGGCGGCCTGCGCGGCGCTGGAATCGAGACTGGGAGGGCGCGAGACGGACGACCCGGGCGGCGACCTGCTCGGCGAGGCCGCTTTCCGCGACAGTCTCACCCGCTATCGGGACCTGGTGTCGCGCAACGGCGCGGCGGGCCTGAACGCAGACCTCGCGCGGGCGGAACAGTTGGCCACCGCGACGACGCTCGCCG
Source organism: uncultured Thiobacillus sp. (assembly GCA_964393825.1). Taxonomy (GTDB): domain Bacteria; phylum Pseudomonadota; class Gammaproteobacteria; order Burkholderiales; family Thiobacillaceae; genus PFJX01. Next base: position 20,619 of record CAYMUY010000021.1, on the reverse strand, counting down.
AGCTCGAACCGATCTTCCTCACCCAGACCGGCGGCACACGCGCCTGCAAGCTGACCGAGGCGCTCAGCCAGCGCCTTGGCGCCGACGCGCCCGCTTATGTCGAGCTGCACCAGCATCTGGCCGAGCGCGTGGTGCGAACCCTGGAGCGCCTGGCCGAACTGCGGGCACTGCGGCTCAACCGCCTGGTGCTGACCGTCGGCCAGGCCTATCTGGACACCTACCAGCGCCTGAAGAGCGAACGCGGCGGCCTCGATTTCAGCGATGGCGAACTGGAAGCGGCCCGCCTGCTCGATGATGAGGCGGCGGCTGCCGCCATCCTGGCCAAGCTGGACGCGCGCTGGAAACACCTGCTGCTGGACGAGTTCCAGGACAGCAACCCCTTGCAATGGCGCATCCTGCAAGCCTGGCTGGACGCCTACGGCGCCGATGGTGAACGTCCGAGCGTGTTTCTGGTGGGCGACCCCAAGCAATCGATCTACCGTTTTCGCCGCGCCGAACCGCGCCTGTTCACGGTGGCCGCGGACTGGCTGGAGACGCATTTCCAGGCGTCCCGGTTTCCGCTCAACACCACCCGCCGTTGCGCGCCGCGCGTGGTGGCCTGGGTCAACGCGGTATTCGACGGGCGCGATGACTATCCCCTGTTCGCCGCGCACGGCACCCACCAGAGCACCCTCCCCGGCCATTGTGAATTGCATCTGGAGGAAGTGGCCGAAGCGCCCGGCGCGGAACCCGTCCGGTTTCGCGCCCCCCTCACTTGCCCGCCCGCGAACCCGGCACAAAAAAGGGAACGGGAAGCCGCCTGGGTGGCACGACGGATCGGCGAAATCGTCGGCCGGCTCGAACTCGCGACGGGTCGACCGGCACGCTACGGCGACATCACCCTGCTCTACGGCAAGCGGCGCGACCTCGAGGTGTTCGAGGCCGCCTTCAAGGCCGCCGCCATCCCCTATCTCGGCGACCGACGTGGTGGTCTCCTGGCCAGCCTGGAAGTCGCCGACCTGATGGCGCTGCTCGGGGTGCTGATGTCACCGCTCGACGACCTTGCCCTCGCGCAGACTTTGAAATGCCCGGTCTTCGGCTGCGACGATGATGATCTCAAGACGCTCGCGCGCGCCGGTGGCGCCTGGTGGCAACGCCTGCATGACTGGGCCGAAGAGCGTACGGCGCCGGCGCGGATCACGCGCGCATCCCGCTTGCTGCTGGGCTGGCGAGGCCTTGCCGGGCATCTGCCGGTGCACGACCTGCTCGACCGCATCTTCCACGAGGGCGAGGTGATCGAGCGCTATGGCGCCGCCGTGGCGCCGCGCCTGCGCGCCGGGGTGCGGGCCAACCTGGAAGGCCTGCTTGGTCTTTCCCTGGGGCTATCCGGCGGCCGTTTCCCCAGCCTGCCGCGTTTCCTCGACGAACTGAAGCAACTCCGCGACAAGGCCGGCCAGGACGCGCCGGACGAGCCCCCCGCCAGCGATGGCGATGCCGTGCGCATGCTCACCATCCACGCCGCCAAGGGGCTGGAATCGCCGGTGGTGTTCCTGATCAAGGCGGACGAGGGCGAGGGCCGCGACGAGCATAGCGGCGTCATCATGGACTGGACACCGGGACAGTCACGCCCCGCGCACTTCTCGATCCACGGGCCCAAGGCCTGGCGCGGCGGCGGCCGCGACGACCTGTTCGCGCGGGAAGCGGAGCAGGCCGCGCGCGAGCGCCTCAACCTGCTCTACGTGGCCATGACCCGCGCCCGCCAGGCCTTGTTCGTCAGTGGCATCAAGCAGGCAGGCAAGGCACCCGCGCACTGGCTGGGCTTGCTGGATGCGGCACAGGCGGCTACAGAACAGGAAGAATTGCCGCGCATGCGCTGGCTGGACGCCACCGAGACGGGCCAGGCGGCCCCCGCGCCGCTTGCGCCAAGCCAGGACGCGTTCCCCGCCGGCATCGGTCAATTGCGGCCGGCCTCCGGCCCGGAGGCCGATTTCGGCACCGCCGTGCATGCCTGCCTGGAGTGGCGGACCGCGAACGTGGAGGAGGCGGACGCCCTGGCGCGGCTCGACCTGGACGCGCGGATGACGGCGCGCGTGGCGATGGCCTGCCGTCGCATCCTCGCCATCCCTGAACTCGCGGCGGCTTTCGATCCGGGCCGCCACCTGCGCGCCCACAACGAACTGGAATGCCTGGACGCACAGGGAAACACCTTGCGCATCGACCGTCTGGTGGAATTCAGCGGGGAAGTCTGGGTGCTCGACTACAAGACCGGCGGCCTCGATGAAACGGATCCGGCGCGGCGCGCGGCAGCGCATCAGGAACAGATCGACGCCTATCTCGCGGCCGCGCGCCAACTCTATCCGGGGCGGCCGGTACGCGCCGCCCTGGTGTTCGCGGACGGCATGGTGAGCTGGCTCGCGTAGTGGCTATTTCCGCCAGAACGCCGGGGTCAGGGTCACCAGCAGGGTGAACAGTTCCAGACGGCCCAGCAGCATGGCAAAGGTGCAGACCCAGGTCTGGAAATCGGTGAGGACCGCATAGGTGGTGGAAGGGCCGACCTGGCCCAGCCCGGGGCCGGTGTTGTTGATACAGGCGACGACGGCGGAGAAGGCGGTCAGCACGTCCAGCCCGGTGAACGACAACACGAAAGACAGCGAGACGATGGAGGCCACATAGATGAAGAAAAACACCAGCACGGCATAGATGACCTTGTTCGGCACCACCTGTTCGCCCAGGCGTATCGTGACTTCCGCGCGTGGGTGCAGCACCCGCAGCAATTCCCGGTAGACCTGCTTGTACAGCAGCACCGCCCGCAGCATCTTGATGCCGCCACCGGTGGAGCCGGCGCTGGTCGAGAAACTGCACAGGAACAGCAGCCACATGCCGGAGAACAGCGGCCAGGCGCCGAAATCGGCGGTGGCCAGGCCCAGGGTGGTGGACATCGAGATGACGCTGAAACTGGCATCGCGCAGGGCACTGGGAAAGTCCTGATAGACGCCCTGCATCCACAACAGCACGGCCAGCAGCAGGCAACTGCCGAGAACGTAGCCGAAGAACCAGCGGATTTCCGGGTCGATGCGATAGGGCATCAGTGTGCGGCCACGCAAGGCCATGAAGTGCATGGCGAAATTCAGGCCGGCGAGCAGCGCGAACACTTCGGTGATGAGTTCCAGTGGCAGCGACTTGAAATAGCCGAAACTGGCGTCGTGTGAAGAGAAGCCGCCCAACCCCATGACCGAGAAGGCGTGGACGACGGCATCGACCAGCGTCATGCCGAACACCCAGTACAAACCGATGCACAAGAGCGTGAACAGAATGTAGACCCGCCACAGGCCCTTGGCGGTTTCCGCCATGCGCGGGGTGAGCTTGTCGTCCTTCATCGGCCCCGGCGTTTCCGCCTTGTACAACTGGCGACCACCGACGCCGAGCAGGGGCAGCACCGCCACGACCAGCACGATGACGCCGAGCCCGCCCAGCCAATGGAGTTGCGCGCGCCAGATGTTGATCGAGGCCGGCAGCTTGTCGAGCCCGGAGAGTACCGTGGCGCCGGTGGTGGTCAGCCCCGACATGGTCTCGAAATAGGCGTCGGTGAAGGTCAGGGCGGGGAAATAGATGAGCAGCGGCAGCGCCGCGAACAACGGCATCAGCACCCAGGTCAGCACCACCAGCAGGATGCCGTCGCGGGCCTTCAGCTCACGCTTCCAGTAACGACCGGCCAGCCACAGCGTCACGCCGCTGGCGAGGGTGATCAGCACCGCTTCGTCATAGGCGCGCTGCGCCGCGTCACCGGACCATTCCGACACCGCCAGCGGCAACAGCATGGACAGGCCGAAGACACCGACGATCATGCCCAGCACATGCAGGATGGGAAATATGTTGTAGAGACGCAGACGCTGCGTCATCACGTCATCTCCGCCAGAACGCCGGGGTCAGCACGACCAGGAGCGTGAACAATTCCAGCCGTCCGAGCAGCATGGCGAAGGAACAGACGGTGGTCTGGAAGTCGTTGAGCACGGCATAGGTATGTGCCGGCCCGACCTCGCCGAGCCCCGGGCCGGTGTTGTTGATGCAGGCGACGATGGCGGAGAAGGCGGTCAGCACGTCAAGGCCGGTGAACGACAGCACGAACGAAAGCGACACGATGGAGGCCACATAAATGAACAGGAAGGCCAGCACCGCGTAGACGATCTTGTTGGGCACCACCGCCTCGCCCAGACGCAGGGGCAATTGGGCATTGGGATGGATCAGCTTGTTCATTTCCCGGTAGACCTGCTTGTACAGCAGGATGGCGCGCATCATCTTGATGCCGCCGCCGGTGGAGCCGGCGCTGGTGGAAAAACTGCACAGGAACATCAGCCAGAGGCCGGCGAAAAACGGCCAGTGGCCATAATCGGTGGTGGAGAAGCCCAGGGTGGTCGCCACCGAGATGGTGTTGAACAGCGAATAACGCAGGGCGCTGGGGAAATCCAGAAAGATGTCCCGCTGCCACAGCAGCAGCGCCAGCACCACGCCGCTGATCAGCACGAAACCGAGGAACCAGCGGATCTCCGGGTCCTGGCGGTAAAGGCTGAAGCGTTGCCAGCGCAGGAAACCGAAATGGGTGGCGAAATTGATGCCGGCGATCAGGGCGAACACGGCGACGGCGATCTCCAGCGGCAGCGAATCGAAATAGCCGAGGCTGGCGTCGTGCGAGGAAAAGCCGCCCAGTCCCATGATCGAAAAGGCGTGCACCACGGCATCGAAGAAAGACATGCCCAGCACCCACAGCGCCAGGACGCAGGCCGCGGTGAGGATGACATAGACCACCCAGAGACCCTTGGCGGTTTCCGCCATACGCGGCGTCAGTTTCTGGTCCTTCATCGGGGTGGGTGTCTCCGCCTTGAACATCTGGCGGCCGCCGACACCGAGCAGCGGCAGGACCGCCGTCACCAGCACGATCACGCCGAGACCGCCGATCCAGTGGAGTTGCGCGCGCCAGAGGTTGATCGAATGGGGCAGGTCGTCGAGGCCGGAAAGTACCGTGGCGCCGGTGGCGGTGAGCCCGGACATGGCTTCGAAATACGCATCCGCGACGGGCAGATCGGGCATGAAGAACAGCAGCGGCAGTGCGGCGAATCCCGGCAATAATGTCCAGGTCAGCACCACCAGCAGGATGCCGTCGCGGGTTTTCAACTCGCGCCGCCAGTAGCGGCCGATCAGGTACATCAGCAGACCGCAGCCGATGGTGATCAGCGTCGCCTCGTCATAGGCGCGCTCGGCGCCATCGCGGCTCAACTCCGAAAGCAGCAACGGCGCCAGCATCGACAGGCCGAACACCATGACGATCATGCCCAGCACATGCAGGATCGGAAACAGGCGACGCGGCATCAAAAGAAACCCAGGCCCACCTGGAACAGCTTCTCCACCTTCGGGATCAGGCGCTTGTTGGGCACGAACAGGATGAGATGGTCTTCCGCCTCGATGACGTTGTCATGGTGGGCGATGATGACCTGCTCGCCGCGCAGGATGGCGCCGATGCTGACCCCTTCCGGCAGTTCCACCTGTTCGATCCGCCGTCCCACCAGTTTGGACGCCTTGGCGTCGCCATGCACCACGGCCTCCAGCGCTTCCGCCGCGCCGCGCCGCAGGGAGTGGACCACCGCCATGTGGCCGCGGCGGATATGGGTGAGCAAGGGGCCGATCGTGGCCTGCGCAGGCGACAGGGCGATGTCGATTTCGCCGCCCTGCAGGAGATCGACGTAGGTCGAGCGGTTGATCAGGGCGATCACCTTCTTGGCGCCGAGTCGCTTGGCCAGCAGCGCGGACATGATGTTGTCCTCGTCGTCGTTGGTCAGGGCGCAGAACACGTCCATGTCCTCGATGTTCTCCTCCAGCAACAGGTCCTCGTCGGTCGCATCGCCGGTGAGCACGAGCGTGCTACTCAGGACCTGCGCAAGGCGCTCTGTGTTCTTCTTGTTGCGGTCGATGATCTTGACTTCGTAGTCTGGTTCCAGACTCTTCGCCAGGCGCTGGCCGATGTTGCCGCCACCGGCGATCATCACCCGCCGCACGCTCTTGTCGCCGCGGCGCATCTCCTTCATCACCGCGCGGATGTTCTCGGTGGCGGCGATGAAGAAGATCTCGTCCTTGTCCTGGATCACGGTGCGACCTTCCGGGACGATGGTGCGGTCGCGACGGAAGATGGCGGCGACGCGAGCATCGAGACCAGGCAGATGTTTCTGCAGATCACGCAGCTCATGGCCGACCAGAGGCCCGCCGGCGCGGGCGCTGAGCGCCACCAGACGGGCGCGACCGCCACCGAAATCCACCACCTGCAGGGCCTCCGGATAATCGATCAGCTTGCGCAGGTAATCGGTGATCTCCTGCTCCGGCGCGATGACATGGTCGACGCCAAAATGATCCGACTCGAACAACTGCGGATACTTCATGTAGTCGATGGCGCGGATGCGAGCGATCTTGGTGGGGATGTTGAACAGGGTGCCGGCCAGCTTGCAGGCGACCATGTTGGTCTCGTCATTGAGCGTGACCGCCACCAGCATGTCGGCATCCTCGGCGCCGGCCTGCCTGAGCACGGCGGGGTGCGAGGCCTGCCCCTGCACCGTGCGCAGGTCGAAGCGGTCCTGCAGGGCCACGAGCTTTTCCGCGTCGACGTCCACCACGGTCAGGTCATTGCCTTCCCGCACCAGATGTTCCGCCAGATTCGAGCCGACCTGGCCGGCGCCCAGGATGATGATTTTCATGAAAGCCGGGGAGCAAGGGACATGGGGCAAGGTGCGGGGAGCGTGTTGCGCACCGCTGGCGTGGGGGCTTTGCCTTGTGCCCTGCCCCTTGAACCTTGCCCCTTCATTTCTCTTTCCCCGGCGCCTCGATGCCCAGCTGCTTCACCTTGCGGTACAAGTTGGTGCGGTCGAGACCGGCGCGCTCGGCGGCGCGGCTCATGCCCCAGTCACACTCCGTCAGCAGGGCTTCCAGATAGGCCTTTTCGAAGGCATCGCGCGCGTCCTTGAGCGGCAGGTTGAGCATCAGTTCGACCCCCGTCCTGGCCTTGCCGGCACGGGGGCCGAGCACGGCATCGACCACGTCCTGGTCGACCGGAGCCCCTCCACTCTCCAGGGCGAGGCGGCCGGCCAGGGTGTCCAGCTCGGCCAGATTGCCCGGCCAGTCGTGCTCTGCCAGACGCGCCAGGGCGGCTTCGGTGAACTTCATGGGGGGCTGGCGCAGGCGGATGCATGACGCTTCCAGCGCGCAGGCGGCGAGAACCGGGATGTCCTCGCGGCGCTGCCGCAGGGGCGGCAATTCCACCACGGCATGCGCCAGCATTTCATGCAATTCCGGGGTCAGGCGCCCTTCCGTGAGGGCGTGCGCGGGGTCTTCCCGGATCACCGTCACCACCCGCGCGGCAAATTCGGCGCGGCGTGCGATCAGCAGGATCAGGCCGCGTTGCTGCATCACCGAGAGGCTGCCCAGGTCCGGGACGAATACCAGGCCGCCCTTGGCGCGCGCCAGGATATCGGTGGGCCGATTCGCCAGCTCGCCGGGATCGTCGACACGCACGAACGGCGCATCGGGCGGGGTCAGGAAATGCGCCGCCACTTCCTCGCCGGTACCCGGCTCCGCCAGCAGCAATACCGGCAGGCCGGCGCTGGCGGCAAGCCCGAGGCGCTGCGCCAGGCGCTTCACGCTTTCGCCGCTGCCCAGTTCCTCCAGCGTGCCGCTGGTGGTCGGCTTGGCCTGGCGCGAGGCCAGAGCCTTCTTCACGGTCTCCAGCAACTGCTTGTAGGCGATCGGCTTTTCCAGATAGTCGAAGGCGCCCAATCGGGTGGCCTCGACGGCGGTATGCACCGTGCCATGGCCGGACATCATCACCACCGGCATGGTCAGCCGCCCCTGGCCGCGCCACTCCTTGAGCAGGGTGACGCCATCGACGTCAGGCATCCAGATGTCGAGCAGGATCAGATCCGGGTTCTTGTCATCCAGGGCGGCGCGGGCACGGGTACCGTTTTCCGCCATGCGCACCTCGTACCCTTCCTCTTCCAGGATTTCGCGCATCAATTCGCGAATTCCGGGTTCGTCGTCCACCACCAGAATTTCAGGCATGTCGTTCTTCCTCACTCATCAGTGCCGGCAGGCTGACGCAGATGCGGGCGCCGCCTGTTTCCGGATTATCTACCGCGATGCTGCCGTGATGTTCTTCCACGATTTTCTTCACCACCGGCAGGCCCAGTCCGGTGCCCTTGGGCTTGCTGGTGACATACGGTTCAAACAGGCGATCCCATAACTCCTCGGGGAACCCGTGGCCATTGTCATGAACGCACAAGCTTACCTGACTCCCATGCCGGACCGTACTCACCTTGATCAGCGGCGACGCGACCCCCTCGAGCGCTTCCTGGGCATTTTTCACCAGATTGATCAGGACCTGGCCGAGCAGCGCCGGGTCGCCCGCCACTGGCGGCAGGTCATCCGCCAGATCGAGGGCGATGGCGATGGCGCCTTCGTACATGTGCAGCACCTCGCCGACCAGGGCGTTGATATCGACGCGCTCGATGCGCGGCGAGGGTAAGCGGGCATATTGAGCGAAGGCATCCACCAACCCCTTCATGGCCGTGACCTGGCCGACGATGGTGGCGGTGGCACGGATCAGGGTCTCCCGCGCCGCGCCTTCCAGCTTGTCCGCCAGTTTCGCCTCCAGCCGCTCGGCAGACAACTGGATCGGCGTCAGTGGATTCTTGATCTCGTGTGCCATGCGCCGCGCCACTTCGCCCCAGGCGGCGTCACGCTGCGCCTGCAGCAGCTGGGTGACATCGTCCAGCACCAGCACATAGTCGGGCGAATCTCCCGTCGTCAGGGGCGTGCCACGCGCCAGCAGGATGCGCTTGCCGTTCGGGGTGGCGAGTTCGATCTGCTCGCGCCAGGGGCGTGTCGGACTGTCATGGAAATGCCGCGCCATGTCCTCCGCGAAACCGGTGATGCCTTCATCACCATTCCCCCACTCGAACAACGCGCGCCCTTCCAGTTCGGCGCGGTCGACCCCGAGGAGGATGGCGGCGGCGGGGTTGACCACGCGCACGGAAAGGTCGTGCTCCAGGGTGACAACGCCGGTGGTGACGCTGGACAACACCCCTTCGAGGTAGGAATTCGCCTCCACCAGCTTGTCACGACTTTCCTCGGCGGCCACGCGCGCGTCCGAGAGCTGCCGGGTCATGCGGTTGAAGGACAGGGTGAGCATGCCCAGTTCGTCGCGGCTGGTCACCGCCTGCACCTGGGTGAAATCGCCGCGCGCCACCGCCCGGGTACCTCGCGCCAGGGCGCGCAAGGGGGCGGCCAGGCGTTCGGAAAGCAGAAAGGCCAGGGAGAAGGCGGAGAACAGCGCGAGCGCGAGCGCAAGAGTCAGTGAGATGCCATACAGCCGCTTCAGTCCCAACCGCGAGAGCAGCAACTCCTGGTAGCCCTGGCGCGCTTCTTCCACCTGCTGCGCATCCTGAGCGAGTTGCGGCGGTACCGGCTGCACCACCTGGACCACGCGCGGGCGCTCGGACAACGAGATCATGTTGAGTGGCGCAACGACCCGAACGTGAATGCCCCCTCCGGAGGTGGCCTGCAGTCGCGACCAGGTCTGCTGCAGACGCGACTGCCAGAGCGCGCCTTGCTCGGGCGTTCGGGGCAGCAAGGTACCGCGGTCCGAGGAGGAGAACCCCAGCATGTTGCCATTGTCGTCGAACAGCCCCAGTTCCTGCAGGCCAGCCGCTTCGCGCAGGTCATCCAGCCGCTCCACCTGCAGGATCGGCGGCAGGTCGCCCAGTTGCTGCGCGAGCCGCTCCGTTTTTTTCACGGTTTCCCGCTGCACGTGCTCCAGAGCCGACTGGCCGAGGGCGAGACCGCCCTCCAGCGCGCTTTCCATGCGCACATCGAACCAGGACTCGATGGAACGAATCAGGAACTGGACCGAGACACCGTACACCACCATGCCCGGTGCCAGGGACATGAGACCGATGATCAGGAACAGGCGGGCGGTGAGTTTGGCGCCAAAGACGCCGGCGCGGATACGCCGAAGCAGCAAAAAGGCCTGGTAGATGATCAACACGACCAGGCCGCCGGCGACGGCAATGGTGGTCCAGAGCAACAACGGCAGGTTGCTGGCAAAGAATTCGGTATTACCCGCCGCCGCCGCCAACAGCCCGATCAGGGCCGAACCTAGCAAGAGACTGCCCGCGACGAGGTACAGCATCAGTATTTGAAGGTGCGTTCCAGCCAGCCGGAATCGAGTTGCCAGCGCCCCGAGGAAGCGAGCGCGTTGACCTGCAGGGGCTTCGGCAACTGCGAGATGTCCAGATACATGCGGATATAGATCTTGTATTCGGAGCGCTTTTTCATCTGCTTGACGCTGACTACCGCCCAGTCGCGTAGATCCCCCACCGCACGCAGGGCATCGGAGAGGCTTTCATGCGCGCTGGAAACGCCGCTAAGCGTGACGTAGTACTGACGCAACAAGGCGTTGTAGGAAAGACGCACGCTGCGTTGCAGGTCGGAGAGACCTTCGGACAGCCACCAGTCGCGTTCGCGCTCGGCCTCCACCGCCTGCACGAAGCTCAGCTGCACCCCGCGGCGCAGGGCATCATCCAGGGTGGGCGAGAGTTGGATGGCGAAGCCGCCGTTGAGATGGAACAACTCGCCTCGCTGCACCACATCGATCTGCTGTGCCTGGATACCCTCGGCCCGCGCCATGGGAATGGCCGCAACCGCCAAGGCTAGGGTCGCGGCGAGAGCCTGCAGGAACTTACGCCTTGAGCAAGCGAGCATAGAAGAATCCATCCATCTCCGGGCCGGGGAGCAACTGACCCGCGCGGGTTTCCGGCACTGGCTCGACACGCGCGTCGGCATGACGGGCCAGAAAGGCGACCACCTGGTCGGCGTTTTCCTCGCGAAAAAGGCTGCAGGTAACGTACAGCATTGTGCCAGTCGGCTTCAGCAGCGGCCACAACGCATCCATGAGACGACGCTGCTGGCGCACCAGCTGTTGCACATCCTCCGGGCGCTTCAGCCATTTTCCGTCTGGATGCCTGCGCACCACGCCGGAAGCTGTGCACGGCGCGTCAAGCAGGATGCGGTCGAACGGCCGGCCATCCCACCAGCTCGCTGGCATGGCGGCATCGCCGGTGATCAGGGTGGCGAAGAGCCCGAGCCGATCGAGGTTTTCCCGCACCCGGCCCAGGCGGACGGCATCGCTGTCCATTGCCACCAGATCGAGTTCGTGCAGCTCCAGCAGATGGCCGGTCTTGCCGCCGGGCGCGGCGCAGGCATCCAGTACCCTCTCGCCATCGGCGGCACCCAGCAATGGCGCGGCCAGTTGTGCGCCGGGGTCCTGCACCGATACCCACCCATCGAAGAAACCTGGCAAATCGTTGACCGGTACCGGACGCGCCAGGGTCAACGCGTATTCACCGCTCCGTTGTGCCTCGATGCCAGCCGCCGCCAGCCTGGCCAGATAGGTGTCGACATCACCACGGCGGCGATTCACCCGCAGGCTCATGGGCGGATGCATATCCTGCATTTCGATGATACCCGGCCAGTCATCCGGATACTGGTCACGCAGGCGTTGCACCCACCAAGACGGCAGGTTCCAGCACGCCTCCGGGTCCGCCGCGGCGGCCTTCTCCAGCTCGAAGCGACGCCGCTGGAAATTGCGCAGCACCGCGTTGACGAATCCACGCGCCCGCGGATAGCGCTCCGCGACGCCGGCCACGGTCTCGTTCACCACGGCATAGACGGGTGTCTCGCCGGCTTCCAGTTCATACAAGCCCACCAGAAGATGTCCAGTCAAGGCCTCCGGGGTGAGGGGGCGATCACAGAGGGACGCAAGATAAAAACGCAGCCGGCCGGCGTGTCGCAACGTGCCATAGGCAAGACTCTGCGCGGTGGCCAGGCCTTCCGGTTGCAACCGGCGCAGATTCGCCAGCGCCAGCGATAAACTGGCCCCCTCCCGCAAGACGTCGTTGACCAGGGTCGCGGCGAGGAGGCGAGGGGTGCTGGAGGCAGAGCGGGCAGGATCGGACATGGATCGCGATTATCCCGGAAAACGATCAGCAGAAACGATTCAGCCAGGTACAAGGCCTGGCTGAATCGAGGAGGGGACACAACGTGCGTTCATTCGCCCTTTCCGGGGTCTGTCAGTCGACACCCCCGTCGGCGGCGGGCGTGGTGGTCGGGGCTGGCGCGCTGGGGCCGCCACCGCCGGCATTGGCCGCCGGCGGCGGCGCCACCGGCTTCGGCGGGCGCGGTTCATGACCCGCCATGATGTCGTCGATCTGCTCGCTGTCGATGGTCTCCCATTCCAGGAGGGCACGGGTCATCCGTTCCACCTTGTCGCGGTTTTCTTCCAGGATGCGACGCGCGAGGGCGTATTGCTCGTCAATGATGCGCCGCACCTCGGCATCGACCTTGCGCAGGGTCTCCTCGGAGACGCTCTTGTGCGTGGTCACGGAACGACCAAGGAAGACTTCGCCCTCTTCCTCGCCATAGACCATCGGCCCCATTGCGTCGGACATGCCCCACTGAGTAACCATGCGCCGAGCCAGATCGGTGGCGCGCTGGAAGTCATTGGAGGCGCCCGTGGTCATCTGGTTCATGAACAGTTCTTCCGCGATGCGGCCACCGAACAGCACCGCGAGGGTGGACAGCAGGCGGGTGCGATCCTGGCTGTAGCGGTCCTCGGTGGGCAACTGCATGGTGACCCCGAGTGCCCTGCCACGGGGAATGATGGTGACCTTGTGCACCGGATCGGTCTTCGGCATGAGCTTGGCGACCACGGCGTGGCCAGACTCGTGGTAGGCGGTGTTCTTGCGCTCTTCCTCGGGCATCACCATCGATCGCCGTTCGGCGCCCATCATGATCTTGTCCTTGGCGCGCTCGAAGTCATCCATATCCACCACGCGCTTGTTGCCGCGCGCGGCGAACAGGGCCGCCTCATTGACCAGGTTGGCCAGGTCGGCGCCGGAGAACCCGGGCGTGCCCCGGGCGATGATGTCGGCCTTGACGTCCTGGCTCATCGGCACTTTTCGCATATGCACCAGCAGGATCTGCTCGCGGCCGCGGATATCCGGCAACGGCACCACCACCTGGCGGTCGAAACGGCCCGGGCGCATCAACGCGGGGTCGAGCACGTCAGGGCGGTTGGTGGCGGCGATGACGATGACGCCGGTCGTGGCCTCGAAGCCATCCATTTCCACCAACAACTGGTTCAGGGTCTGCTCGCGCTCGTCATTGCCGCCGCCGAGCCCGGCGCCGCGCTGGCGACCGACCGCGTCGATTTCGTCGATGAAGATGATGCAGGGAGAATGCTTCTTGCCCTGTTCAAACATGTCACGCACGCGAGCGGCACCGACGCCGACAAACATTTCAACGAAATCGGAGCCGGAGATGCTGAAGAACGGCACTTTGGCCTCACCGGCGATGGATTTCGCCAGCAGCGTCTTGCCGGTACCGGGCGAGCCGACCATCAGTACGCCGCGCGGAATGCGGCCACCCAGTTTCTGGAAACGCGAGGGATCACGCAGGAATTCAACCAGTTCACCCACCTCCTCCTTGGCCTCGTCACAACCGGCGACATCGGCGAAGGTGACGGTATTGGTATCCTGGTCGAGCAGACGCGCCTTGCTCTTGCCGAAGGAAAAAGCGCCGCCCTTGCCGCCCCCCTGCATCTGGCGCATGAAGAACACCCAGACCCCGATCAGCAGCAGCATGGGGAACCAGGAGACGAAGATGCTCATCAGCATGGAGGGTTGTTCTTCTGGCTTGGCTTCCACTTGCACGCCCGCTTTCAGAAGATCGGAAACCAGCCACGGATCGGAGGGCGCGTAGGAAGTAAAGCGCCTACCGTCGCTGGTGACACCGCGTAGCACATGGTTCTCGATGGTGACCTTGGCGACCTGACCCTGCCTCACCTGTTCGATGAAAGTTGAGTAGTCGACTTGCGACTGCGCGGTCTGTCGCGTGTTGAATTGGTTGAACACCGTCATCAGGACCAGCGCGATGACCAGCCAGATAGCGACGTTCTTGAAGAGGTTGTTCAATTTGACTCCTTTGCGGCCAATCTGCCGTGAACGGGGAGAAGTTAGTCCAAATCCTGGGCCGATTCAATCAAGACCGCCGCCTGCCCGGGTATCGTTTTCAATCCGCGACCCAATAAATACACTTCGCGACTGCGATCGCGTGAGGCATCAGGCTTGCGTGCCACGACCTTCCGAAAAACCTCGCGCATCGACCTCATGTAAGCCTCGAATCCGGCCCCCTGAAACACCTTGACCAGAAAAACGCCATCGAGTTGCAGGTGTTGCGCGGCAAATTCCAGCGCGAGTTCCGCGAGCTGATAACTTCTTGCCTGGTCGGTCAGCACCACGCCAGTGATATTGGGGGCCATGTCGGAAAGTACAAGGTCGACAGGCCGTCCCTGCAGGGCGTCTTCCACCTGGGCTAGACCGGCCTCTTCGGTGAAATCGCCCTGGATAAAGGTGACATGATTCAAACCGGTCATTTCCAGCAGGTCGATACCGACGATGCGGCCCTGTCCTTTCATCCGTTCCGACGCCACCTGGCACCACCCTCCCGGCGAGCAACCAAGGTCGACCACTGTCTGGCCCTGGCGCAACAAATGATCCTGATCGTCGATTTCCATCAACTTGTATGCCGCGCGTGAGCGATAGCCCTGCTCGACCGACTGCTTCACATAGAAGTCGTTGACATGCTTGTGATGCCACGCGTGGGTTTTGGCTTGTCGTTTCATGGGCTACTATCGCCGCCTTTTCCGGGGAAAATGAATGCGCGAATTATCGGTTGAACAACGTAAATATCTGAAAGGCCTGGCCCATTCGCTCAAGCCGGTGGTGATGATCGGCGCGCAGGGACTGACCGAGGCGGTGATCAAGGAAACCGGGCACGCACTAGCCGCCCATGAGCTGATCAAGGTACGCGTCCTGGGTGATGACCGCGCCGCGCGCGAGGCGTGGTTTGGCGAACTCTGCGCGGCGGTGGATGCCGCTCCAGTCCAGCATATCGGCAAGCTGTTGCTGCTTTATAAATCGGCGGAAAAAGCCAGGATCAAGCTGCCGTAGGGTGGGTTCCACACAGCCTAAGCGGGCAGCCATGACTGGAGGTGCAGCGATACCCGACCCGGACTAGGTTTTCTGCCTGGCCAGCAGCGCCAGACCGAGCAGGCTCTCGATCAGGTACACCACGCTGGAGATGCCGTGCCAGGTGGCGAAACGGTCGCGAAACAGGCTTTCCATCACATCCTTCGGCATGGCCTGGTCCTTGAGTTGTTGCATGATGGGCTGAATGCCGAACTTCTGGGCGGCCGTCAGCAACAGCATGACCAGGACGAGCCAGAAAAAGACCTGCTTCAACGCCTCCGTCCCTGACCGACTCAGGCGAAACAGCAGCAGCCAGCCACCGCAGACCAGGCCCAGCCAGGCAATATGACTGAACATCTTGCCGGCCAGCATGCCGGCCAGCGCGCGATCATCCATGGTATAGAAAAGCGTCGGCGCGGCCAGGTAGCCGACCACCCAGAGCCCCCCCACCCAAATGGCGGCGGCCCAGATGGCGAGCACGTCGGGAAGTCGCTTCACGTCAGATGTAGTGAACGTCGACGATTTCGTAGTGGCGAAGGCCACCGGGCGCGTTCACATCGGCGACATCACCGGCATATTTCCCGATCAGCGCCCGGGCGATGGGCGAGCCCACGGATATTTTCCCGCTCTTGATGTCCGCCTCGTCGTCGCCGACGATCTGGTACTTCACTTCATCGCCGGTTTCGGCATCCACCAGATCGACCGTGGCGCCAAACACCACGCGCCCCTCCGCGTCGAGATGACGCGGGTCGATGATCTGGGCGTTGGCGAGTTTGCCTTCCAGATCCTTGATGCGCCCCTCGATGAACCCCTGCTTTTCCTTGGCGGCATCGTATTCCGCGTTTTCCGACAGGTCGCCGTGCGAACGCGCTTCGGCGATGGCGGCGATAACGTTGGGACGCTCCACGCTCTTCAAGCGTTGCAGTTCATTGCGCAACAGATCGGCGCCAACCACCGTAAGTGGGACTTTATTCATTGGGAACCTCTCAGTGCAGACGCTTGTGCAGGTCTTGCAGGGGATAGACGGAGATGTCGCGGCGATCCTTCATGCCCAGGCAGGCCGCCTTGGCGCCGGCCAGCGTCGTGAAATAGGGAATATTCTGATTCAGCGCGGCGGCGCGGATCGCGAAGGAGTCCTTCATCGCCCGCTTGTCCTCGACCACGTTGATGATCAGCTGAATTTCCCGATTCTTGATCATGTCGACAATATGCGGGCGGCCCTCGGCCACCTTGTTGACACGGGTCACCGGCACACCGCCGGCATCGATGACATTGGCCGTGCCGCGTGTGGCAAACAGGTTGAAGCCAAAACCGTGCAGGTAGCTCGCAATCTCGACCACCTGCGGATGATCGGGGTTGCGCACCGAAATGAAGACATTGCCTTCACGCGGAAGCTTGACGCTGGCACCGTACTGGGATTTCAGGAAAGCCTCACCAAAGGTCTCGCCCACACCCATCACCTCACCGGTAGATTTCATTTCCGGCGTGAGGATGGGGTCGACGCCAGGAAACTTGCGGAATGGGAAAACGGCTTCCTTGACCGAATAATACGGCGGAATGATTTCTTGCTCCGCGTTCTGCTGCTTCAGTGACGTGCCAGCCATGCAGCGCGCCGCGATCTTGGCGAGCTGGCGGCCTGTGGCCTTGGAGACGAAAGGTACGGTGCGTGAAGCGCGTGGATTGACTTCCAGCACATAAACTTCGGCCTTGTCGCCCGTCCCCTTGATGGCGAACTGGACATTCATCAGACCAACCACATTGAGGGCCCGGGCCATGGCCACGGTCTGCCGCCGCAGCTCGTCCTGTATCGCTGGAGTCAGGCTATAGGGTGGCAGAGAGCAGGCGGAATCACCGGAATGGACGCCGGCCTGTTCGATGTGTTCCATGATGCCGCCGATCAGGACGTTCTCACCGTCTGACAAGGCGTCCACGTCGACCTCGATCGCATCGTTGAGAAAACGGTCGAGCAGCACCGGAGAATCGTTGGATACCTTGACGGCCTCACGCATGTAACGCTGCAAATCCGCTTCCTCGCGGACGATTTCCATTGCGCGGCCACCCAGGACATAGGAGGGCCGCACTACCAGCGGGTATCCGATCTCGGCGGCAAGCCGGATCGCCTCATCCTCCGCGCGCGCGGTGCGGTTGGGCGGCTGCAACAAGCCCAGGTCATTCAGCATCTTCTGGAAACGCTCTCGATCCTCGGCCGCGTCGATCATGTCCGGGGAGGTGCCGATAATAGGGACACCATTCCTTTCCAGGTCACGTGCCAGTTTCAGCGGTGTCTGGCCACCGTACTGGACGATGACGCCGATCGGTTTCTCGATGCGCACCACCTCCAGCACGTCTTCAAGCGTAAGCGGCTCGAAATACAGGCGATCTGAGGTGTCGTAATCGGTGGATACGGTTTCAGGGTTGCAGTTGACCATGATGGTTTCATAACCATCCTCGCGCATGGCGAGCGCGGCATGCACACAGCAATAGTCGAACTCGATCCCCTGACCGATACGATTGGGGCCGCCACCGAGCACCATGATCTTCTTGCGATCAGAGGGGAGCGACTCGCACTCTTCCTCGTAGGTGGAATACATGTAGGCCGTGGACGTGGCGAATTCGGCTGCGCAGGTATCCACGCGCTTGTAGACCGGATGCACGCCGAGAGCCCAACGTCGTGCTCGCACCGCGTGCTGATCCGTGTTGAGCAACTTGGCCAGGCGGCGGTCGGCGAAGCCATTGCGCTTGAGACGGAACAACTGTTCCCGGCTGATATCCGCCAGGGAGAGTCCCTGCAGTTCACGCTCCTGGCGCACCAGGTCCTCGATCTGCGCCAGGAACCAGGGATCGATCATGCTGGCCAGCTGCACTTCCTCAAAGGTCATGCCGATACGCAGCGCGTCGGCAACATACCAGAGGCGTTCGGGGCCTGGGTTGCCGAGCTCGGCCTCGATCTCATCCTCGTCGTCGGTTTTCTCGTCGAGCCCGTCCACACCCGTTTCCAGGCCACGCAAAGCCTTCTGCAAGGACTCCTGGAAAGTGCGACCGATCGCCATGACCTCACCCACGGATTTCATTTGCGTGGTCAGCCGGTCATTGGCCTGGGGAAATTTCTCGAAAGCAAAGCGCGGCACCTTGGTGACCACATAGTCGATAGACGGCTCGAAGGAAGCCGGCGTGGCGCCACCGGTAATGTCGTTCTTGAGTTCGTCGAGAGTGAAACCCACGGCCAACTTGGCCGCGACTTTCGCAATGGGGAAACCGGTTGCCTTCGAGGCCAAGGCAGATGAGCGCGACACGCGGGGGTTCATCTCGATGACCACGATACGACCATCCGCAGGATTGATGGCGAACTGTACGTTGGAGCCACCCGTATCCACACCGATTTCGCGCAGTACGGCAATGGAAGCATTGCGCAGCAACTGATATTCGCGATCGGTCAGAGTTTGCGCGGGGGCGACAGTGATCGAATCGCCGGTGTGCACACCCATTGGATCGAGGTTCTCGATGGAGCACACGATGATGCAGTTGTCGACATGGTCACGCACCACTTCCATCTCGAATTCTTTCCAGCCGATCAGCGATTCCTCGATCAGCAATTCCTTGGTGGGCGACGCATCCAGACCGCGTTCGCAGATCGCCAGGAACTCTTCCATGTTGTAGGCGATGCCACCACCACTGCCTCCCATGGTAAAGGAAGGACGAATGATGGTTGGGAAGCCGATACCAGCCTGAATCTGCATCGCCTCCTCGATACTGTGCGCCAGAGCGGAGCGCGGATTAGCCAGACCAATGCGAGCCATGGCCTGCTTGAACTTTTCACGATCCTCGGCCTTGTCGATCGCATCGCGACTGGCGCCGATAAGTTCGACGCCGTATTTCTCGAGCACGCCATATTTGGCAAGATCAAGGGCGCAGTTGAGACCGGTCTGCCCGCCCATGGTTGGGAGGATGGCGTCCGGCCGTTCCTTTTCAATGATCTTCTCGACCGTCTGCCAGTTGATCGGCTCGATGTAGGTCGCATCAGCCATTTCCGGGTCGGTCATGATCGTGGCGGGATTGGAATTGACCAGGATCACCCGGTATCCCTCCTGCCGCAACGCCTTGCAGGCCTGGGCGCCTGAATAGTCGAATTCGCAGGCCTGGCCGATAACGATAGGGCCGGCGCCGATAATGAGAATGGATTTGAGATCGCTGCGCTTAGGCATGATTCGCCTTGTAGTCTTGCATCAACTGGATGAATCGATCGAAAAGGTAGCCCACATCCTGCGGGCCGGGGCTCGCTTCGGGATGGCCCTGAAAACTGAATGCAGGCACATCCGTCCTGCTGATGCCTTGCAGCGACCCATCGAACAGGGAGATATGCGTGGCGCGGAGGTTGTCCGGGAGGGACTGGGGATCGACCGCAAAGCCATGGTTCTGGCTGGTAATGACAACACGCTTGGTATCAAGATCCTGCACAGGGTGGTTGGCACCGTGGTGTCCGAACTTCATCTTCACGGTCCTGGCCCCTGAGGCGAGCGCCAACAACTGATGACCCAAGCAAATGCCGAAGGTCGGTATCCGCGCGGCGGTGATTTCCCTTATCGCATCTATCGCATAGCCGCATGGCTCGGGATCACCCGGACCGTTCGAGAGCAATACGCCATCCGGTTGCATCGCCAGCACTTCAGCAGCAGGCGTATCAGCGGGGACTACGGTGATTTGACAACCACGCATCGCGGCCATGCGCAGGATGTTGCGCTTGGCACCGAAATCGTAGGCAACCACGCGATAGGGATAGTGTTCAGGCCGCTGGAACCCCTGGCCGAGCGCCCATTCACCTTCGTCCCACATATGCCGCTCGCCGCAGGTAACCTCTTTGGCAAGATCGGTTCCGGCCATGCTCGGGAAAGCACGAGCGATGGAGATGGCCCTGGCCTCGTCCATACCACCTGGCAGGATGCAACCATTCTGCGCTCCGTTGAGCCGGAGATGGCGCGTCAGGCGCCGGGTATCGATCCCGGCGATTGCGGCAATGTTCCATTCTTTCAGATAGTCATCCAAAGTCTGGGTCATGCGGAAGTTGCTCGCGCGCAGCGGCAGATCGCGAATGATCAGGCCTGCGGCATGCACCGCACCAGACTCGGCATCCGACGGATTCGCCCCAACGTTGCCAATATGAGGATAGGTCAGGGTCACCAACTGATTCCGGTACGAAGGGTCGGTGAGAATTTCCTGATAGCCCGTAATCGCCGTATTGAAGACGACTTCACCGACTCCAGCCGATTCGGCACCGATGGAATAGCCACGGAAAATCGTACCGTCAGCCAAGGCAAGTATTGCAGGAAAGAGCGCAGACAAGATAACCCCTGGTCCAGATGTGACAAGCGGGGCGGACTCGCGTCCACCCCGCTCTATTGAAAATCGCTTTGTATTATACGATTTGGAGCAAGGCACCTCAATGGCCATCACCTGGCCACGCGGTTCCCATTTTCCAAAGCAAAAACCCCCGACGAGCGGGGGTTTTTGTGTAGAGGGAGTCTGG